>JAIPIW010000013.1 GCA_021734525.1 Candidatus Altimarinota bacterium | reverse complement strand
ACTGGGGAGTAGGCGGTATTTGGAGTGATGGATACTTTGTGTCAACGGTAGGGATAAATGAAGCCATAATCAAAAAATATATCGAAGAACAGGGAAAAGAAGATTTTGGACAAGCGGAGCTTGAATTGGGTTGAAGCCAAGGGTCTACCGACCCGTGGAGACCTTCACATGTTTCGGAATTTTCGCGAAATATTTCACCAGTTTATTTTAAAAAACGGATTCTTAAATTTTTAGGAGGTTACAATGCATAACTGTCCAGAAGGAACATTCCTTGGACTTTGCCTTATGATCATTTTTGCCGGAATTCTATGGATTGCGGGAGTAATTCATAGATTTTTTTCCAAAAGGAAAAGGAATTGTAATTGATAATCATCAAGCCAGAAAAGAATAATCCGTTTCAAACCGCGCCGAAGTAAGGATTAATTTTTTTCCTTCGGCGCACAACCCTATTTTGCTAAAAAACTCTAAATCATTAAAATTACAACGATTTTTTCCTAATAATCTTCATGTCTGGACACAGTAAATGGCATTCAATTAAACACAAAAAGGCGTTAACAGATGCTAAACGCGGTAAAATACTTACCAAACATTCTAAACTCTTAATCATTGCCGGTAGGAGTGATTCAAATCCTGATACCAATGCTACTTTGCGTACGGCCATCCAAAATGCCAAAGCAGATAATGTTCCTAATGACAACATCGACCGCATCCTAAAGAAACTCTCTGGTACAGATAAGGATGCAGCTCAGATTACAGAACAAGTTTATGAAGGATTTGGACCAGAAGGAATTCCTTTTGTTGTTACAGCACTGACCGACAATCCCAATCGTACCATGCCAGAGGTAAGGACTACCTTTATGAAAAACGGTGGAAATTTAGGAAGTTCTGGATCAGTAATGTTTATGTTCGACCACTTGGGAGTTATCTCTATAAAAAATGATGGTAAAACAGAAGAAGAGCTTTTTGAACTAGCCGTCAGTAGTGGTGCTGAAGATTTCTCCTTTGATGAGGAAGAATCAGAGGTAATTACTAAGTTTTCTAATCTAGCTAAGGTCAGAAATGTTTTAGAAGAGCAGGGGATTCGGATAGTAAAAGCTGCTCCAGAATATCGTGCTAAAGATCCTAAAATAATTTCTGAAGACCTTTTAGAAAAAATAGAGAAATTCATAGAAGCCGTGGAAGAAGTAGAGGATATTGATGAAATCTTTGGTGGTTTCGACGTTGCTTAAGAATTTGTTATCCACAAGCGAAGAAAACCATTGTTTTCAGGCCATATTTATGGTATAATTACCGGATGGCTAAGCCTGTTCGTAAACCAAAAACTAAAGAAATACTGGATCCTTCTGGGGAATCCGAAGTTGAGTTGTTAGAAAACAAAGAAATAGAATACCGCTTGGATAAATTAGACAATAGATCAAAAACCGAAGTTAATTTAGAACATCACCGACAACGCACAGAATCTTCCAAGAAAAGAAATCCAGATAAACTTATAAGAGTGTCCGAGAAACTAGCTCCAGAATTAAGACAACATCGCGAAACAATAGAAAAATCTGTAGGGGCGTTCCAAGATGAAAAAGAATTAAAAGATACTCTAGACAGTCTGGAAAGATTCCAAAGAGAAAGGGAAACACTGTCTTGGATTGTAGGTAAATCTAGTTCTGCTTTAGAAACCCCTAAAGATCTTTTTGATAATATTGTCGATAAGTATGTTGATTCAGAATCTACTGTGGGGGGACACTTTACTCCTAAGTTTAGAACTTTTGCAGAAGTTATCGGAGAAGATCCAGAAGAAAAGAACGTTTTTAAACGTATTTTATGGGTCATAAAACACCCCATAGAATTTGTTAAATATCATACAGTAAAACAAAAAAGAAAAGAATTATTGCTTTATTCTACCGCAGAATACTTAGGAGGAAAGGTTAAAGAAAGTGCAGAAAAAGGTTTAGAAATAGAACAAGAAGTGGAAGTTGCTTGGGACGAAACAAAAGAATCTAGAAACAGGCTAGCTGCCATGAGATTAAACGGAAAACAGCAAAGAAGTATCGAAAAGCGTAGACTAAAAGCCACTAAAGAAGTAGAAAAATTCAAAGCTAAAATGCAAGATAATTTACAAAAAACAGCTCAATTTGGACCAGAAAAGTTGAGTTGGCGAATGGCAGATGATACCGAAAAAATTGCCCAAAAATTATCTAAGTTAGGACCAGAAGGAATAGAGCTAGCGCAAAAATGTCCCGGACTCAAAGTTCGTCACGGTCGAGCAGGGACTGTCTTAGCATTTTCTTCATATACTATCAAAGAAGCTATTCAAGCGAAAAGTTTTGGTGGAGCTGTTGCAGCAGTTACTAGTAGATCCTTTCTATCAGAAGCAGCCGAAATGTTGCCTGTTTGGGGTTCTATTAAATCTTTCCAAAGATTAACAGACTATTCTACTGGTATTTCAAAAACAGGTCGTTGGCTGGAGTTTGGACTTAATATAGGACTGGATGCCTGGACGGCGATAAGTATGGTTCCCGCAATCATTGCTACTATTGGCACCTTTGGAGCTGGAAGCATTTCTATTCCAGCAATTTTAGCTGCCCGTGGAGTCGCTGGAAAGGCTGTAACAAAATTAATTGCTAGAAAATTCACCAAAGAAGGACTAGAAGAACTGGCAACAATTGGTTTAAAAAAAGGAAGTAAATTTCTGGGAGAAGAGGGCGGTGAGGGAATTTTAAAAACAGCAGAAAAAACTATTACCAAAGAAGCAAAAGAAATAGGAGGGAAAAGTTTAACAAAAGCAGGTGCCAAAGAAGTGGCTCTTCAGGCTAGTAAAAATATTTTAAGTAAGATGACTCCTAAAAACTGGCAGAGTCTTTGGCCATTAATTAGATGGCAACTAGGATATGAAGTACTAGCTAGCGGAGTAGGTTGGGCTTTAACTAATTTTCCTATCAAAGAAAAGGCTATCCAAGTGGCAGAAAATCAAGTTAGATCTAATCTTTCAGAACAACAAAATAGGGTGATAGATATCGCCAAAGAAAGAATATAGGATTAAGAATTTTTTCGATGTTCTAATTCTTCCACTAGACCTTCTATCTTTTTTTCTTCTTCTTGCATGTGTTTTATCATGCTAGATTCTTTAGCATCCCTTCCTTCTCTAGCGAGTAGTACTCTTTGCCGATTATTAGAAATATGACGCACAATAAAATGAGGATTGGGAGCGTTTTCAAAAACAAGCGTCCCCTGAAAAGCAGCCGTTTCAATATGGATATTTCCCATACGTAATATCCAACAAATAATTCCTAGATTATTTGGTACAACATTAGTAATAGATTCGTAAGCAATATCATTCTTAATTGCGCCAAAAAGCTGTCTATCTTGAACAATTACTCGGAAGTTAGTGATATAAATAACGTCATAGTTGTAATCTAACCAAGCTTTAATGAAAAATATTACCGCAAAAGCAAACAAAAGTACTGAAACAGATATTCCTATTACTCCTCCTCTAGTTAATAGAATTGTTAAAAGACCACAGGTTGTAAAGAATAATGGCAATAATAACCCCAATAAAAAAACTATGGGATGTTTTTGTACTACCTTTTCCACCTTTTCATTTTCAATACATTCGAAATCACCATGACGTTCTAATTCGTGCTCCTTCATATTTTTCTCGTCTATGTCATGAGAACGACAAAATTTAAGGATTCTTAAGACCCTCAGTAGCAAAAATATCTCTGGAGCAACTTCGAATATACCTAATTCTGCTAAATAAAAGGGGAGTACTGCCACTAAATCTATAACTCCCCACCAAGAAGTTATATAACGAAACGGTAGTTTAGCAGACCAAATTCGCAAGACATATTCGATGGTAAAGATTGTTACTACAAAACGTTCAAACCACATTAGTTCCTCTTGTAACCAAGCTAAATCTGTCAAAAGATGAACAGGAATAACAGCAATAGAAAATGTTATTAAAAGTACTAGAAAACCATTCACAACCTTCCCCTTCCAAGTAAGAGGATTATGTATACAATCATTAACGAATCTCTTTATTTTTTCAGTATCCATTAGTTCCTTGTTTGTAAGTATTTTAGGATACTAAGTCAAAATATTTTAAGGAACTATATTAAAAATATGTTAAAAACATAATTGACAAAAAAATAAAATCAACTAAAAGTGATTTGAATTTTTTCGTATAATTAAAATGAATGAGGCTCTTGCGTCGAAATCGCTAAGTACAAATGAAGGTAAGGTATGTGAACTTTTAGAAATAGAAGCATTAACTGGAAGGATGAGAGAAGATGTGCAAAATAGGTTATTAGAACTTGGATTAAATATAGAAAATATAGAAGATACAGGTTTTATAGATAAAGTTAGAGAAGTCTTAGAAAAAAATTAAAAAAATCTTTGACAAAGTTGTTAGCACTCGTAAAATACGAGTGCTAATTTTTAACAACAACAAAAATGTCAAAAATAATTGGTATAGATCTCGGAACTACTAATTCCTGTGTCGCAGTGATGGAGGGAGGGAAGGCAGTTATTATTCCCAATTCAGAAGGGAATAGGACTACTCCTTCAGTAGTAGCTAAAAAAGATAATCAGATTCTAGTGGGAGTTCCTGCTAAAAGACAGGCTCTAGTTAACCCAACCCAAACTATTTTCTCTGCTAAACGCTTCATTGGTCGTAAATTCAATGAAGTAAAAGAAGAAATGGAGGAAATGCCTTTCGAATTCGCTAAAGGCCAAAACAATGCCGTTATGATTAAATTCGAAGGCAAAGATGTTCGTCCTGCTGAAATTGCAGCCAAAGTACTTGGAAAACTAAAAGCAGATGCAGAAACATTCCTAGGAGGAAAGGTGAGTAAGGCAGTAATTACTGTTCCAGCCTATTTTGATGACGAACAACGTAAAGCTACTAAAGATGCCGGAAAAATAGCTGGTCTAGAGGTAGAAAGAATTATTAATGAACCTACTGCCGCAGCACTTGCTTATGGAATAGACAAGCAAGGAAAAGAAGAAAAAGTAGCAGTCTTTGACCTCGGAGGAGGTACTTTTGATATCTCCATTCTAGAAATATCCGACGGAACCTTTGAAGTTCTGGCAACTAATGGTGATACCCATCTAGGAGGAGATAACTTTGATTCTGCCATTATTAAGTGGTTAGTAGATGATTTCAAGAAAGATACCGGTGTAGAACTATGGAAAGACCCTATTGCTATGCAAAGAGTCAAAGAAGAAGCCGAGAAAGCTAAAAAAGAATTATCTTCTACCACGGAAGTAGACATTAATCTTATGTATGTAACTGTTGGTCCAGATGGTCCACTCCATTTACAAAAGAAACTTTCCCGTTCTAAGCTAGAACAGTTAGTAGGGGACTTAATCGCCAAGGCTCTTAAGCCTTGCGAAAAAGTTCTTAAAGATGCCAAACTAAAAGCTTCTGACATAGACCAAGTATTACTCGTGGGAGGTATGACTAGAATGCCAGCCGTAAAAGAAGCGGTGGAGAAATTTTTTGGGAAAAAACCTAACGAATCCCAAAACCCAGATGAAGTAGTGGCTCTAGGTGCAGCTATCCAAGGAGGAGTATTACAAGGAGACGTTAAAGACGTCTTACTACTAGATGTAACCCCTTTGACTCTTGGAATAGAAACCGCAGGTGGTATTAGAACGCCAATGATTGAAAGAAATACTACTATTCCTACTTCTAAATCTAATGTGTTCTCTACCTACGCAGACAGTCAGCCAAGTGTCCAGATTCATGTTTTGCAGGGAGAACGAGAAATGGCAGCAGACAATAAATCTCTCGGACAATTTATTCTAGATGGTATTCCACCAGCTCCAAGAGGGGTTCCTCAAATTGAGGTAACCTTTGATCTGGATGCCAATGGAATCTTGTCAGTCAAAGCTAAGGATAAATCTACTAATAAAGAACAGTCTATTCGGATCGAAGGTTCTAGTGGTATGAGTGATGCAGAAATAGAAAAGATGAAAAAAGAAGCAGAAGAAAATGTTGAAAAAGATAAAGAAAGAAAAGCAGCCGTAGAGGCTAGAAACCATCTAGATTCTCTTATATATCAAGCAGAAAAAACTGTTAAAGAAGCTAAAAATCTTAAAAAGGATGAATTAGAAGGAGAAATAAAATCCGTAGAAGAGGCTATTCCAGAAGCTAAAAAAGCCCTGGAAGACTCTAACGCCAAGAAAGAAGATCTAGAAAAAGCTAAAGAAGAATTCTCAGAAAAACTAATGGCTTTAGGGAAGAAAATGCATGAAGCCGGACACGATCCAGAGGCGTCTCGCGGTGAAGAAATGGCCGATAAAACTGGGGAAGAAGAAATAAAAGATACTGAATTCGAAGAGAAAAAAGAAAACGAATAATATCAACAAGAATAATATAAATAGGGGCGGGGATTAGCTCTGCCTCTATTTTTATTACATTATAATATAGTGAAAATATTTTTCTAAAAAATCCCAAAAAATAATTTGCATCATTTGAAAAGTTGTTGTACATTCCGAGTCGTCTTAACCTATCCATTATTATGAAAAGATTGATAATCATTGCCATCATCATTGTTGCCGCCTTTATGATTTTTGATAAAAAAGAACCAAAAGTTGCAAATGAACCAGAAGAAGTTACTCGAACAGAAGAGTTAATGGACGAAGATAGTGAGTCATTAGAAACAGAAGTAAAAAAACCTGTTCCAGCTCCTCCAACTCCACAAGACTTAATTGAAGAAGTCTATGAAGGTCGAGAAGCAAAAAAAGAAGAAACTTCTGTCATGGAAAAAGAAGTAGTAGCGGAGAAGAAAGTAGTAGTAACACCAAAAAAAGATCGAACAGATGTTCCAGAATACTTCTTTGATACTAAAGTCAGAACCTATCTTTATGAATGGAACATTGATTTCTCACAAAATGATGTTAGTCCAGGAAACATTGCTTTCGAGGTAACTAATAATGGACAATTTACTCATTATTTCTCTATCAAGGACGTAGCAGATTTCGGAAAGGTTGTTCCCGGAGAAACAAGAGTCTTTACTGTTCGTCTAGAAGAAGGGGAGTTTGAATTTTATTCTCCACGAGACATTGACATGAACAACCGGATGAGTGAAACTTTTCGTGTCGAAAAGTAAACGGTTTATAAATGCAATCTGTCCGAGAATACGGTCTAAAACTTCTAGCTAAAAGGGAACATTCTGTAGCAGAATTTTCTCATAAATTAAGAAAAAAATATCCTGCAAATCTGGAAGAAGTAGCAGAAATTATTAAGAACTTTAAGGAAAATAACTGGCTTTCGGAAGCCAGGTTCTGTGAAGCTTTTATTCATGACCAAATTCTAAACACCAAATCTGGACCAAGAAAAATAGTCCAGAAATTAATAATGAAGGGAATTGTGGAGGAATTTGCTAAAGAAAAAGTGGCTGAATTTTTTCCTCAGAAACAGCAATTAGATTTAGTCCAAGAACTAGCCCAACAAAAGTATGCTCAGATTAGACAAAGAGGAAAGGTTGAAAATGAATTTGAAATACAGCAGAAAGTAAAACAATTCTTGATTGGCAAGGGTTACGGGTTTGAAACAATCAAAGATATTTTTTAAAAGACAAAAATAAAGACCAGCTTTTGACTAGTCCTTAATTAACTCATCGACTATTTGTCGATTAGAATGATCCCCAATCTGTGCTGAAAAAGTTTGCTTGTAAATCCAAAGCAAATTCTCTCGCAAAATATCCCAGAGCGGCAAAAGCAACTACCATTACTGCTCCAAGAGCAAACTCAACCCAGAGGTTATTGAGGTTTAAAATTAAATGAATCTTTTTCATGACTTTAGGTGTAAAAATAATTCCAGACATTGTAGCACACCTAAAGAGAAAAATCAACCTAAACCTTTCTGTGGTTAGAGAAAGCTAAGAACAGGCTTCCCGAGAGTATAAGTAAGGCAAAAACAATCATAAAAGGGAAGTTGTCAAAGGACTTTTCTTCACCTTCTTCTCCTGCTACTGGCAACATTGGGGTAGATAAAAATGGTTCTAGACTAGAAGCATGCAAATCTTCTAGAGTAGGTCCCACAGAATTAAATCCTATTTCCTCTGGGAAAATTTCTTGTGCTTCCTTCTCTTCTATACCTGGCACCAAAGGAGCTTCCACTGGTACATTTATACCTACTTCTTCCTCTATTGCTGGTATCTCTATTTCATTTTCTGGGAAAATATCATTTTGTTCCGGATTTTCTACTTCATTTACAGGATCTACTAAAGATTCTTCTAATCCTGCAGTAGCAGGATTTTCTTCACCCACAAATTCAACTAAATCTAGTGGGAAAGGGGGGATGAAATCTTGTGGTGGATCTTCATCAAAAAGAGTAAAAGTTCCCGTTCCAGAAATCGCTGCCGTAAAAACCATCACCTCTGGATCAGTAGATTCCTCTAACATACCTCCTTTCCTCGTCCAACCTAATTCTTCCCCCCTAAATTCCCAAAGCCCTAAACGTCCCACTTCCTCTCTAATAGGAATCAGAACTCTCACCACAATTGTTCTTTGGAAAGAATCTGGATTTTGGAATTTCTCTCGTAAACGACTCAATTCGCTCATGAGATTAAAACGATCGGTAAAAATAAGTTTGTCGGCAGTATCTCCAATTAATTCAAAAGAAAAAAGTTCTTTCATTCTCGGACGAGGATTTTTCCAAGGACGAGCGATTATCTCCGGAGGGAAAAGTGTTCCCGCAAAAGATTCTCTAGTATCTTTTTTTACAACCTGGGTGCCTTTAGGAAATTCTATAAACACCTTTCCAGTAGAATCAGCCAGTAGTCCGGTAGAAAGAATTTGTCCTTCTATGATTGGTATAGAGTCATTGGCCCTAATAGGTTCTGCTGCCCAAATAAGCTTCCCGTTAAAGAGGAAAATTCCTGTACAGATAAGACCAAATATAAAAAGTTTTCTCACGACTCAATTTTCCACTAAAATACAAATGATTTCAACTTTTCCCATATGACTAAAATCCAAAAAATATTCGCCCGTGAAATTCTAGACTCTAGAGGTAATCCAACCTTGGAAGTAGAGATGTCAGATGGAGAAAACATAGTTAGGTCTTGTGTGCCTTCTGGGGCATCTACTGGAGTCCATGAAGCCTTAGAACTAAGAGATGGAGATAAATCCAGATATAACGGCAAAGGAGTGTTGAAGGCCATAAAAAACGTTAATGAGATTCTAGCTCCGGAAGTAATAGGATTAGATCCTGTAGACCAAGAAGGGATAGACCAAAAGATGTTAGATTTAGATGGCACAGCTAATAAATCTAAATTAGGAGCGAATGCTATTTTAGGAATTTCTCTCTCTTGTTGTCGTTTGGCGGCCAAACAAAAGGAAATTCCTCTTTTTAAACATATTAATAATCTTTTTGGTGGAAAAATGTCTATCCCTCGCCCCATGATGAATATCATTAATGGTGGTAGCCATGCTGATTCCGGTTTAGCCATTCAGGAATTTATGATTTTTCCTCGTCTAGCTAATTTTTCAGACAATCTTCGTGCCGGAGCAGAAATATTCCATTGTTTAAAAAAGATTCTTAAAGACAGGGGAGAAGCTATTGGAGTGGGGGATGAAGGAGGATTTGCTCCTCATCTACCTAAAGTTGCCAATGCCTTTGATGTTATTTTAGAAGCCATAGATAAAGCTGGGTATGTCGGGAAAATAAACTTAGCTATTGATGCTGCTGCTTCCGAATTCTTCGCCAATGGTAAATATAAGATTGACGGTAAACAGATTAGTTCCGAAGAACTAACCAGTTTCTATGGAGAATTAGTTAAAAAATATCCCATAGCCTCTATTGAAGATAGTCACAGTGAAGATGATTTCGCTGGTTTTGCCGGTATGCAAGAAAAATTTGGTAATAAAATACAGCTAGTAGGAGATGATTTACTAGTAACCAACAAGGAAAGACTACAAATAGCGATAGATAAGAAATTAACTAATTCCATCCTGATCAAGGTAAACCAAATTGGTAGCCTGACTGAAACTTTTACAACTATGCATCTAGCTAAGAAAAACAACTTTACTACGGTCATTTCCCACCGTTCCGGCGAAACTGAAGATAGTTTTATTGCCGATCTTGCTGTAGGAACAGATGCCGGACAGATAAAAACAGGATCACTATCGCGTTCTGAAAGGATCTGTAAATACAATCAACTACTGAGAATCTCAGAACAACTTTAGTATATTATAATATGTACTTAAGTAGCTTTGCGTTGTTCCATTTTAGAAGCAGATGTTCCATGTAGTTTACCAATCTCTGCTTCTACCATCTGGATAAATCTTTCTGGGGGATAAACAGGAGAAGATGCCCCTTTCCAGTCCATAGAAAAAGCTCCTGCTAGAGTTGCTACGGCATAACCAGATTCTCGATAACGATTTAGATACTTAATACCATCTTCTGCTCTACCTGCTGTCAAATTAAACCCAGTTCGAGCATCTAACCATCGAAAACGAAAACCACCTGCATATTCACGGCTAGGCATATTACGATCTGACTGATTAAATTTTACATAATCATCCCATTTACCATTTGTTTTTAACCAATGAGCCCTATTACGAACGCCTTCTAATCCCCAATATTTCGGATCATCTGTTGGGATCCCTAATTCTCCACATTTCTGCATTACTGCTCGAGCATGTTCAATACATCTTTCGTAAAAATTTATTTTCATCTTCTTGCTCTCTGAAGCCTCAGAAAGATGAACTATTTTGGGTTCTTCTTTTTGTTTTTCCTGTTCCTTTTTGCCTCCTTCCTTTTCTATTTTACTCTGTTGTCGCTCTTTATTTCTTACTTCTAACTCTTTTGCTAATTTGACTTCTTTTTCTTGTTTTTGCTTATTCTTATCCTCTAGCTGAAGTTTTTTTAATTTATCTTCTAAATCACTATCTCCAAAAACAGTTAGAATATTGTCACCAAAATTCTTCTTTAAATTGAATATACCCGTCTGTACATCAGCATAATTTTTAGCCAAGAGATAGCTTTTTATTAGTTGTATCGATTTCTTAGCCGACTCCTTATTCTTTTCTCTCTGTTCTCGAAGATGTAGAAGAGCTTGTAAAATCTTGTCTGGATTTCTTTCTCCAATTACTTTAATTCCCTGTAAAATGCCTTGTCTATCTATATTAGAAAAGAAAGACGCTAGCAATTCTTCCGCATCTTTTATCAAAGATTTTTTTAATTGGTTAGAAAATTTCTTTATTTCTTTGAGAGATTTCTCTTGCGTGAACGTTTCTTGTAAAGCGAAATTAAAAGAAGCAGTGAAGTTAGGAAAATCATCTGGAGACATTTCATCTGCTAGCCTCCAAAACCTAGCTGGGAATACTTCTGAAACTTCTGTGAAAATTTCCTCCTTTAATATTTCCGCCACTCCAAAATGCACATCGCCAGAAAGAACTTTCTCTTGTACTAGAAATTTAAGACTGATTTGTTTTTCCTTAAAGGCTTCTACGGTTCGTTTAATACGCAACACGTGTTCTAACTTCATATCTCGGTCTTTACCATCAGTAGCTTTACTTGTTACTCTTCTAATAATATTCCTAATTTCTTCCTGTTTACTTAGGGGAACATTTCTAAAAATCTCTGTCTGTAATTCTGCAATATGATCATAAAAAGCATATTTCGTTCTCAGATCTTTTTCGCTAACTCCTAAAGATAATTTTTCTCCGGCATCTTTTCTGGCCCAATACTTATCTACCTCATCTAAATGAGATAACTCATCTATGAATTTAGATAAATTTTGCCCTTCAACCCCTAAATCTGCATCTTTTTCCGAAGCTACCTCAAGTGTGGGATCAATAGTATTTACTTCTGCCATCATCCTGCCTGAATAATAGGAAGGAAATTTTAAATGTCGAATAAAAAAACCACCAGAAATTCTGGTGGTTTTTAATTTGTTACAAATATTACTACATACCCATCATACTCGAATCCATACCACCAGATTGTGCTGATCCACCACAACAAGAATCTTTCTGTGGAATATCTACAACTCCTGCTTCGGTGGTTAGGAAAACTCCGGCAATAGAAGCGGCATTTTGTAAGGCACTCCTAGTTACTTTTTTAGGGTCAATAATTCCAGCCTTCACTAAATCTTTCACTTGTCCGTCTACAGCATCAAAACCATCATGTTTATTTTTAGCATTAAGAACCTTATCTACAACTACTGAACCTTCAAAACCAGCATTGGTTACAATCTGACGAAGAGGGGATTCTAAAGCTACTCTGACCAGATTAATTCCTACTATTTCTTCATTATTATCTCCTTTAAGATCAACAAGTTTCTGCGCTGCTCTAAGTAAGGCTGTCCCACCTCCGGCAACAACTCCTTCTTCGCTGGCAGCTTTAGTAGCAAGGACCGCATCTTCGATACGATGTTTCTTTTCTTTTAATTCTACCTCTGTTGCCGCTCCCACTTTAATTACTGCTACTCCTCCTCCAAGTTTAGCTCTTCTTTCTGCTAGTTTTTCTTTGTCATAATCTGATTTAGAAGCATCTATTTCTCTCTCAATCTCTGTGATCCGAGACTGAATCTGAGATTTATGACCTGCTCCGTCTACAATCGTAGTAAATTCTTTGGTAGAGATAACTTTTTTAGCATGTCCTAAATCTTCTAGGTTAGCGCTTTCTAACTTCAATCCCACCTCTTCGCTAATAACTCGTCCGCCAGTCAAAATGGCAATATCTTGAAGCATTGCTTTTCTGCGGTCACCAAATCCAGGAGCCTTCACTGCTAAAACATTAAAGGTTCCTCTTAGTTTATTAACAATTAAAGTCGCTAAAGCTTCCGACTCGACGTCTTCCGCGATAATAACCATGTTTTTATCTCCACTCTGTGCCACTTGTTCTAGTAAAGGAAGAATATCTTGAATACTAGAAATCTTTTTGTCTGTTAGTAGAATTTTAGCGTTTTCCACCACAGAGCTCATATTCTCTGGATTGGTAACCATATAGGGAGAAAGATAGCCGTTATTGAATTGCATTCCTTCTACCACCTCTTTTTCCAATCCCATAGTCTGTCCTTCTTCCACTGTTACCACTCCATCTGTACCAACCTTGGCAAAGACTTCGGCAATAATCTTTCCAACCTCTGGACTTTGCGCAGAAATAGTAGCAATTTGTTCCATCTTTTCATTGGAATCCACTGGTTCTGCCATTTTAGCTAGTTCTGCCACTACCACTTTTACGGCCTTATCTATTCCAGACTGGATCGCAATTGGATTAGCACCTGCCGCCACATTTTTTAGTCCTTCGGTAATCATGGCATCTGCCAAAACCGTAGCAGTAGTGGTTCCATCTCCAGCCACGTCATTGGTTTTGGTAGCTACTTCTTTAGCAAGCCTAGCTCCCATATTTTCGAATTTATCTTCAAATTCAATTTCTTTGGCAATGGTTACACCATCATTTGTAACAGTAGGGGAGCCATAACTCTTATCTAAAATCACATTACGTCCCTTAGGGCCCATAGTTACTCGGACAGTATCAGCTAGTTTTTTTACTCCACTAGCGATTTTTTTTCGAGAATCGTTGCCGAACTTAATATCTTTTGCAGTCATTTTTTAGTTTTTTTAAATTATATTATAATATATTATTATTTTTCTATAGCGAGTAAAGAATCTGCTCCAAGGATATATAACTCCTCCCTGTCTACTTTTATTTCTGTCGGAGCGTATTGGGTGAAGATAACTATATCTCCTTCCTTAACATCTACTGGCATTCTTTTGCCGTTTTCATCTAGTTTACCAGGACCAACCGCCAGCACTTTCCCACGCATTGGTTTCTCTTTATTAGCTGTATCTGGAATAACAATACCAGAAGCAGTAGTTGTTTCTTCTTGTACTGGTTTTACAATTACATTGTCTTGTAAAGGGAGTAATTTCTTAGACATTTTTTTGGAGGTTAAAAATTTGTGCGAGAAGAATTTAGCAGTCCAAGTGGGGGAGTGTCAAATGAATTTTATAATAAAAAAGGCCTAAGTATTTTCCAAATGATATTTAAGCCTTAATTAATGTTCTTCTAAACTATTCCTCCAATTCGCTCTTTTTTCTTTCTAGATTTCTTTTTTTAGGAAGAACTAATTCCGTTTCCCTATATCCTCTATATTCCCCAGCATTCAAACCTAATCTATCATCTAAGAGTTTCTCTAAGTCTGATAAAATATCTAGAAAATTCTCTGCTACTCCATAATTTGATATAGCCTGATTAACTTCTTCTAAAGAAGAAGATTCTAGTGCATCCTTTATAGAGTTAACAAAAAATTCCGCTCCACCACGTATATATTTCCTAACTTCTGAAATTTTAGCATTACGATAAATACTTATATGTTCGTCATCATATTTATCTTCAAATTCCTCCCGAGCATCAAAAAACTCTTCTAATTGTGTTACCAGTCCTGCTAAACCTTTTATATCTAATTCTTGAAGAGCATCCCCGCTTGGTAAAGAATTAAGTTTATCCATAACCAAATCTCTTTCTTGTTTAATCCTTTCTCTCTCTTGTCTAGCTCGCGCTTCCTCCTCCTTTCTCCTATTTATTTCCTCCACTTGTTCCTTGTTAAAATAGGGCTCATATCCATTAGCGCCTTCTTGTAAAGGAGCAAAACTAGCCTTAATCCAATCATCATGTCTTATTAAATCTCTATTTTTATCAAAAGATGAAGCCGATCTAAAAGATTTATATAGTGTACTATTATGATCTGCTTGTACGAACTTATTCCATTCTGCAACTTGTACAGGATCTCCTCCTAAAGTGGCTGCTCTATAACTATTTATTAAGGTTGAAAAACGAATAGAAAACCTATTTCTATGCATTTGTTCTGATTCAGACCACTGTACACCAACTTTTACTCTGTAATCATACATAGTCTCGTCTTCGTTACTAAAAATAGACATTTTTTCTATGGTTCCAGATCTTGTTAGTCCTACTTCTCCCCCTTCTAACCCATGATAAACAAATAACTCCTGGCCATTTTTTGTTTGTTCGTCTGGTTTGGAAACCACAGCAATACTTTTGGCAGAAAAATTTTCAAGATTTGTCTCAAAGTATATAATTAAAGAATCACCAATTGCTAACTTTTCATGAAGAGATGAAACATCTATTCCAATATTAAGATTGACTCCATATTCTTTTTCAAAAGAATCATCAAAACCATATTCTGTTACAAGATTCTTATACTCTCCTAGATTGGTCTTGTTTTCCAAGAATTCTGCTTTTTTAGAAGCTATAAAATTTTCATCTGGTTCTTCCTTTACTTGTTCTGTGGTCACTTCCTGCTTAATAGTTTCCAATCTAGCAACTAAAGTAGCAGCATTTTCTTCTAATTCTCTTAATTTTTCTTGTCTTGCCTCCTGAATAGCTTGTTCTTCTTTGTCGAAAGGAATGTTATCTACACCTTTTAACACTTCTCCATTGGGATCTACTTTATTTCTTAATTGTTTTGCAGCTAAAAGAAAGGTATCTCTTTTTAATTCATTTTCTTCTCCATTAGCCCTAATCATTAATTCCTTATATTTTCCAACATCTTCTAATTTTTCTTGTTTAACACCATCATCTACAGTAGCTAAAAATAGCTGGTCTGGAGACAAACTTAAGAAGTTAGCAAAATCAACTCTAGTATCAGAATCTAACATTTCTTGAGCTAGATCCTTAATTTGAGTAATAGCTTCCTTTAGATTCTGCATCTGATTCAATTTATATTTCAAATCATCATCAGGATTATCTGCTTCCATTTGCAAGGCTTCTAAAACTGTTTGAATAATTTCTTCAATGTCTTCCGCATCTGCCAGTACTTGGGGAATATCATTTCCTAAAATTGATTCTTTTAGTCCACTTTTTAACTCACCTAAGTTGGAAACCAATTCATCAATATCACCAATAGATTCCCATTGTTCCTGAACTTGAAGACCTGCGCTTGTTGCTTCTGGGTTATAAAGATTTTGGACATGATCTTCTAGCCAAGCATCCAGTCCAGCCAAATCTTCTTCCAAGTGTTTATCGTTCTCATCTATTTCTTTGTCTTTAGCAATAACATACTCTTGTGCTTTAGTTCTGAACTGCTGTCCTTCTGGGGTATCACCAATATCTTGCAGTTTATTTTCAAAATTCTCATAAGCTTCTAACAGCTTCCGTTCTGATTCTTCTACTTCTGCTGGATTTTCTCCCAAGTGTTCTTTCCCTGTTTCGGTAGAAGAATCTTCTATCGCTGTCTGAATTTTTCTAACCTCTTGATCATTAAATAGAAAACGATTAGTCGTTAAATCGTCTAAGCCGAAACCGAAATACAAATTTTTCATTTTATATTATAAATATTGTAATAATTTATCTGCTTCTGCAGATTCTTTTTTAATAATTAAATTCTCCCGATCTTTATCTAGATTCCTTTGAAGAAGTTGGAAGTTCTTCAAATATCTTTTGTTTAGCTCTGTACTTCTTTTATTATACTCTTTCTTTAAAATAGATTTCTTTTCTTCGTACTCCTTTAACCAAGTAGCAAGTTGAACTTGCTCTTTCTTTTTTAGGTTTGGAACAATAACCCATAATTTAAGGAACAAACCTACTGGTAGGGGAGTCTTTAAAAGAAGCTTTCTAAGATCTTTCATGTTATAGGTTTAGGGTTAACAAATTTAATCGTAGTTGATTTATTCTAGCCTGATCACCTGATTGAAAAACTTCAGTTATCTTTTGTAAGGTATCAAAATCAGAATTATCCATTCCACTAATCTTACCTTCTGGAGTAATGAAAAGTGTTTTATCTAAACTTTTACCAGTAACTTCAAAATGAATATCCACTCCTGTTCTTCCTTTAGGAGTAAAAGCAAAATTAAATGATTCATTAATCTCTGAAGTATCAGGAATATTAACCTCTATTTGAGGAATTACGACTTCTGGTTGCTCTTCCACAGGAGTATAATCTATTTCTTCTTGTGGCGTTTCCTTTGGAACAACAACCTCTTCTTCTTTTGGTTCATCTAGTAGCTCTTCTTCTATAGTCTTATCTTCATCATCAAACTGCACTCCTTCTGTTGTAATCCCTTCAACTTCCTTGTCCGTCGGAACAACAGTTCCTTCTGGGGTATCTTCTGCTTCAGAACCTTTTTCCATATTTTCTACCTCTTCTTTGAATTCATCTATATTTCTATTTAGTTCTTCTAGTTTTTCTCTTTCTGTTCTTACCTCTTGAGCATATTCATCTAATTCTTCTATAATTTCACCAGCCTCTTTATCTATAATTCTCTTCACCCCTCTTACTCCATTCTCTATAAATTGATTAGCGGGAATTCCTTCTATTGGATTGCCATTTATTCCTAGAACCAAATGACTAATATCTGGTGTAGCCAAAGGAATACCAACTCCTATTTTTTGGCCTTTATAATCAGCTACATACCATAAGATTCCTTCTGGTTTACTAAAATCTAAATTATTATTACTTGGATCTTCCTTAAAAGTCATTCCTTCTGTTCCTGGTAGTTCAAAAGATAAATTTCTAAAGCCACTGTTCTCTTTGAGAGTTAAATCATTAACTACTGACAAAATATTATCTTTTCTTTCTTGTTCTACATCCATACCTATTTCTTCTTCTGATTCTGGAGCATTATTAACATTTCTTAAAGCTTCCTTAATGGCCTTTCTAGCCTGACTCCTACCAAAAATAGGAGTGTTATCTAGGGCTTCTTTTAATTCTGCTTCTGTAAAATACTGTCCGTAGTCCCGTAAGATAGCAGGAACTGCTCTACCTGTTTTGTCTTTTACTGCAGCATATTCCAGTATATTACTATACCTTCCTCCCTGCCATATTCCTTGTTTTAACTTTTTTTCTTTGTTATTCACTAACCATAAATCTAAATCTTTAATAGACCCATTTTCATCAATATCCTCTAAAACTCGCTCTCTAAATTCGTTATCTTCTTCTTCTAAAGCAACCATAACTTCATCTAAGCAATCTCTCAGGCCACTTAAGTTAGTTTGGATATTAGAATTAGAATCAAACTGTATTTCTCCATCTTTTACCGCTGGAACAATATAAGGATATTCTGTTGATTTAGTGTTTATTTCTAAAGCACGTAATGTCATGTTATCAACAGAAACTAAGAAAGACATACTTTGCCTATCTCTAGAATATCCAGAAGGAAAAAACGTAAATCCTTTATAAGTAAAATCTTCTTCCGTAGAATTAGCGTCTAAGAAATCAATATCTTGTAACAACTCATTTATTCTTTGCTTATTTTGTTCATGATTTATCTCGTCATCTTCTACATCATGTGGTTGTTTTTCTGCATCATTTGAAACATTCATTTCTGTATCTGCTGTAGATTCCTCTAGTTCTTTTATTTTTGTTTCTAGTGCTCTTAATTTATTAACTTCCTCTTGATTAAAAGATTCTATAGTAATCCCATTTCCCAAAGTTTCATTAATCCTTTGTCTTACTTCTTGTACTCTTGATCTAGTTTCTTCTAAATTCTCTAAAGAAAGATCATCTAAAGAACTAAGTACTTGATTTATTTCTGCTATTTGTCTTTCTATTTCATCATTCCCATCTTCTTCCAAAATATTATACGATTCTGTGTTTCCATTACCTCTGGTAATGGTAAAAACACCATCTTCCATTTTTACCTTATCTCCAACATTGAATCGATCTACATTACATCCTTTATCCGCTAAAAGATGAATTAGCTTATATGTTTTTTTACCGTCTCCCCAAGAGTCTAAAATAGCCCCAGCTAAATAAGGTTGTTTTCCTTGTTCCTTAGCTTGCTCTATAGACAATATAGGAGTTTCTGTTAGGTCTGGATTGATATCTTCATTAATAGCTCTTTTTAATATGGCTCGCTTCTCATAAAATTCTTTTCGAACTTCTTGTACTTCATTAGAGATACTACCTACCTCTTCTTGCCAATCATTTCCAGTTATTTCTGTCGGCATAATTTATTAAATTAAATCCTTTTATTGTATCATAAAAAAACTCTTAAGACAAGAGTGGTTTTGAGTTTTTCGTATTATCTGATTAAAATAGAAACATGAAAGACTCCATCACTATTACAGAAGCTAGAGAAATTCTAGAGAAATATCTAAAAACTCCTTACCTAAAAGACCACTCCCGAGAAAGTGAAGTAGTAATGAAGGCCCTAGCAAAGAGAGTAGGGGAGGATGAAGAACTTTGGGGTGCTATTGGTCTGATACATGATCTAGATATGGATATTGTTACGAAAGAAAATAACATAGAAAATCACAGTCGTCGGACTGTAGAAATATTGAAAGAGGAAGGATATGACATCCCAGAAATGTTCCAGGCCATTCGAGCTCATACTGAAGGATGTTTAGAAAGTGCGGACGTCCTCAGACAAACAAAGTTAGACTACGCTTTATCTGCTGGAGAAACAGTAACTGGTCTTATCTCTGCTTATGTCAGAATGAGACCAGAAAAATTCCAAGGTGCAAGCGTTAAATCTCTCACTAAAAAATTTAAAGATAAATCTTTTGCGGCTAATGTTAGTCGTGAATTTATTAATGACATAGAAAAGGTAGGACTAGAAAGAGGGGAGTTCTTCCAACTAGCTTTAGATGCTATGGCTGAAATTTCCGACGAAATACAATTTTAATGACTAAAATATTAGCCGTCCTCGCTCCAGAAAACTTTCGTGATGAAGAGTACACTCATCCTCGAGAAGTTTGGGAACAAAGTGGTGCTACTGTCATGACTACTTCTACTTCTCCTAAATCCATAGGACGCTTTAATACTGAAGTAAAAAATGATTTTTTACTTAATGAAGTAAATGTAGATGATTTTGATGCTATCTTTTTTGTCGGAGGTGGGGGATGCTTAGATTTTATGAACAACAAGGAAGCAGAAAATTTGGCCAAAGAATTCCTAAAAAACAATAAGGCTGTGGGAGCAATTTGTGCCGCTCCCAGACTATTTCTACAGTGGGGGATTCTGGATGGTAAAAAATTTACCGGTTGGAATGGAGATAACACTTTAGAAGATTTAGGATCTAAAGCAGGTGCAATATTTGCAGGAGGAAGTATAGTAATAGATGGAAAAATACTTACCGCTAGTGGTCCTGATTCTGCCAAAGAAGCAGGAGAAAAGTTCTTAACTATTATATCATAATATAATGAAAAAAATTCTTATCGTTTTCTTATCTACCATATTATTTCATTCCTCTGTTGGTGCTTTCCAAGCCAAAGCGGAAGAAAATCTAAATTTCACCGAAAAAGCTCTAGAAGATACTTATTTAGCAGGGGGGAGAGTCAGGATTGAAGCTCCTGTGGAAGGAGATTTGGCTTCTATTGGAGGAGAAATAATAGTCAAAGAGCACGTTAGTGAAGATGTCCTGCTTTTGGGCGGAAGAATCCAATTTTTAGGGAGTGTTAAAGATGATTTTAGAGCTGGGGGAGGGGAAATTATCTTAGAAGGTGAAGTAGGGGATGATGTTCTTATTGGAGCAGGAAAGGTAGAAATACGAAAAACCAGTATAATAAAGGGGGATTTGGCCATTGGAAGTGGAGAAGTACTGTTAGGGGGGACTGTTTCTGGAAAAACCAACATTGCCGCCGGAATTATTACTCTTTCTGGAATAATTGAGGGAGATGCTTCGCTTCTTGCTGAAGAAATTAACGTAGAAGAGGGGGCAGAGATTAAAGGCAATCTCTTTTACAGTGCTCCACAGCCACTACCGGAATTAGAGGCTTTGGTTACAGGAGAAGTAACGCATGAGATTTGGGAAGAAATCAAAGAAGAACATCGTTCCGCAATATTTCTTTTTGGGTTAAGTTTCGCCTTATCCAACTTCCTATACCTTCTAGTGTTTGGTGGACTTCTCTTCTTTGCTTTAGAAAAATTTTGGCAACAAACAGGGGATGAACTCCGCTCTCATCCTTGGATAAGCCTACTCAGGGGATTTCTCTATCTTGTCGCCATGCCCTTTGTTATTGTTATTTTACTAATAAGTGTCCTCGGAATTCCAATCGCTTTTCTTTCGTTGTTTGTTTATATTTTTTCCTTTGTACTCTTTGAATTACTCGGCACAGTAATTTTTACCGGACTATTTGTTTCTAAATATTTAAAGAATTCTAAATCTATTTGGAAAAAATTAGGACTCTTGGCATTAGTCTCATTAGTTTTTGCAGTTGTAAGTGGTTTAGACTTCATAATTGCTCTTTTTGCCATAGGAGCATTAATAACTACTAAATTCAAATTATTAAAAACCTTGAAATAATTCATCCTTTAATTAGAATTTTCCATGATGAATTCTGCGCTAAGAAATACAATTTGTTGTTGCACCTCTCTTTCCTGAGGGTGGTGTAATTAAATTTGTATTAACAAAATATAAAAGAACCGCTCTCAGAGCGTTTTTTTGTGTTTATTTTTTAATATATTATAATATGCTAAACCAATATCATCTCACAAACGCCATCGGGAATACTCCTTTAGTTAAACTAAATAATTTATTTCCTAACCAAAGAATATTTGCCAAACTTGAGGGGCAAAATCCTGGGGGAAGTATTAAAGACCGCCCTGCTAAATTCATGATTTTAGAAGCTATAAAAAGAGGGGAGTTAACCAAAAATAAAACTATCTTAGAAGCTACTAGTGGCAATATGGGAATTTCTTTAAGCATGATTGGTTCTTCTTTAGGATTTAAAGTGCAAATACTAATGTCATCTGGTATGAGCGAAGAACGAAAACAAATCCTTAGGTCTCTAGGTGCAAAATTAATTTTAACAGATCCCAAGAAAGGAACTATTGGTGCAATTTATCAGGCGAAAAGAATGGTAAAACAAAATCCCAATAAATACTGGTTTTCTAATCAATTCGAAAATCCTAACAATCCTTTGTCTTATGAAGACTCACTTGGTCCAGAAATAATAAATAACCTACCAAAAGTAGATTATATTGTAGGAGGAATTGGTACTTCCGGAACAATGGTGGGACTAGCTCGTTTCTTTAAGCAAAATTCACCAAAAACTAAAATTATAGCAGTAATTCCACCAAAAGGATTTAAAATACAAGGAATACAAAATCCTAAAGAAGACTTCCGCCCTAAAATATTAGAAGAACATCTTTTTGATAAAAAAATCTTAGTTTCCGAAAAAGAAAGTTTTGATTTCGTAAAAATTTTAGCACAAAAAGAGGGGATTTTGGGAGGTCTTTCCAGTGGGGCAGTTTTGTCCAGCACTAAAAAAATAAATATTCCTTCTAAAAAGAATATTGTGTTAATCCTAGCAGACCGCGGAGAAAAATATCTGAGTACCGGAGCATTTTTCTAAATTCTAATTAATTCAAATATTAATTTTTTAGATAGACTATACTTTATACCTTTTTTTATAAAAAAACGCTTAAATCGAAAGTTTGGCGTTAAGTCTTTTCTAGATTGAGACAAAGACAGAGGAGTGGTTAACAATATCTATATTACTTAACACAATATATCTTGGTTTAAGTAACCATGGTAAATACTCTCAACTTGACCAAAAAAACAAAAACTTATTTTGACTTTCTTTGGCAAAAAAATAGAATTTCCACGCTTTTCAGAAAAAATTCAATGGCTATTAAAAATGTGACCGCAACAAGAATGACGATGCTTGGACTTAAAAATCAAGCCAGGGTGGCTCGTCGTGGTCATAAACTATTAAAAGACAAACAAGACGGTTTAATGCAGGAGTTTTTGAGCATTGTCCGCAAAGCCAAAACCATGCGATTAGAGGTTGAAAAGGCTCTCAGGGAGGCTAATTCTTCCTTTTTAGAAGCTCAAGCCCTACTTCCTAAAGCCATACTACAAAACACTCTATCTGTCCCCTCTCAAACTTTACGTTTGGACGTTAAAACTAAAAACGTAATGTCGGTAAGAATTCCACAATTCAAACTAGAAACTTCTGGGAATGCTCTTCATTATGGTTTAGCGCAAACTAGAGGAGAATTGGATGTTGCTATTAAGAAGTTTTCTAAGGTTTTCGAGCTTCTTTTACAACTTGCTGAAATAGAAAAATCAGCCGAAAATCTTGCTTTTGAAATCGAAAAAACACGTCGAAGAGTCAATGCTCTAGAACATCGCTTGATTCCTGATCTAGAAGATACTCTCAAATTCATTGGAATGAAGCTTACAGAAACTGAAAGATCCTCTATTATCCAAGTAATGGTTATTAAAAATATGTTAGAAAAACAAGAAAAAGCTAAACAACATGCCTAAATTCTTATTCGTTTTCGGAGTTTTCTGTACCTTCTTCATGCAAAATGTTTTTGCTGGAGCTCCTCAAGTAAGGGATTTCCCTTACGAAAAAAATGTTGTTTTACCACAACTATCTACTATAACTAATGTACAAATTGATTTAGATGACACCTTACTTCGCAAAGTAAATCAGAAGTTCTCTAACTTTAATTTAGTAAACGGTAAAAATGAAGAAGTCCCCTTTGAACTGTACTACAACGAATTTGGAAGAGCTACTAACTTATCTGTGACAGAAGCCTCTTCTCAAAAAGAAGGTACTCCTAGTTTTTTGGCAGATAATGACCCTCTCACCACCTTTACTTTTGATGAAAGAACTGACGGTCGCAATCCTTCTTGGTACATAATTGATCTCGGAGAACCACAACGTTTAGTTAGAGCTAGAATTTACGACACTAAAGAATCCGCTCGTTTTGCAGAGATAAGAGGAGGTCTAAGTAAAAACAGTCTAAAAACAATCGTTTCCAAGAGAGCTTTTAATTGGCAATTCGATTTCCACTCCCCGTTGGTTAGATACGTAAAAATTATGATTTGGGGTGTCGGAATTCGTTTGGATGATACCAAATTATATTATGGTGATAGCGCCAGAATTTACTTCACTGCCAATCCTGGTGAGAAGTATAAAATTGTTTACGGGGGAAATGTAAAATCTGTTCGTTTTAAGAAAAGATTAGGAGAACCTAAGGAGAAAGTTATGTCTGTACAATTAACCAAAGAAAAGAATAATCCACTCTTTCCAGAAGACTACGATGGTGATGGTTTTAATAATGAGTTAGATAACTGTCCTTTTAAGTCTAATCCTTTGCAAATAGATTCTGACGGTGATCGGATCGGAAACAGCTGTGACAACGCTCCAGATGTCAAAAACTCCAATCAGCATGATACTGATTATGATGGTGTCGGAGATATTATTGACAACTGTAATCTTATTCCCAATCCTAACCAAAAAGATAGAGACTCCGATGGGATGGGAAATGCTTGTGACTCCGCCCATGCTCAAGAAGGTGGTGGACTATCCCCTTTCCAAATCACCTTGGTGTCTATTATAATTGGTGTAGTAGTCCTTGGAGCCGGATTTTTAAGCTGGAAACAAAACTTGTGGCCTAGGCTTAAAAAATAACAAAATCCCCTTTTAAGCAAGGAGAACAAATTGTTCTGAAGTAAAAAATATGATAGAATAGGGAGAAACAACTTATTATATTATAATATAACAAAAACAAAATGGAAAAAAACAACTATCTTGTTCCTACCGTAATAGAAAAAACTAGTAGTGGGGAACGTGCTTTTGATATTTACTCTCGCCTCTTAAAAGAAAGAATTGTTTTTGTAGGAACAGCCATTGATGCCGATGTTGCTAATGTAATTATCGCTCAGCTGCTTTTTCTAGAAGCAGAAGATCCTAAGAAAGATATTACTATGTACGTTAATTCTCCAGGAGGATCTGTATCAGCAGGACTGGCCATTATAGATACAATGAATTTTATCAAACCAGATGTTTCTACAGTATGCGTTGGCATGGCTGCTTCTATGGGATCAATGATCCTTATGAGTGGAGCCAGAGGAAAGAGATTCATTCTCCCCCACTCTGAAGTAATGATTCACCAACCACTAGGAGGAGTAGAAGGCCAGGCTTCAGATATTGCTATTCATGCTGAACACATCTTAGAAACTAAAGAGATTCTATATAAGATGATTGGAAAATGTACCGGACAAAGTCACGATCAGATTGTTAAAGATTGTGACCGAGACAACTTTATCAAAGCTCCTGATGCTGTAAAATACGGTAAATACGGTTTAGTAGATAAGGTAATTCATAAAATAAACTAAGAACCTAGTTCGTTTAACAAGTTTCGACGTCGTTGATGTCTTTCGTCTTTATCTTCTTCTACTTTTAGAAATTCATCGACGATTTTTATAGGAGCATCAATAAACTTAGTTCTCTCCCCCATCGCTAAAACATTAGCTCCATTATGAGATCTTCCTAGACGAGCAAGTTCTACGGAATTTGCCAAAACACATCTGGAACCCTTTATTTTATTAGCCGCAATAGAAATACCTACTCCTGATCCACAAACCACTATTCCCCTTGTACCAGGATTTTTTACTACCTGTTCAGCAACTTTTCTTCCATAAACTGGATAATCACAAGAACTAGTGTCTACACACCCCAAATCTTCTGTTTCATAACCTTGAGATTTTAAGTGCTCTAACACTCTTCGTTTTAGTTCAAAACCACCGTGATCTGATCCTAAAAATACTTTCATCATCTGAATTCTATTTATGATTTTTTAAAACTCAATCTATTTCTCTTTCCATAAAAGAAGCCTCCGGAGAAATAGGTCCTTCTGATCTATAAGGTCCTAGTACTTCTGTAATAAACGCCAATAAATTTTTCTGAAAAACTCTTTCATCAAACTTTTGACCCCGAGATATTAACTCTTTTCTATCAAAAGAATTCTCTTTAGTTAAAAACTCATCAATCCCCTTTTGGAGACTTTTAGTATTTTGTTCTGCAAAGGAAACTCCACAATTTCTGGAAACAGATTCTCTAGCTCCACCTTTATTTAAGTAAATGACTGGTGTTCCGGCGGCCATAGCTTCTACCGGTGTCAAACCAAAATCTTCTTCGGCCGGAAACACAAAAGCTCTAGCTTTAGGAAATAATAAAATTAGTTCTTCTCGTTCCACAAAACCCAGAAATTCAATGTTTTCTGCTTTTAATTTCTTGGCTAGTTTCTGACACTTCTCTAGTTCTGGCCCTTTCCCAACCAGCTTCAGTGGTAATTTATTGGCCGCGAAGGTCTCGACTAGTAAGTCGAACTTCTTGTAGGGAATAAATCTTCCTACTGCTAAAAAATAATCTTCTTTTACCGAATTTTTCCCCTTTTGAACGAAAGGAGCAGTATTTACACAAGGATAAATAGTTTTAGCAGTTCGATCGTAATATTTCTTTATTCTCTCCCCTACAAAATTAGAGTTAGACACAAAATGATCTACCCCTTTAATGGCCAATTGATCTTTTTTTTCTAAAAAGTTAAGTAAAGCTGGTAACATAAACTTAAAAGGTCTAAGAAAAAACGGCATTGGGTATTCTGTCAGGTATTCTTCCCGAGCATGATACAAGAACCTAACTGGTGTATGGCAATAGCAGATATGGACCTGTTCTGGTCTAGTCTTTCTAACACACTTAGAAAAACCAGAACTAGAAGAAGAGATAATTAAATCAAATTCAGATAAATCTAACTTCTCAAAAGCTTTGGGGAAAAATGGTAGAAGTAGTTGATGACGATGTCTTAATTTCTTTGGTAACTTCTGTAAGAAGGTGGCTCTAACTTCCCTACTCCTTAGCTCCGGAAAGTTTTCTGCCTTATATACTGACGTAAAAATAACCGCTTCTGGGAACAGCTTAGAAATGGCAATATTCACATGCTCAGCCCCCCCTCTGCTGGTAAGCCAATCTGTTATCAAAGCAATCTTCATCTAACTCATTCTCTCACAGAATTAGATAAAAATGAATATCCGCTCATAACCACTTTTTATTCTTAAGAACTAGGGTGATAGATACCGCAACCGCTATCATGAAGAGTATTGCTACCGGATAACCCCAAACCTCTTTTGTTTCTGGCATATACTTAAAATTCATTCCATAAATTCCAGCTATAAGGGTTAACGGTAAAAAGATAATCGTAATTGCAGTCAAAGCCCGCATTACTTCATTAGTCTTATCGCTTGTTGTAGAAAAATAAAGAGAAGAAAGCCCCTCTAGCATTTCGGTATAAGTTCTACTTAAATCCTGAATATGAACCAAATGATCGTTCAAATCTTCCAAATATATTTTTATAGATTTCTGTCCAACAGAATAATTTTCTGATTTTTTTAAACGATCAATCACCTCTAGTAGGGGCAAAATAGATTTTCTAAATAGTAACAACTGTGTTCTTACCTCATAAAGTTTTTCTCTAGTTTTAGAAGAAGCAGATTTGGCTACTGCTTTAGCTAATACCTCAATAGTATCTTCAAAATGTTCTTGAATTAAAAAGTATTCATCAATAATAAAATCCAGTAAGGAATACATTAAATAACTACTGCCATACTTTATTAATCTTTTGTGAGATTTCTCGAAACGATTTTCGATGTCACTAAAAATATTATTACTATCATCAGAAAAACTTATCACGCAGTTTTTAGTAACTATTATACTTATCTGTTCCGATACCACCTTTCCTGTATCTTTCAAAGAATATTTTCGCAAAGTGATAAAATCACCATTTTCAAAAGACTGAAACTTAGGACGCTGATTTTGATTTAAAACATCCTCTAAAATAAGAGTTTCTATTACGAAGGACTTTCCAATCTCTGCAATCTTTTCTACATCCCTAAGACCATTCACTTGAATCCATAACACATCTCCTTTTTTTGCCTGAGCAGATATTTCTGCTACGCGTATAATATCTTTTTCCTCTACCGTTTTTTCCTGATAAGAAATTAGTTTTATTTTTGTTTTCTCACCAACTCCATCATAAACAAGAGTTCCTGGAGCGAGACCAATAGTAGATTTTTTCATTTTTAGTGTAAGTGCTCTTCATGAGCTTTAGGTTTTTTAGAAGATGATCCATTATCAGAGAAGTGTCCTGTCATTAAAACAATATCTTTATGCTTCTGAGTATATTCTATAAAATTTTTGGTTATTTCTGAAGATAAAATTTCCGCCTCCTCTAAAACAGACCAAAAAGAAGCTGTAACCCTTAAACCCTGACTTGTACTTTCCCAAAAGAAATTAGTCTTTACTTCCTTCTCCGTCATTCGTAGATTTTGGATAAGTTTCTTTTCTATGGATTTAAATTCTTTATTAGCCACTTTATTCTTGTCTTCGATAACTTTCTTCAAAAGATCTTCTGCCTTCTCAAGATTAGAATCTGGAGAGACTAAAAAGTAAACATTTGTTTTAACCCAATGGAAGTTCTTAGATAAATTCACAATTTCTTCTTCGAAAACAATTTTGTTAGGAAAACTTACAAATGTTCCATTGCTTTTCCCTGCTGTTAAATCCTGCACGACAGTTACCAAAGCACCTATATCATAAACCTTACCAGTAACATGTTTAACACGAATAACATTACCCACCTTATAACCACGTTCAGAACCAATCACAAACCAACCAATAAAAGAAGATATTGAATCACGTACAGCAAAAGCCAGTCCTGTTCCAAAAATAGCAATAAAAGGCAGTACATTAACTACTTGAGAAGTAAGGACTCCGATAAGAACTAGGGCAATAAGAATATTAAAAAACACTTTATTTAAGTGTTGTAGAGTATTTTGTCTCTTTTCGCTGTATTTAGAAGAAGATTTTTTTAACAAGAAGGAAACAAAAATCTTCAAAACAAGTAGCAGTATTATTACCGCAAAGAAAACTCCAAACTTGGCAAATAAACTGGAAATTTGTTTCCTAATTAACTGTCTCTGTTTTTCTATCTCTTCTTTTACATCATCAACATCCTTAATAAGTTCTAAAATGTTTTCCTGCTGACGCCCCTTTCTATTTTCATAGGTTTTTTCAAACTCTTGACGCCTTTGTTTTAAGTCCAAAATCTGTTCATCCAGAACATAAATTCCTTCATAGTCTTCCCCCATAGTGTCCTGTAAACTTTCTAAATCTAAAAACTTAACCGCCAACTCTCGATCTATTTTATCTATTTCAACTAGGCTGGGAAAAGTTAGTGATCTCTCGAACCCTAAAGCAATATTCTTCTCTACTAGAGTATGTTTAAGATCCTGCAGATCTCGATACCCTTTTAATAAAACCCTAAATTCTCCTTTGGCATTATCTGAAGGAGCACTAGAAAGAGAAATAGATCCTTCCGCTACTGGCACAAAAAGAAGGAGTAATAGAAACGAAAAAATAATTCTCTTCATATTTTAAAATTAATCATCACGAACTTCTCCATTAGAAGAACCAAACTGAGAAAGTGTTTGTTCTATTATACTAACATATTTTCTCGGATTAGAAATCCGCAATAGACGAACTTCATAACGAGAACTAGCCATATAAAGTTCTACAATAACTGTTCCAAAATTAAACATCTTTCCTAAAAAACTCTGGTTGAGTGATACTGATTCTGCCTTTTCTAATGAATATGATCTTCTTTTTTGGAATAAAATACCTTCATTGCAAACAATCTCCTTCTGAGAAATTTCGTAATATTTAAAAAACCATTTCATAACAATTACTATCACCCAGAAGGACTGTAGAGACTGCAAAACCAAAAAAACAATAATTCCTCCTGACTTTAATGGTGTGGCACTAATGTGATTAAAATTCCACAGTAGGACGGTGTACAAAACAAGAAAAAACAACTGCAACAAAACAGCTTTTAGTATTGGAATTAAAAAGGTACTCCTGATTCTAATATCAAACGAACAAAAGTTATTTTGATCCATTATTTAAGTTCTTATAAACCATATATTTTTAGTTCTTTTTCGTGTATTTAGCAATTTTTACGAGTTTTTTTATGTGATTTTTGTTTTCAAATATAAAAAAAATATTAATATTCCGCGGATTTAAACTTTATTATGCGCATTTGGATTTTAGCAAAAAAGGAGAAATTTGATACTTATGAGAATAAGCGTTTCATTACAGAAGCAAAGAAACAAAACTTAAAAGTATCTCTTGTTTGCCCTGAAGACATTGAAATACTTGAACCTCTAGAAAATAAGTTAAATATCCTATACAAACACCGCTTTGTGTCTCCTCCCGATTGCATTATTCCTCGAATGGGTAGTGGAACTACTTATTTTGGTTTTGCTATTCTAAGACAATTGGAAAAACTAGGGGGTATCATTCTAAATAACGCTGAAAGTATTGAGAAATCAAAGGATAAACTACACACTATTCAAGTATTAGCCAATAGTAACCTTCCTATCCCGAAAACAATATTGGCCCGTTTTCCAATTAATATTAAGGGTCATGCCTAGAATAGCGAAATAAAAAACGCTAATCTGTGGTCATGATGAAGAAAAACAAGTATGCAAACCGTTCCAAAATTTCTGAGAAGAAAATCCGAGAAATTGTGAAGTATTTTTCGATGGAT
>JAIPIW010000012.1 GCA_021734525.1 Candidatus Altimarinota bacterium | reverse complement strand
AAGACGTGGAATTAAAAAAGACGTGTTTTTATTACACCTCAAAGAATGTGAGTTTCGATTTAATTATCGGAACGAAAATCTTTATGCTAAACTGTTAGAAATTCTTAAAAATAACTCGCTGTTCTAGTCTTGACCCAAATTTATATTTTTGTTACCATAAAACCTGAATATGAGTGAAAGACAATACGCTGTTTACATCCTTGCGAGTAGAAAGAATGGGACTTTGTACACTGGCGTAACAGGTGATTTAGAAAATAGAGTGTTCGAACACAAAGAAAAGTTAATGGAAGGTTTTACAAAAAAATACAATGTTCAGCGTCTTGTCTACTATGAACTGCATGAATCACCAGAACATGCTATCATGCGAGAGAAACAAATAAAAAAATGGAAACGAACTTGGAAACTTAATATTATTGAGAAAGATAACCCTCAATGGAAGGATTTGTATAACGAGTTTGATTCCCTAACGAAGCGAGAGGAGCGAAAGCTTGCTTTCATTCCCGAGCGAGTGACGGGAACACATGATAAAATCATTTATAATCCTGGATTCCTGCCTTCGCAGGAATGACAAATAAGAGAATAAAAAAAGTATTAATCATTACTCATTAATCATTACTCATTAAAACCAAGCGTTTCGTTCTCATCATTCTCATTCTCGCAGGACTTGCGGGCTGGGGAATCATGAACTGGAATCTGGTTCTCGGAATGCTCGGCATCGGCGGAGCGTCAACGCTCTCTTTGAATAAAGGACTCATCGCGCACTACCCGATGTCACAAGAGACATTGCGAAGCGCAACGAGTATGGGGGATGTTTCTTCCAATGGGTATCATGGAACCATCACGGCAGGCGCCAGTGAAGGATTTGTGACAGATCAGCATGGACAAGCGAATAAAGCCTATGATTTTGATAGGGCTGATACTAAGATTGAAACTTCTTTAACTTCTAATGCTGATTTCCAGAATGGATTTACTGTAAGTGCTTGGATAAATCCTGATAGTATCGGTGAGAATAATTATGGTAGGATTGTTGATAAATCAAATAGTGCTAGTGCAGGCGATGGTTTAAGTTTTAGAGCATCAGATACTAACGAACTATCTTTTGCTATAAATATAATTGGAGACATTGATGCTGAATCTGGGGATAATTCAATAACTTTAAATCAATGGCAACAAGTTTTAGTTACTGTAACAGAATCGGGAGGAGATGGTTTAGTTAATTTTTATATTGATGGGATTCACTCAGGAGATACAGACCAAAATGCTGGAGTGTTATCAGATATTACAACATCTAATCCTTTAACCATCGGCAATAGAAGCACAGCAACAGACAGAACCTTTGATGGTCAAATATCAGATGTCCGCATCTACAACCGTGTCCTCTCCACCGATGAAATATCCCTCCTCTACGAATCCTATAACCCAAAAACCGCCATTGGGAGTTTAGAAAAAGGACTCGTGGGGCATTGGGAATTGGGACAAGATGATGAAGGTTGGACAGATAATATTGTGACCAATAGTGGAGCCAGTAACACCACTGATTGGACCGACACCAATGAAGATGGACTCGCAGATGGATGGACAGAACGACAGAACAGCGCCACTGGTACTCCCAGTATTGTTACAGGAAATGGTTTCACTGGAAATGCTCAACGGGCATATATCGATACTGTCTCCGCAGGGAACTATCAATTATATATTAACTCTGGAGCAGTACAGAATCATTCTTATCTCTTGAGTTTAAAATACAGACAGAGTCATGCTGGTAGTACCCTTTACGTTTGGGATGGTTCTTGGAGTACTTTAAAGACACTCTCCCAAAACACTGGAGATGCTATTACTTCAAAAACATCAATCACTTGGAACAGTGCTGACCCTACACTCTATATTGGGTTTAATATTTCGGCTATAGATGTTGGTGATTGGTTTGAAATAGATGAAGTAAGTCTGCAACCCCTCTCTACACAAGATATTTCTGCAAACAACAATCACGGAGAACTTTATCAGGACGCAACTGTGTACACCACCGATCGCAAAGGACAAAGCAATAAAGCCATGGAGTTTAATGGAAGTAGTGATTACATAGATGTGGGTGATACAAGTCAGACCATAAAATCTGTCAGTTTTTGGATTGAAGCTGATTCTACTTCCGAAGATATTCTAGATCTGGATGGAGGCACTCATACGGTAGAGGTTGGGGCTGGAACACTCACTGCCACTGGCTTTGATACCCCAACTCTTTACGTAAATGGAAGCGCGGGAGCCACTCTCACGGCAGACACGTGGTATCATGTCGTGATCACCACTGCCACAGGTATTGATACCAATGATTTTGATATTGGACGAATCGCCGCCAGTTATTTTGATGGAAATTTAGCGGATGTGCGTCTTTATGATCGGGTTCTTTCTACCGCAGAAATTACCGAACTCTACGAGTCCTATGATCGCAAATTAAAAACCGGATCACTCAATAAAGGACTGATCGCTTACTATCCGTTAAAGACCAAATACTACAATCCCGCCACAGAACGACTGGATGATATTTCTGCGTACAGTAATCATGGGACACTTACTCCGGGGACGGGAAGTGTGACAGCGGATTATACAACGTTTGATGGAACGAGTAGTTTTATTGATATTCCACAAGACTTGGATACATTATTCGGCACAGATGATTTTTCAGTAAGCACTTGGGTAAAACTCCCAGCTTCCGTGGCTTCCTTAGAAGGGATATTTGGTAAATATGTAGATTCTGCATCCACAGGCTTGTGGTTCCGCACATCAACAGATAATAAAATCTATGCTCGTATAAAAGCTACTGGCACCCCATCTGGATATGTCGAAAAAGAATCATCAGTCGCATATACAGATACTTTGTGGCACCATGTAGTGTTTACTGCTGATAGATCAGCTAATGGTGAATTATTTATTGATGGTGTTTCTAATGGAACAGTTAATATATCTAATCATGCAGGTCTTTTGGGTTCTGATTCTTTTTGGATAGGTAAAAGCCTCTCATCTGGACAGTACTTAAACGGCTCCATATCAGATATCCGTATCTATAATCGCGTCCTCTCTACTGATGAAATCTCCCTACTCTATAAAATGGGCTATTAATCTAAATTCTGCAGTAAATAAATTAATCGAGCAAGCTCTGCCCTATTAACACCTTTTTCTGGTTGTAATTTCTTTCAGTTTAATTTCAACATAGATTTAATAGTTTCATCAACAGTAATTAGTTGATCGCTATCAATAGTACCAATTTTCTTAATAAGTCTTTTTTTATCTATAGCTCGAAGTTGGAAAATTAGTGCAACTGAAAAAGAAGAAAGTCCGTTCTTTTTATTTGGTTCAAGTTCTAAGACATGAGGAAAACGCAAAGCTTTCATGTTTGAAGTACAAGGAATAATCATAGCAATATTTGCTTCAAGTTCAGAAATAAGTACAACAGGTCTTGCTCCTTGTTGTTCGTGTCCACCTGATTCTGGAATATCAACTAGCCAAATTTCTCCTTTATTCATAATGAAATTAGGTTAGCATTTTTTCAAAATTATCTAACGATTCATCACTCATAGCATCCCAATCATTAAACTCTTCCTTGATGTTCATCTCTTTTCCTAAAACAAAAACATAATATTTAACTGCTCTTTCTAAAAGAGCATCTTCTTTTATTTTGAGTATTCCAGCCATGTGTTGAAGATTCTTGGCTACTGGTGAGGATAGTTCAAAAGTCATAATTAACCGATTAATTATACGCTAACATTATACTAAATCATAAAAACAAAGCAAAATCCCCTTCAAAATGCATATGAAACAGAGTATTGAATTTTTATTACCCATTCCCTGAACCTAATGACTCTTTTTCTGTTGCAATAAATAAATCAACCGAGCTAGTTCTGCCCTATTAACTCCTGCTTCTGGTTGTAGTTCCCCTTGTTCTCCTGGAGTAAATAGTCCCTTTTTCATAGCCAAAATAAGATATTCGTTAGCCCAGTGATAAGGATCGTAATGCTTAAAAAGAATTCTATCTGTAGGCAAAGATTCTTTCCTATATTTCTTCCGCAAAGATAAACACCTAAATTCTGTACAGAAATCTACGTCTGTTCCTATTCCAAATCCAATCGCCAGTATATCTGGAAAACGAAGGAACAAATCTTTTTGGGCTTCAGAAAAAGGAGCTATTTCTAGTAGAGTTTCTGGATTAACACGATCGTAAAAATCAAAACTACGCCAAACACCTTTTTCTCCTAGATAAAGAGGAGTGGCTCCATAGAACCTCATATCTTGTTGAGAAAAAAATAAAAACAAGTCTTCTAATCCCAAAATCAGAGATTTTATAAAATAAGGAGTTGTGCTAATTAAACTTCTTTGTAGTTGGCTCCTAGTAGTGTTTTCTGCAAATAAACCTGTCCTAATACCAAAAGTACGACCAATCGCTAGAATCGCATCTAAAGACTGTTCATTAACATCTCCTATATTACTAAAAATTTCGGCCAGTCTTCTTTGTCCCCATAGTCTTGGTAGAAAACTAAGTGCTTTGGCATAAGAAACATTGGGATTTATTGTCTGGCGACTAATAAAAAAACTTTCATCCTTCCCACTTGCTTCTCTAAATTCTAGAGGCTGAATTTCTTTACCTTCTTCTGGATATCTAAAAGAAGGAAGTTGATTTCTCCATTTTTTTAGAAATTCTTCTTTTTCTATAAGTCCATCTGCATTTTTAAATAATTTCTGAAAAAATCCTCCAGACCATCGAGCTTGGATAGCTAAGTCAGAAAAAGAATCTCCCGTAAAACTCAAAAGGACTAATGGTAAGTCTTTCCATACAAAATCTACATCCTGATTCTGGTCGGTGATAAGTAAGACCACTTGTTCTTTATCTAACTCCCCTATTTCTAAACTTTCTAACCGAGAAGATAAATCTACTTTCCCTACTGGTTTTATTTGGTCAAAGAATGTAAAAAAATCTTTGCGGAAGGTAAAACTATTAGTATTATAACCCTCACCTTCTTCCTTTTCATACCACTGAAGATCTTCCCCCAAGAACCCAATCCTTACTTCCGTATCTTCCCCTATTTCATCTAAGAGAAAGTGCAGCCATTCTTGTATCCTTATCCAAGGAGCACCAAATAAAGAACCAGATTTATCTACTAAAATAGCTACCTTTCCTATTCCTTTAGGAACGGGAGGGGTAACAAAATATCCTTCGTATAAATGTCCTTGGTAAGGAAATTGCATAATGGGATTTTCTACCTCTGACCAAAAAAACTTAAAGTTCTCTGCGAAAGTAAAGTTTTTTTCTGTCCATAACAAAGTAACTTGCTCCGTAGTTCTTTCTACTAGAGCGTTTTTCGGAATATTACTCAAAAAGTGTTTTAGTTCCTCTTCTGTTTGCAGGTTAAGAATGAGTTCGAATTCACCAATCTCTTGGTTGTCGTTCAAGAAGATTTCTGAGAAAAAGAAATCGTTAATAAAATCTGGACTAGCTTGGAAACTAAGTTTGAAATACTTACTACTTTGAGCGGGAATACTTATTTCCTGAGAACGAAAAAGAGTAGGGAAGCTTTCTGTTCCCATCCGAAAAAATACTGGTTCTTGAAACTCTGCCGCTAAGGAAAAAAGTGTTTCCAGTCGTTCTTGTCCTTCTAAAATATCTAATTCTTGTCCTTCAGATTCTACAAAAAACTGGATATTACTAGCTACAGACGGCAAGGGGTGGGTAACGATAATATCTCGGTCTTGTCCTGAATTACTAGTTATCTTTTCATAGATATCTATCTGCATTATTCCGTCATCTGAAACATCTATATGTACTTTCTTTTCTTCTAATTCTAAAGCCGGATCTACAAAAAAAGCTTGTACCGAAACCCCCCAAACTAGTCCCAAAAATAAAATCACTCTCCCTATTCTTATTATATTATAATATAACATTGTAATGTTCAACAAAAACTAAAAAAATTATAACAGTTTCTTATTCGTAACATTAAATTAGTTTGGGAATAAAAAATCCATCTTCTTTTAGCGTCGTAATATACAGTTCTATAGCTTCTCTAGCATTCTGCTTAGCTTCTTCTAAGGAATCTCCTTCGGTAATACATCCTGGTAACATTGGAACAGTAACGGTATAGCCACCCTCTTTTGCAGGAAGAAGTACAAACTCAATATTATAATTATCTTTTTTGTATTCCATGTTTGAATTATAAATTATTATGTTTAATTTCAACAAATTAAACTAGGTTAGATACAACTTGAAGGAACACAAATAACCCTTTAAATCAATCTTTTAATAGCTTTAGTAAAAACAAAACATCGTTTTTTAGATTTGTTTTAGCCCAAACTTTTTGTTTCTCATCCAGTAACTCTCCCATCCCAGAAAGAATACCTCGTTCTGGGTATTGTTGAATAAATTTAAGACACTTATTTAAATAATCTTTAAATTTCATTTTCGTCCTTTTTTCCACTATTTCTTTGTTAATCTCCCAATTATTTTTTAGGAAAAACCAAACATCAAAAATGTCTCTACTAGCAGACTTTCCTCTCTCCGTCATAGCCACTAGCTTATGAGCAAACATGTCTTGTTTTCTCATCACCAACATAGAAATACCAAGATGACTTTTTATTTCATAATCTGAATTGAAATTTCTTTTATTAATTTCAATCTTAATATTATGTTCTCCATCAGCATAAGAAAGTAGAATAAATAAAGTATTCCTCTTATTCCTTATTTCTTTAATCGTGCCATACGAATCGATAATCTTTCCCATTTTTTCAAAAACCTCTACCTCCTTACTTTCATCTAATAGATCAAAATCTAAATCAACAGAAAAACGTCCTAAATTGTAAAAAAAATAAACAGCAGTTCCCCCCTTAAATCCTAAAAGATGCCCAAGAGACGTATCTCCATAAATATCTTTAAGAATTTTTAGTAAGATGTTTTTGTGCGTTGTGGTATCCAAACTCATAATAATTTATTAGTTAATTTCTTAATTTATTCAGGAACATTCTGATAGTATCTCTTAATCATTTTCTCCATACTTTTATTATTGTAAATAGGAAGGATTTCCAAAACCTTATCCCAATCTAGACTAGTAAAGTTATCGAAATGATAATTTTTATTTAAATAAACCATATCCAAAAAAGCTCTTTCTTTTGTTGCTATAGAATAATTACCCCTATTTTCTATACCAGCATTATTAGTTAAAACCGAGTCCTTTATTTTTCGATAAGAATATATTTGATTATCTATAGTTATTTCTCTGTTTAAATACGAAGCCACAAATATTTGACCATATAATTGAAATATTACCCCTTCTTTAACTAAAACAGTTTCAAAGCTAATATAAGCAGGAGGATATATTTTCGTGGCTAATTCTAATTTATCATAATCCTTATCTTTAGCATAAATACCCCGACGAACATGATAAAGCTTTCCTGTTTTTATATAATAATTAACTCTCACCCTAGTCGCATTACCAGAATCTCCCCAAAGTAAAGCTATATCTTTGAATGAAAATATTGTTTTTGATGAACGTAAAATTACTGAGATATAATCGCCTTTTTTCATGTTTATGAACCAAATATTAGGTTAAAGCTAATTTACAGTTCAAATTATAACAAATGTGTCATTAAATAGCAAACTCAAAATAGTATTTTTTACTTCTCCGCTATAGTTGTTTGCGTCGTACTAGAAACTACTCCCTTAGAATCAGTAATTTTTAGAGAAACTTTATATTCTCCTGGTACTCCATAAGTATGAGTCGGCATAAACTCTCTGGAAGTAGATCCATCTCCAAAATTCCAGAAGTAATCTACTACGGTTCCTGTAGAAGAACGCGGATCGAATTGAAAATTCATTCCGTTACCGGGACTAGGGAAAGCTTCGAAAGAAGCTTTTAGCGGGTGAGCTCTGACGGTAACGTAAACCGTCTCTTCATCCGACTCCTGATTAGAAGTTAGAATTCTTAGTTTCACTGGAAAAGTTCCTACCCTCCGGAATTCATAGGAAAGTTTAGCACCATAATTAACAGATCCTTCCTGATCTGGAAATTCCCAAGAGAAATCAACAATTTCTCCTTTATCGGCACTAGACCCAGAAGCATCGAAACTAACAATTAAAGGTACTACTCCAGCTATTGGTTCAGCGATAACTTTGGCATTAACTCCGGCTCGCTCCACAGAAACTTTTTGTTTTGCACCATATTCTTTTTCGTCAGCACTAACTATAGTTAGTTTCACCTCGTAATCCCCTGCTTCTCGGAAAGTATAAGTTACTTTCTGGGTGGAAGAATCCACAATTCCATCATTGTTAAAGTCCCACTGCCATTCTATGGCGTTATTAATTTTTGAAGAGGAAGCATCAAATTCAACCTCAAAAGGTACTTTCCCCATTAAGGGTTTACCAATTTCTGCCTTGGGAGAAGTCTTAATCACTACTTCCACTTTCTGATCACTAACCCTAATAACTTGTTCTACCTGATTTTTTTCTCCGAGATCATTTTCGACTGTTAAGGTAACTGTATAGTCTCCTAATTTCCGGAAAGTTCGGATAATATTACGACCAAAAACCGGTTCTTCTTCTCCTTCCACTAACCATTCATAACGAATGATTTTACCAAATCTAGAAAAAGATCTCTCTCCATTTAGTTCTATTTCATAAGGAGGAAGACCTTCAAAAGCCTTATTAGAAGTGATTTTAGCCTGCAAGTTATCAGACTCCTGCACAACAATTATTTTTTCTATTTCTGCTGTATCATAGTTTGCTCCGGTAACTCGTAACTTAACCACAAAATCTCCTACTTTCGGGAAAGTTTTCTTTATCTCTACTGGTGTTTTTTCCACAATCTCATAAGAACCATCTGCATCTAAATCCCATTCATATAAAACTATTTCTCCATCTGGGTCTAAGGAATCTGCTGGAGAAAATATAACCTCTAGCGGAACTGCTCCAGATTCTGGGGTAGCAGAAAATTGAGCCATGACGGCTTCATTAGCGATAATAACTTCTTTGTTATCAACAAAGACTCGTTCTTCCTTACTCGCTGGAGAAAAATAATTAACCGTAGCATTTACTAAGAATCTCCCATTATTTTTGCCCTTATTTAAGAAACGATGAGAAACTTTAGGACCAGAAGCATCTATTTCTCCATCACCATCAAAATCCCAACTAATCTGACGAATAAGTTTTTTGTCTATTTGTTCAAAAAGGTTTTGACCAATATCAAATTCCACAGTTACTGGAGCTGTTAACCCAATTACATTTTCTGGATTGGTAACCGTAATGGAGTCAGTTACCTTTTTCCCACTAGGATCTACCTTGGCAACATCCGTATTGGTTATTAACCAGTACATTCCAATCCAAATTCCACAAATAACTATAAAGAATCCCAAGAATACTCCTGATTTAACTAAGAATTCCCTTCTGTTGGCAGCATTTTTACCAACAATTAACCACTGGAAAAATTTAACTAAAGTACCAATCAGAAAGATTAGAGCGAGAAACCCAAAAATACTATTAGTAACCGTTAGTAATGTATCTTTTAGGTCAGAAGCATGTATTCCAAGAGCTTCAAAAAGAGGATTAGAAACGTTCCCTCCTAAAAGACCCCATAAAAGTACCAAATAAAAAATACCGACTAAAATTAAAGCGAAAATAAAGAACCATTTTAGAAGTTTACCAGCCCCAATACCAGTATCATCATCTGCGTTGGCTGTCATTAAATCCTTAGGGGGAGTCGAAGGTGGTTCATTAGCATCAGATTCTAGTTCTTCTGGTTCTTCCTCTTCTTCTGCCACAGAAGCTCCACCACCATTTATACTAGGGATTATTGGGGCAGGAATATTTACCTCTTCTTGTGCTTCTACTTTTTCTTCTTGACCATTCTCTTCCAAAACAACCTCAGCTCCAGCATTAATAATTGGCTCTTCTGACACTTCCTGCTTATAAGGAGCAGCTGTAGGGGGAATATTAGAAGGAGTTACTTCTGGAGTAACATTGTTATCACTGCCGGCAGTTGGATTTTTGTTTTCGTCCATTTTTGTTTTTTATTTTTTAAATAATGCTGGAAATAAAGGCTAATTGTCAATTTTATTGTCCCTCAAAGGGTACTTGGTAAGGATCACTAGTAAGTGGATCACTAACAGTATTATCGTTATCTTTGACAATCACTCTAAAGGTAAAGGTATAATCTCCGGGATCTCTACCCTGCAATTCTAACATCTGAAGCAAGTCAAAAGCGTATGAATTATCATCTTCTCCGGAAGTAACCGACGCTCCTTGTGTTTCTCCATCAATCAGAACCTGATAACTGTACTCTATAATCCTACCATCCGCATCACTAGCATCCACAGTTACCACCACATTACTGTAATCTCCATTTGGATTAGCAGCAACAGTTATGTCGTTTATTTCTGGAATAGCGTTTTCTACCCTAATTAACACTGTATCACTATCATTAGCTTCTTGAGGATGTAAGATACTAACCACATCTAAACGGACATTATAACTTCCAATAGCTGAGAAATCATATGTACTAATATCTTCTACTGCACTGTTATTTACAAACCAAGTTTCTGTATTACCATAATGTCCATCTCCCCCGCCTTGCCCTTGAGGATTATCACCATCTTCATCAATAGATATCGAAGCAATAACTACATTCTGAGAATCTAGTTGGTTTAAGATAACTGGACGATCTTCTCTGATATTTTCCCCAATACTAATCTGGATATCTGCCAGAACTTCTCCGATTTCGTAAACGAAAACTGTTTTCGTTATTTCTGCTTCGTCTTCTAGACCCTCATTAACAGTCAAGGTAACATCATGCGGTCCAGGAGTAGTGAAATAAGCAATTACTCGTGGAATATTAGTTGGAGTAGAAACTACTGAATCATTCTCTGGGAAGACCCAGTTAAAGGTTTCTGCTCTGGGACTAGTGGCCACGAAAGTATAATTACTATTAACTTCAATAGGGTTTTGAGGGATGTTAAAGTCTACTGCTAGAGGTTCGACAATAATAGTAATCGCCAGTTCTTCTTCGGCAGAATCTATTAAACCATCATTAACTGTTGCTTTTACTAGATAAGAACCAGAACCCATAAACTGATGATTAAAAGAAAGTGTATTTCCTTGTCGGATTAAAACTGGGGGTCGGATTAAAACTGGGGCCACCACATCTTTTCCTCCTCCTGGATTGGTCCAAATTTCCCAGTTATAGGTTAAGTTATCTCGATCATCATCATGTGCCTGAATTTGGAATTGAAAATTGGTATCCACTGTGCCTTCTGCCGAACCATTGTTTGATAAAATTAAAATATTATCCACTACCGGTATTTCGTTGTCTGATTCAATTCTTACCGATAATCTCTGGGTTCCATCCGTATGATAATCTTCTCCTCCATCTATATCATAAGCAGTAACAGCAAAACCAAAGCCCCTTTGTCCAGGAAACTGAGTAAGGTTAAATAGGACACTACTGGATTCCGAATTTATTCTGTCTAATAAAGCGCCACCATTATTTAAATCTAGTAGATCAAAGATGTAATGATCTAAATCAGAATCCGTATCTGGATCACTAGCACTTACTGAAACCAAATATGACTCTGCTGGATTGCCTTGTTCTGGAAGAGGTGGTACCGAAGAATCCTGATAAAACGTAATACCTTCCACCACCGGATCTACATTTTCTACTACAATGTCAAACCTGGCTGTGTTTCCAATACCTGGATTACCAGGACGGGAAACCTTAAGGATAACTCGGTAATTTCTAACTTCTGAAAAAGTAAAATTATTTAGAGCGGCATCGTCCCCAATAATGTTACCATCTACCGACCAATTAACGGCCATTGGTGCTCCAGGATTTTCTGGTAGAGAAGTCTCGGAGCTAAAAATGATTTCGCTTTCTCTAGTAATGCTTATGGACTGAGGGGAACTATATTCTATTCCCCCTACTGTTACAATTGGTATCGCCACAAATTGCCCTTCCACTTGGACATAAGCTCTTTTGGAAGGAATTGTATTTACTTCTTCATTATTCTGACCAACATTTTTGGTAACAGTCAGAGTAATGTCGTACATACCAGGTTCTGTGAAATAAACCGTCTGGTCTGGAGAAGGACTAGGATTCTGTTGAAAAATAGCTACTCCACCCCCTCCTTCATGTCCATCATAACCAGTAAAAGTCGCTGTCCAAGAAAATTGTTCTGCCCCAGGACTTTCTGCCCGCAAGACTGCATTCTCACTAACCAAAATGTGTCGGGGAATGGTAAAATCTGCCCCTAAAGTATGTTCTATTACGACGTCAATTGTATTACTATCATCGGCAACAGATTCCAAAGTTCGCCCCTCATGAGATTGTTTAACCACTAAACTTACCTTATATGTTTCTATCTCTGGAAATTCATAATTAATTAGCTTTCCAGAACTAGGTGCATTCATAATTCTGGTTTCATCTGGATTCTTAAATACCCATTCATAAGAAAGGCTGGTGTTATTACCAAAGATATTTCGACTTCCACTGGCATCAAAGAATCTTTTACTTGGATACAAAGGATTATCTGATGGCAATACTTCAAATATAGCAACTGGAGCATCTGATAAAACATTAAATACCTGAGGATCCCTTTCAGTTTCTGGCCCTAAGGCTGGAACTACCGTCAACACAATTGCGTATTCTCCTGAATGAGAAAAATTAGCCGAAACTGTTTTTCCAAAAACAAAACCATCTTCTTCTATGTCCACAAAACAAGTAGCGTTACTGGGACGAACGGGACATGACCATTTGTATTTCTGAATTGCTCCAATGACAACCGCAGATCTTCCTGCATCTAGAGTAACAACTTCGTTTATAACTGGATTTTCATTACTGGCCCGAAAATCAGCCATAATTCCCCCAACAATTACATTCTTAGCGGAAATAACCGGTTGTCCTTGTTCTGATTCTCCCAAGAATCGTACCTGATAGGCACCTTCTTCGAAAAATTTCTTTATTGTTTCTGCTGGATATGGAACTGGAGGATCAGCTTCTGAACTCTGTTCTTCCTGTGTTCCATCACTAAAAAGCCATAAATTCCTTACAACTTTTGTCTCAGAAATAAACTTAATTCCATTCTGCGCATCAGCTAAAGAAACTACTATCCCCTGACCGAAATCAAAATCATATTTATTTTCTCCTCTAGCATCAGCATCGAAAGCAACTCCAGTGCTATCTTGCACCGTAATTTTTCCTTGGATTACTTCTCCTTGTGTTCCATTGAGGAAATCTCCATCTTCTTGTCCTTCCGATGGAGGGGATTCTATACCGTCTCCTCCACCACTCTTAATCACAGTATTTACTAAAGCAAAAGATACCAGTACCACTAAAATTCCAATAGAAGAATAGATTATTATTTTCTTAGCTTTTTCGTGTTGTCCGTCATCTCCTCCCGCCAGTACATACAAAAACCCAGCGTAAATTACAAAAGCCACCGCAACTATTCCTAAGAATGCCAACCAAAAATTAACTACTCTGAGGATATAGGCTCGTAAGCTTGTATTTTCCCCCACTTGGTTAAATAACCCCGGATCTGGTAAGTTAAATTCTCCCTTGGGAATTGCTCCTTGTTGTTCACCAAACATATCCACCAGTCCGTCCCAAAGATCATCTGCAACACTATTTTCTCCAATCCATCTCCCCCCCTCCATAGCTCCTTCCCATCCTGTTGGATATGCTTGGGCATCTCCATACAAACTCATAGATCCTAAGATTATGGATATCGCTAATAAAAATTTCTTCATATTTTATGATTATAAATAGTAGCAACGTGAGAATCTTCTATTAAGCCAGCTGCTCCACCTTCGCCAAATCTGGCCTTCATAACCGTATTCACAATTGCATAAGATCCTAAGATTAAAATCACTCCTAAGGCCACATAAATTATTATCTTCTTCGCTTTTTCCATATTTCCATCTTCTCCTCCGGCAGTAACATACAGAAATCCAGCCCAAATTAAGGCTATTACCGCCACAGTTGCTGCAATGGACATTAAAAAATTGCTCCAACCAGCCAAAAGCTCTGGCAAGCTTTTTCTTTTGGAAATCCCCTTATCTAACTTACATTTTACAATTTTAGCTCCTTTTTCCAATCCCGGACCATCAAAAGTAGTCTCTCCTTCTCCAGTATCAAAATCTAAACTAAAATCAAAATCAATCATACATTCCGATCCTTCATCAAAATCCTGTAAAGCATCAAACCAACTAGCAGAAGCAGAATGAGAAAAAACAGCTGATAAAGCCAAGAAAAGAATGATTCCAAGAAAAGTTTTTTTCATCTGTAAATAATCTGAGAAATTGTACCATGACTTATCTCTTTTCCAAAAAAGTTAAAAGATATTTTTTCTCTTAATTTATTATATTATAATATAATATCAGAATATATCTCTCAAACCTTGCTCCCAGAGCTTTTTGAAGGGACTTAATTCTTCATCTAAAACCACCTTATCTTCCTGCTCTACTTTAAGATTAAATCTTCTAGTTGTTTTTCCTATTTCTACAGCATTTTCCCCAAATATTTCCTGCACTTTTCCAGCAAAAGAAGTGGAAATAATTACCCCAATGTCTTCGGAGAACAAGAATTGCGGTAAAGTTAATTCTAAATTCTCTAATTTTATTTCCACTCCAATTTCATTAGCAAAAGAAGCTTGAGCCAGAGTAGTTATTACCCCCCCTAAACCAATTGGATAGGCAGTAGAGATTAAGTTCAGACCAGCTACTTGTTGCAATCTTTCCAACCATTTCTTGGTTCTCTTGAAATCCACTTCTGGAATTCTAGTATCTTTCTTACCAGCTATATCCATTAAAGCCGAACCTCCTAAATTTTTAGATCTTGTACCCACCAAAAAAATAGTTTCCCCTTCCTTTTTGAACTCTAACTGTGGCACTTTGGTCGGGTCATCTACCCGCGCAAAAACAGACACCAATGCCGAAGGCGGAATAGAAGTTCCGGAAGATTCGTTGTAGAAAGAAACATTACCAGAAACAACTGGTATCCCTAGGGCTTCACAAGCTAGTTTAACTCCTTCTACCCCAGCAACAAATTCTCCCATTTGTTCTTTCTTTTCCGGATTACCAAAATTAAGACAATCCGTTAGTGCTAAGGGAATTCCTCCCACACATGATACTTTTACCACCGCTTCTGCTACCGCATTTTCTGCGGCAATTCTGGCCGATATCTTAGCCAAATTAGGATTACCTCCATTAGCAATAGCCACTCCGGTTTTAGATCCCTTTTCTGACAATTCCGGAAAATCTCGGAAAGGGGTAATAATAGAGGCAGAGACTTTACCTCTTTCCCAGACAGTATTTCCCTGCACATTTTTGTCATAGGTTTCAAAAATTGGTTCTCGAGAACAACTATTCGGTGAAACTAAAATCTTTTCTAACGCTTCTTCGATTTTCATCGCCCTCATTGTCATGATTTTTTAGTAAAAAACAAATTTGACAGAAATTCAGAGGGAAGTATCACTTTCCCGCTCTTTTAAAATTTCAGATTAATTTAATAATAACCTAGTAACCAAGAGTCATCTGCTCTTATGGTGAGAAGTGTTTTTCTAGTTGAGAAATAACATTTCTTCCAAAATCAGACCAAGAGGGCAGATTTCCCTCTTCGGTTACTTTGTAAGTAAAAAATTCACAGATAATAAATTCATTTCAAGAAGGAGTTTCCTATGTTTAAAAAAATCCTGTTCTCGATGCTTTTAGCATCATTAGTCTTATCCGGTTGTGTCTATTATGGACCAATTTCAGAAAGACATCTCCAACCAGAGTTTGCTGATTGGACTAAGGTTTCCTTAGATGGGCAATCTCCCATCTGGGAGGATCTGTTTAAAAGAGCTCTTAGTAAGGGCTATTGGAAAACTAATGGAAACCTTTATTTTGTAGCAACTTATGAGGCAACAAAAGCCGAAGACTCCAAGGCGGCAGTGCGAATGTATGCCAAACAAAGACTTTCACAACTCTTGATGGGTCGACAGGAAGGAGCTTTGTACAACATCATCAAGGACAAAGAAGTCACCTTTATCCGAGTGGAATCCGCTGAAAAATCGCGGATTACTACAAACAAAGAACAAAAATATTTCGAAGGAAGAGCTGTTTGTAAAATCGCTCTCCCTGAAGAAAAAAATGAAAAATGAGGGAAAGGTTCTTTAGGTGGGGAAGTAGATTACTTCCCCACTTTGTTTTTAAGTTAAAATAACTTGACAAATTAAGTAAAATAATTTATATATCATGCACAAAAAACACAAACAGAAAAGCAAAAAGTTCAATTTAACTGTTTGTGGATGTTTACCTTATTACTTACTACACTACTTACCTTCCAAATCTCTCTGGGAACACCAGTGGAGAGTGATTTGCATAACGTTGCAGATACTAACCACCGACAGTCTTTTGCTGTAAAACAAACTAACCCTTTCCCTCGTACCTTTTCTTTAGAAAATGACTGGCAGGGACATTTTTCTGCTAAAAATTTTCGGTTTAAAAAAGAAGATCAGCTCAAACTCAATGAAACTAAGGGCATACTAGAAAATATTATGGCCGTTCTCCCCCAAAGACACATAAATGCCCTACGAGACCTAGAACTAAGAAATATCACTCATCCATCTCGCGGAATGGCTAATAAGGAAAAACTTATTCTTCATCTTCCAGCTATTGGAAACCAAAACGAATTTACAGCAGTTTTTATTCATGAAATGGGTCATATTGTGGACTTAGGAATGATAACTAGTATTAATGGCGGACAAACAGAGTTCTACGACAATGATCAACCAGTTTTTGCTAAAGACCAAAGTGTGCAGTTTTATCGTCTTTCTTGGCAAACTTCTTACACTATAAAACCCTCTGCTGACCGAAAAGACTTTGTGTCTGGTTACGCCATGACCAACGTCTTTGAGGATTTTGCAGAAAGTTATCTTTTCTACCGCGCTCACGGAGAGAAATTTAGAGAAATCATGGTAGGCTCTGAAGTTTTACAACAAAAATATGCTTTTCTAAAAAACGTAGTTTTTGCTGGTCAGGAGTTCCAAAAAGAGCAGGTCGGTGGGAATTTTGTGCAAAACTTTTTATGGGATGCCACCCAGCTTCCAATTGGAGACCTAGTGGTGGGGAACTAAATTTTATGCCAGAATTAGGTAGATGATATCTGATTCTTTATTTATAAAAGCTAAATTTTGGGCCAGTATTTTAGGAAGAATGCCGGGAGTACTGGCTGTTTTCCTGTCTGGTTCACTGGCGCAAAATAAAGCTAATAAAGATTCAGATATTGATTTTTTTGTCGTGGCTAAAAAAGGACAAATCTGGACGGCTCGTTTTTTTATCTTCCTTATTCTAAAAATCTCTGGCCAAATGAGAAACAGTAAAAACCCGACTGGGAAGATTTGTCCTAATCATTTTATTACTCACCAAAGTTTAGAAATCGCAGAAAAAGATGCCTACAGTGCTAATTTATTTTCTCACGCCAAACCACTCTACGATCCTCAGAATTTATATCCAGAATTTGTACAAAATAATAAACACTGGTGGGAAAAATTTGGCGAACAATCCCCTGACACAGAAAAAAAAGAAAGAACTGTTCCTATTAAGAAGATATCTTCTGTCTCGCTCTTTTTAGAAAAGTGGTTAAGATCCTGGCAAATTAGGAAGATAAAATCTAATCCAGAATATAAGATACCAGGTGCTAAAATTATTTTAGAAGACACGGAGTTGAGATTTCATCCTCATCCTAAGAATAAATCCTTTAAATAAATGTTTTTCTTTCTCGTAATCATCTCCATGCTGGCCTATTCCTTCCAAGGAACATTACTGGTCCGTCATGCTAGAGAGATAGATGGTTTAAGCTTGTCTATTTATAGGAATCTATCGTTGGGAATCTCTATGATCCCCTTACTTTTTTTAGCTAACAAAGCAGACTTTTTAGCTATTCCACAATTCTTACCTCTCATTTTGGGAGCAGGACTTTCTGGAGCCATTTCCCTCTCCCTTGGTTTTACTGCTGTAAGATTCTTACCAGTAGGGATTTCTACCGCTTTTGGTAATGGAGCGACTGTTATTGTAATTCTATTTCTAGGATTTATCTTCTTCCAAGAAAGTCTTTCTATTCTCCAAGCAGTGTTTGTTGGGATAATTTTAGGAAGTGGAATTGTAGTTGGTTTCCAAAAAAACTGGATGCCTCATTTAGACGAAAGAACTAGGCTGGGAATTATAATCCGTATTACTGGTTCTCTTTTTACTGGTCTAACTTTCTTCCTAATGAGCAAAGTAGCCAGAGAATTAAATCCCTACATTGCAGCCTATTCTTGGGAATTACTTATTGGTATTTTTGCCTTAGTTTTAGCCTTAGAAAGAAGTACTTTCTCCAAACAAAAAATAAAAAGAATTTCCTGGAGCAAGTTCGGTAAAATCCTCCTCATTTCTTCTCCTACTCTTCTTGGCTCTGGAGGATTTGCCTATGCCATAACCATTGGACCGGTAGGAATTGCTAGTGCTGTTTCTGTGGGAGGAGGAATGTTTGTTTCTATGATTCTTGCTGATCTGTGGTACAACGAAAAACTCAATCTAAAAAAGTGGATTATTATCTTAATAATGGCTGCTAGTATTGCAGGATTGAAACTGGCGGGAGTTTAGAATTTTATTTTGTGCATAAAAATTCACCAAGAGGAATTGATTCTTCCTTACGAATATTTTCTACTAAAAGATCTAACTTTTCTTCTGAAGTGTTAGAGAATTTTTGCTCCCATACATTTTTGCGTATACTCCTTGTTTTCCATCGGAAAAACTTTAATTATTTATCAAAAAAAGTATATTACATTATAATATGCTAAACTTTGAGCTTAATAATTTTTTCCCACGGTAAATCTAAATCTTCTCTCCCAAAATGACCATAACAAGCAGTTTGGGCATAAATAGGACGAAGCAAGTCTAAAGTTTCTATTATTCCCCGCGGAGTAATATCAAAATTATTCCTAATAATTTGTTCTATTTCTTCTGGAGTTTTAGTTGCCGTCCCAAAAGTTTCCACAAAAATAGAAACCGGTTCTGCCACTCCAATAGCATATGCCAACTGAACTTCACATTTAGTAGCTAAGTTACTCGCTACTAAGTTTTTAGCAATATATCTCGCCATATATGTTCCAGAACGATCTGTTTTAGAAGGATCTTTACCACTAAAGGCTCCTCCCCCATGACGAGAAAATCCTCCATAAGTATCTACAATTATTTTTCTCCCCGTCATACCACAGTCTCCTTGTGGACCACCAATAACAAACTTCCCAGTAGCATTGATATGCAGAATAGTTTCCTCATCCATAAAGTCTCCTAAAACTGGTTTAATGCATTTCTCTTTTAAATCTTTCCGTATTTGTTCTTGGAAAACATCTGGAGAATGTTGAGCAGAAAGAACTACAGCAGAAACTCTTTGGGGAAGATTATTTTCGTACTGGAAGGTGACTTGAGATTTACCATCTGGACGCAAATATGGAAGTTCTCCAAATTTTCTGAGTTCCGTTAGTTTTTTCACTAACTTATGGGCCATAGAAATAGGCAAAGGCATTAGTTCTGGAGTTTCATTACACGCAAACCCAAACATAATCCCCTGATCTCCAGATCCTTGTTCTTCTTTATTTACTCCTTGCGCAATATCTGGAGACTGTTCATCTATGGCGGTAAGAACTGCGCAAGAATTACCATCGAATTTCATATCTCCGTGGTTGTAACCAATATTACAAATAGTTTCTCTAGCTACTTTCTGGACATCCACATAACAATCTGTAGTTATCTCACCGGAGATTAAGACTAGTCCAGTATTGACCAAGACTTCGCAAGCAACATGGGCATTCTTATCTTTAGCTAAAATAGCATCTAAAATAGCATCAGATATTTGGTCTGCCACTTTATCTGGATGACCTTCTGTTACTGATTCCGAAGTAAAGTATGTTTTCATGTTTTTTATAAAAAAAGAGGTAATGAAACCTTCTTTTTATCGATTTATCTTGTTTGGGTGGAGCACCTTATCCTGTGGGGGTAGGTTGCTGACGGGTCATTGAGCCAAATCTCTCGCCGCCTCTCGATAAAAACGAAAGCAAAAGGAGTTTATAAAAGAAACAGAAAAATGCAAATCTTCCTCTGCTATAAAATAATTTTTTTCTGAAAAAATATTTGCTTTGTGTCTACATATAATATAAAATGTAGATACAATGACAAATAAGGAAAAACTCATTGAAAAGTTCAAGGAATCCCCACAATCTATTTCTTTCTCTGAACTTCTAAAGATTATGCAATGGTTTGATGTTGAAGCTATCAAGGGGAAAGGAAGTCATATCATATTCAAAAATGAATCAGAAACAATTATCACCATCCCAATACATAATAACGACTGTAAACCATTCTATAAAAAATTGTCCCGCAAAATTCTTAAATCTAAAAACCTGCTCTCATGATTAAAAATTCTTTCACTATCGGCTCTAGAAAATACGAATATCAACTCGGAGACCCTTTTATAGAAAATAACGAGAAAATAATGCATTTTTCTTGTCCAAAACTTGATATTAATCAAGATTTTTTAGTAGAAGATATTCCAGAACTTATTCTTGACTTACCAAACATAGCGCACAATCTTAAAGAACACCAAAAACAAGATTCTTTTTTACGAGTAAGGATAAAAACTTCGGAAAAAGATATTATAGAAAAAAAAGCTATGAAAGAAGGAAAGACTACTTCCGCTTATATCCGAGATTTAGCATTGGGATTATCATAAAAAACTCAAAATAATATCTGCTATTCAGGAGGATAAGAATAGGTTACATTGACTTTTAGTCTGGTCAAAATACAATCCTTAAGCTATTTGTTAGTGAGGAAAGGCGCGTAGTTAAATGGTATAACCTCGGTCTCCAAAACCGATATTGAGGGTTCGATTCCTTCCGCGCCTGCCAGTGATTTTAGTCACATAAATAAACAGTTTTTAAAGACAGAACGATAGGAAAATCGAACTTTTTTGGTTATTTTTATAACTCTATTTCCCATTGTGGCACAAAAGTTCTATTTGATATTGATGCAGAATCAATTTCGTGAATTTTATAGGCAGTAGGATTATCTATCTTATTAGAAAGCATTCCATCTTTTTCGATTTCTCGAGCATATAGCAATACGTTTCCTGTTGCCAGATAACGTAGTGAATATGGCTCTACCAGTCTTTCATGACCATGGTATGAAATCAGTGCACATTGTCTATTATGAGCTACACGTCGTATAATTTCCATTCTAAATTCCGATTTGTTTTGATAGTTAGTAGTTGGAAAAAGTATTCGTGGAGCAATTCTTCCTCTTGTTTGAGGTATAGGTATTAGATTAGGTTTAGCAATTCTTGGATTTAACCACCAGGCAATCGCATCTTGCAAATCATCAAGAAATGATTCTACTTTAGGAAGATCACTTATTTGATGAGCTAATTGATGTTCCCAGTTAGCCCTTAAAGTATCTTTATCAATAGCACTGACTATTTGCTCTACAGTAGGTATGGAAAGTGATTTGAATTTAAACTTAGCATTTGCGATATCTCTTGCGTGTTGTGGTTCAATCTCTTTTCTAAAGTTACGACTTATATTGACTACATCATAAACATCGCGAGCTCTGCCATTCCTTTCGAAAAGAGCTCGTGATTTTTCCGCGAGAATCTCATTTATAGAATAACATAAAATTTGAGGAGGAGGTTCAAATCTATCTGAAAAATTATGATGCAGGTTACGAAGAATTGGGGAGTCTACTATTAGTTCATCTTGAGTAATATCAAATTTCACTCGGGGAAGAGAATTTGGTGCACCACCAAGAGGACCATTGTAAGATATTTTTACCTGAAATGATGTATTCCCACGAGGATTAGTATATTCCTCAATTTTCCAATCTTTTCTCGGAAACGTTAACCCTGAATTTTCTTCAATCCAACTTATTACCTCCTCTAAGTGCATATTAATAAGTTCACTATTAATAGTAAGGTTAGTTGGCACAGTAAAATCAAGATCTTCGGAAAATCTATAAGTTTCAAAGTAACATTTTTTTAAACACGTTCCCCCCTTAAATATCCATTGAGAAAGATGAGGATTATTTGATATAGATTTGAGTACCCAACTAATTACATAGTCTTTTTGAACCGTATTAGGAAGGAGGGAAAAAATTTTAGCAATTTCTAGTATTTCAGCTTTAGGTATCATTTTTCTATTGGTAAATTAATTTGCAGGTTCCATCTACTGATTATAATTCCCCCTTTAGGACTATCGGGGTCGAGATAGGAAATGCCCTTTGATATATGATCATGACAAACTTTAAGCCATTTTTTAGATACAGGAGCGTTTAATTTTTCCGCAAGAAAACCTAGACGTTTAAATACTGATCCCCGTTTATACTGCAAAGCATAATTTAATAAAGTATCTGGATCACTAACACCAGAATGCCAATATTGTTTGAAGATGTCTATCATATGTCGTCCACCGCCTCCAAAACGTGGTGAATCTAAAATATCAATCAATGTTCTACTTGGATCGGCAACTTTAATATTTTTACTACCAAACCATATATTTTTTATACCGAAAAATTGCTCCTTTTTTATGGTTTTAATACGAAATTTAATGTTTCCTATTACTTGAATGCTTTTTCTTTGCTTTTTAGTTGTAGCGATGGAAACACTGTTAAATATTTGTTCTGTTAGATTCCAATGTTCTGCTGCAGACCATCCAGATATAAATGCTAGCTCAAAGAGATCCATGGCCACAGACCATGTGTTTTCAATAACTGGATCAGTTGTTGTCGATGATAATGGCACAATGGTATATATTCCTCGCCGAAGCCTTTGGAGCCAGCCTTTTTTAGTAAGTCGTCCTAAAATTTTATTAGCAGTTGTCCTTTTACAAGGATGCCGTCCAATTAGATCATCCGTAGTAATTGTACTTTTTTCTAAAGCAGAAAAATGACTAATTATTTTTCGTTCTTGAGAGCTTAGACCAGCAAATTCTTTTTTCATATATTATTTTGCTTTTAAATGACAAATAATGTCTTTTTTTGCACAAATAATATACCACATAATAAATTTGAATTCAATATAAAAATTACAATTAATTACATATTATGTAATTTTATGCAGTTATATTATTAACAGAACAAAGTTCGAATTTCTTCCAACTTGGACTATCAGTGATACTTTAACCGCTTATTTATAAGGTTTTTTTGGTATTTAGTTTTCTTAAAAAAGAAAGTTAAACGCAAACCCCAACACAATAATTCCCAGTGTTACCACCCCAAAGAAGTAAAGGAGTAGCTTTATTTTCATAACCCTTTTCAGAATTAATGCTTCGGGGAGTGACAATCCTACTATTGCCATCATAAAAGCTAAGGCTGTTCCCAGTGGAACCCCCTTCATTACCAATGAATCTATAATAGGAATGACAGCACTGGCATTAGCATAAAGTGGTACAGCAAGAATAACCGCTAATGGAACTGTCCACCACACATTTTGGGTGAGGAATTGTTCGAAATATCCTTCTGGTACATAACCATGTATCCAAGCTCCTACTGCAATTCCAATAAGAAGGTACGGGACAATTTTCTTAGTAATATCAAATGCTTCTTTGGATATGTTTTTTGCGATTATTTTCCAATTTTTTTGTTTAGAACATCCACATCCTCCTGCACAACCACACTGTTCTTCGGTCAAAAAACTAGCTATCTGATCTTCTAATTTTAATTTCTGAAGAATAAATCCTCCCACCATGCCAATAGCAAGTCCTGAAACAAGATACAAAAGGGTTATTTCCCATCCAAACAAAGTCCAAAAAAGTACTAAAGCGACTTCATTGACCAAAGGGGAAGTTATTAAAAAAGAAAGTGTCACACCAAGCGGGATTCCCGCTCTTACAAATCCAATAAAAAGAGGGATGGAAGAACAGGAACAAAAAGGGGTAATAGCTCCAAAAATCGTGGCAAAAAAGTATTCCAAACCGAAGAGTTTTTTCTGAGTCAGGAAATTTTTAATTTTACTAACTGGTAAATAATATCTAAGCCAACTCATAAAATGAGTGACGATCAAAAGAAGTAGAATTATTTTGACAGTATCATAAAGAAAAAAATGAACACTACTTGCTAAATGAGAACCTTCTTCTAGCTTAAAAATATAATACGTAAGCCAGTCAGCAAGGTTTATTATCATCATTAAAAAAATAAGACAATTTAAAATAAATTCAAACTATTTTCTTGGAAATATGTTCGGATAAAGCACACTAAGTTCTGCCAGCATATTTCAAATCTCATAAACGTCTGGAATATCTTTAATAAAGTTTTGTGCCAAGGTAAAGGTATATGCTCCTTGGTAAGGTAAAACTAAAACATCTCCTTCCTGTGGTTGTCCTTTTGTATATAGATAATATCCCCAAATGTCATCAGGAGTACACAAAGAACCGTAGGTGATAAAAGGGATTTCTCTTTTTTCGTCCCATTGAGAAAGATTAAAGATAGGAACATAGTTACAGAACTGATATTTTTCCCATCCCACCATATTATTTCCACCATCAGTAATTCCAATAAAAACATCCGGTTTTTCTTCTTTCGTTTCCACTAAGTTTACCAGCAAATGCATGCTACTGTGGGAAATAAAACGCCCTGGTTCTGCGTATAGTTCAATATTTGGCAATAGTGGAGAAATTTTTTCATGAAAAATTTCAGCAATTTGTTTCCCAAATTCTGCTATAGGACTAATTACCGTCGGAATAAACCTCGGCTGAAATTCATCTGCATAAATCTGATCCAATAATCCTACATTATTAATATATTTGATTTCCTGTTCTTTATTCCATGGATAAATTCCATCCCAAATTTCTGGATAAAATCCCCCTCCCATATCGATATATTCAAACTGCGCTAACTCATTAGGCGAAAATTTCTCCTGAAGATATTCCCCAATTTCATTTAGGGTGCTGATATACGGCTCCGGTGTTTTGTTCATACTGATGTGGAAATGAATTCCACAAAAATGAATATTTTTAAAATGCTGACTTTCGTCATAAAATTCTTTCAATCTCCCCAGAGGCATCCCAAATTTAGTCCATCCTTTTTGACTTCCTGTGAGAACTCGTAATCCGCATCGCATAGTTACCCCAGTTTTCTCTGCTATTTCATTTAGTAATTTCAATTCCCGAAAACTTTCCAAATTAACCGTGATTTTTTCATGATGTTGGAGAATTAAATTAAAATCCTGCTCTGTTTTAGCTGGTCCAGTGTAAATTATTTTTCGAGCTCCGGCTTGTAGCGCCAATTTTAGTTCGCGTTGACTAGAAACATCTAAAAATTCTCCTTCTGCGACTACGGTTTTCATCAAACCTAGATAAGGATTGCTTTTGGTCGCATAAAAAATCTTCACATTTACACTATTTTCCGAAAAAGCTCTTTTGAAATCACGAATATTTTGCCTAACTTCTTCTTTATCGTAAATAAAGAGTGGCTCTTTCTTTTCTTTTGCCACTAAAATTAATTGATCTTTTAGTTTCCTTAATTTATCGATTTTGTTTGAGTTAGTATTTATCATGATAACAAAAATAAAGTTTTAATTTTTTTTAGGAAATCTTTTCCGCGTTCAGAAAAAGAATAAGTATTTTCCTCTAAATTCAAAAGAGGATTATGAGTCATTGCAAATCCCATAAAAATATCTCTATCGACCTTTATTTCTCGTGGCAAAAAGTTATAGATAAAAATTGTTTTCTCGTCTTCAAATTCGTGCCTATTTTCCGAAATAAAAGAGAAGCCTTTTGTTATTTCCCGATAAAATCCTGGTCGTGGCATTTTTACAGATGTTCCCTCTCTCTCATGGAACAAGACATCAAAATCTAAGTTAAATCCCTCATAATTTGATTTAGGAATAAATGGTCTATTAACGCTTAATTCTTCTCCACGACAACATTTTGCAAATTCTTCAACGAAAGTTAGTCCATGCAGTAATTCTTCCCTAGCCGAAATTTGTGGAGTTGCTCCACCCAAACGAGGGTTACATTCGATGAAATAAATTTCCCCCCTGCGAACCATGAAATCAAAATTTGCAATTCCTCTAAATCCCATCGCTTGAAAATTCTGCCCAATTTTAAGAAGGTTCTGATTAATTTTCTCAAGTATGGATTCATCAAAACTACTTGTTTTAGTCCACTGAATTCCAAAATATTTACTTTCCCCTTTGTCATTTAAAAAATAAGCCTGAGTTCTTAAAGCAGAAAAAATCATATTTTTTTTTCCAATCAGAACAGATACTCCAAGAGTATTAGCGTGATCAATATATTCGCGACAAAGTAAAGGATAGGTGAGATCATGTTCTTTCATGAGCATCTTGATTTCCTGTGGCTCTTTTACCAAAAATGTTCCACTTGATCCATTACTTTCTGGGACTTGCACAATTAAAAGACGACGTTCAACATTTTCAACATCTGTTTCGGTTCTAAGTATCCAACTGGAGGGAGATGAAATATTGTTTGTTGTTAGAAATTCATCAAAGAATATTTTATTCTCTATCTCTTTTTGGAATTTCCATTTTGGCGCTATAATGTTAAGATTATTTTTCTCTGCCCAGTTTTCAATTTCCGGAGAAGAAACTGTATCAATAATCACATCTGTAATGTTATTTTTTCGCAAAATATCTGTGAGATTTGTTTCATTAATAATATTTTTTTCGTCTTTCCATACTTCTTGTAAATCTGGCGTGGACTCACTTTTCTTATCAAGAAAAAAAATATTTTCCCTTTTATAATTTGCTTGCGATAGTAATGCGCAGGGACTATTAACAAAACTAATAACACTTAAATCCTTAAGGTTTTGAGACATTAAGCATTCTAGGCTTTCAAATGAAGCAATTTTACTCATTCTATTTCGATTTTAATCTTATCCAACACCTCTTGTAGATTTTTCTTCGCATCTTCTGGTGTTTTTCCTTTCCCTGAAATATACCCAATGTATTCAAAATTATCTGGTGGTAGCCCAACCGAATCACCTTCATGAAGCAATAAATCAATATTGAGAATGTCAGAATTATTTTTAACCACATCTGGAATATCGATTTTAGTGATAATTCCAGCTTTTTTCGGCATGATGAATTCCATTCGCGTATGGCATTTAGTTTTTACGTCATAATTTCGTTTCTCTCCCAAAGCAATCATAATCGATTCAAACATCAAGTTGTATCCAGTTACAGCAAGAATTGTATCATGTAAATCATCACCACCGATACGACATCCGATTTCGACGATCTTTGGTCCTTCTGGTGTAAAAATAATTTCGGTATGACTCGCGGAATTTTTAATCCCCATCGCTGTCACAGTTTTACTAACCAGTACTTTAATTTCTTCTAATTCCTCTCCCGTACAAAGATAAGGTAACATTGCAGCCAATTGCAAAAAGTATGGAGGCTTCATTCTAATCTGATCTTCAATCCCCATAATTGTCGTTTCTCCATTTTGCGTTAGCGCATCCACACTTATTTCTGACCCAGCCATAAACTCTTCCACTAAATAATCTGTAATCATATCGACATGATCATTAACACCAATTAAATCCATCTCCTCTGCGTTAAAAGCAAAGACGTCTTCGTCGATAGCTTTTTTCTTCAGGTACTCAATTGAGCGTTCATAATTTTCCTGTAGTGATTCCAAATCTTCTTCATTCTGAATCATAAAAGTTCCGTAACTCGCATTTCCTCCAACTGGTTTAGCCACACACGGAATTCCAATTTTATGAATTGCATCAAGAATTTCCTCATAATTTCTACAAAGCTGAAATTTTGGAATAGACACCCCACCCTTTTCTAATTCTTGTCGCATGTGATATTTACTTCGACAGTTAAATGCCACGATTGGTTCATTCCCAATGCAATTATACTGCTTCACTAAGAGTGCAGTTAGGGGAGTTAACCATTCAGAAGTTTTAATCGTTACAGCATCAAACATTACATTTTGTTGTTTCATATAATCCAATGTTTCTTTTGTCTTTCGTAAATCATAAGTGAAGTGTTGTTCAAACACGCCTGCTTCTGGTTCAAATGAACCATCACTCAAAAGAAACAAGGAATGTCCTAATTTTTTGACATCATAAAATGCTTGATAAACATCAGAAGAATAATCAGAACCAGTAACAAGAAGGATATTTTTTGCCATTATGGTTGAATTTGGTGAATTGGTGTTTTGCTCTGGTAACGCATCACCGCGGCAATAATTACTTCCTCTAATAAATCTTCATAAGAATATTTCTTCATTTTTGCGGCAATGGACATAAAATCATTCATCCCCAGTGGAGGATTCGGCGTGAGTTCGATCACAAACGGATTTCCGTGTTCATCAACACGCATTTCCACTTTTCCGTAATCAGAGCACCCAAAAATATTATAAACATCCAAGGCAATTTCACTGATAAGGGTTTCCAGCTTTTTGTCTATTTTTGCTGGTTTTTCGAGTTTAATCGAATTAAGTATCTCGAGATTTTCCCCTTTCCATAAATCAGAAGAATAAATATGCCAATAACCTTTGGGCATTTTCCCAAACAAGGAACGAATTAGAGGAAATACTTCCACTTCATTGTCATTCCCCAATAGACAAGCGTCGATCTCTGAACCTTCGATATACTCCTCAATTAGAGCCGGACATTTAAACTGTTCCACAACAATTTTTAACTGTGTTTTTAATTCTGCTTCATTGTTCACCACAGAATAATTACTAATCCCTAGAAAGTTATCCGAGAATGCTGGTTTTACAATAAGTGGATATTGTAAATCAGCACTAATTTCGTCATCCATGGATTCCACATAATCCCATTCTGGTGTTGGAATACCATGATAATTCAGAATTTTTTTCGTATTAATTTTGTTTTTCGCTAAAGACAATGTTGAAGAACTTGACCCAGTGTAAGGCAATTTTAACATATCAAATAATGCTACTATGTTTGATTTTAAAAATGGCGAATTATAATTTTCTTCGCAAAAATTTAGAACAAAGTCGAGATTAGCATTTTTTATTTTTTCCAGATGAAGTGCGTTCTCATTAATGTGAAACAAACTCACATGATAACCTTTTGCTATTAGTTTTTCCGCAATCTCTTTTCCTGAAAAAGCATCCTTCCCTGAAAAAACAGAATACGTAATGATTCCAAAATGTAATTTTTTAATTTCATCAATATCAATAGTTCTAATTCTTTCCAATCTAGAAGCCTTAATTAACTGATCACGCAATAATGACGCAGAAGAAAGAGATGATTCTCGAATAGTTTTTCCAAGCGCTGAATCCTTGTGAAATTTTGTGACATTGATTTTGATTGCAGCCATATAGTTATTCATCGTCGTTTCCGCCTCTTGATAGTTTTTCCCTTTTACCACAATCCATCCCGCATTTTCATATCCAGCTGGTGGCATTAGAATCGCATCTCCAACTTTTTTTGAAATAACCAATTGTAGAACATCTTTCTGTTTAGAGATTTCTTTCGGAATTTCAATATTCGTAATAATTCCAGAATAATCAGAAATAAAGTAACGACAAATTGCACAACCAGTAGCCACATTTCTTTCTAGTTTAATTGGTTTATTCATCGCAATATTAAGTCCGATTTCCACCAAGTCCGTATTCCAGACAGATTTAACATTCATGTAAATGTCATCACCTCCCATACGCGAACCAACCTCCACAATTTTAGGACCAGTTGGCGTAATTTTTATCTCAATGTGCGCCAAACTATTTTGTACACCAAGAGCGATAAGTGCTGATTCCGCCAATTTAATTACCTCGACTTCGGTTGCCGTGTTAATTCGAGCTGGTGCAATATCACCATATTCAATGAAATATGGTGGCTTAATCGGTTGCTTTTCGTTAATCCCTACGACATGTGGAATTCCAAATTGAGAATAACATTCCAGACTAATTTCCATTCCCATCATGTATTCCTCAAATAGGAAATTTCCGTTGTTGTATTTAAAAATTGGGTTAAATGCCTCGGTACAGTTTTTCAGCATATACTCCAACGTGTCAAAAGCTTCCTGCTCATTTTTTACCAAAACTACAAACTCACTATCTGCTCCCCAAGATGGCTTCATTACCGCCGGAAATCCGATAGTTTCAATCGCTACTCGCAAATCTTCCGTATTTTTAACACGACAAAATAAAGGATTTCCTAGCCCTGTAGCAGCTAACCTCTTTCTCATCTCATATTTATCGCGAGTATTTACCGCAGCTTCATAACTATTTCCGGTGAGATCAAATTCTTCACAAACCTTTGCCAATAACGGAATATCATCCTCCCAGAAGGAAATGGCTCCATGGAGTTCAATTTCTGGATTGTTTTTTACAAATAAGCGTAGCTTATCCAAAACCTCATCATGGTTGTAGGTATCAGCCTCAATAAAATGATCGATAAGTTTTTTATTTCCATCAAAGCACGAATTTATCAAAATAATATTTGCACCTAGTTGTTTTGCTTTTTCAAGTGTGAATTTTTTCTTACTTCCACCTGAGTTGATGAAGATGATGTTCGTTCCTTTACAGTTTGATTTTTTAGTCATTTTATAATATGGAAAATCGTTTCGAAATTTATTTTTTTATAATCTATAGTTTATACACCATAAAAAACAATTACAGCTTCAAGTCCAGCATGACTTAATTTTAACTGTAAGTCTTTTTCCTGAGCTTTTTCGTCATCTGAGACAAATTTTTCCTTCTGTTTTCCCATATAAAAAGACCTGATTATAACTAAAAAAAGTGTATCACAAACAATTATAAAAATAAAAATTCTATGATATTAATCATAGTAAACAATCCCCGGGCAAAAGCCCGGGGCATTTTTTTACACAGGCGGCACAATTTGGATCTTAATTTTCTTCTCCCTGCTTTTCTATATATTCCTTCATAACCTCTTCGTGGAGCACTCCAACTGTTTCGGCAAAATAGCCATCGCTCCAGAAACT
>JAIPIW010000011.1 GCA_021734525.1 Candidatus Altimarinota bacterium | reverse complement strand
CTAAATCCATTGAAAAATATCTCACAATTTCTCTGATTTTCTTCTCAGAAATTTTGGAACGGTTTGCATACTTGTTTTTCTTCATCATGACCACAGATTAGCGTTTTTTATTTCGCTATTCTAGGCATGACCCTAATTTATTTCTTCCCCAACATGCTAGATAAAAACTGTCCGGTAGAACTTTTTTTATCTTTAGCGACATCTTCTGGAGTACCGGTAGCTACTATTTGCCCACCCTGGTTACCACCTTCTGGTCCTAGATCTACTAGGTAATCACAGGATTTAACGACATCTAGATTGTGTTCGATAATAACCACAGAATTTCCCTTATCTACTAATTTCTGTAAAACAGACAGTAGTTTTTTGACATCAGAAAAGTGTAGCCCGGTAGTTGGTTCATCTAGGATATAGATGGTTTGTCCGGTAGCTTTTTTCATAAGTTCGGTAGCCAGTTTTACTCTTTGTGCTTCCCCACCTGATAAGGTGGTCGCACTTTGTCCCAGTTTAATGTATCCCAAACCAACTTCTTCTATAGCTTTCAACTTGTGTTCTATTTGTGGGAAATTTTCGAAGAATTTTACGGCTTCTTCTACGGTCATACTAAGAACTTCCGCAATAGATTTACCACGGTAGGTAATTTCCAAAGTTTCTTCGTTATATCTGTTTCCCTGACAAGTTTCACAAGGCACATAGACATCTGGCAAGAAATGCATTTCTATCTTTTTAATTCCGTCTCCACCACAGATTTCACATCTTCCTCCTTTAACATTGAAACTAAATCGACCAGAATTATATCCACGTACCCTAGCTTCTGGAGTGGTGGCAAAAATTTCCCGGATATCTGTAAATACACCAGTATAGGTAGCGGGATTAGAACGAGGAGTTCTCCCAATAGGACTTTGGTCGATAGAAATTAGTTTGTCTAACTGTTCTATACCAATAATTTCGTCATGAGCACCAGAAGGTTTTTTAGCACGATTAAGTTCTCGAGCTAGAGTTGGTACTAAAATGCGGTTAATAAGAGAACTTTTTCCAGAACCAGAAACTCCAGTAACTCCTACTAGAATTCCTAGGGGAATTTCTACATCCAAGTTCTGTAAGTTGTTTTCCCGGGCTCCCTTGATTAGGAGTTTTCCAATTGGTCTTCTGCGGATAGGAGGAATAGCGATTTCTTTACGACCAAAAAGGAAGTCAGCTGTTTCTGATTTTGCTTCTTTCATGCCGGCAAGAGTTCCTGAGTAAACTAGTTTTCCTCCATGCATACCAGATTTTGGTCCAATCTCTATAATATGGTCTGCGGTACGAATAGTTTCTTCGTCGTGTTCTACTACAATAACAGTGTTTCCTAAGTCTTTGAGGTGTTTAAGAGTTTCGATAAGTTTACCATTATCTCTTTGGTGTAATCCAATAGATGGTTCGTCCAGTACGTAAAGTACTCCCTGGAGTTGAGAACCAATTTGGGTAGCAAGTCTAATTCGTTGGGCTTCTCCTCCAGATAGGGTGTTAGCAGCCCGAGATAGATTAAGATAGGCGAGACCTACATTCTCCAAAAATCCCAAACGATCCATTAATTCTTTTTGGATCGGGAGAATAATATTTTCATTTTCATGGGTGGTTTTAAGTTCCTTGATCCATTTCTTTACTTCTGGAACAGACATGGCAGTAATATCTGAAATGTTTTTTTCTTCCAAGAAAACATTACGACCATAGATGTTTAAGCGAGTACCGTCACAGGCAGTACAAGTGGTTTCGGTCATAAACTCGTTTAGTTTTTTACGGACAAAATCTGAATCTGATTCGTTGTATCTCTTTTCTGTTTGCGTAACAACTCCTTCGAATTTGGCTTCAGTAGAATGTCCTTGGAAAGCTCCATGAAGCTTGACGTGGAACTCTTCATCTCCAAAACCAGCAAAGATTTTATCTAAAGTTTCTGGTTTAATTTTGGCAATTGGTTCATCAATGGAGAAACCATATTTTTTTCCAATAGATTCTAGTAGGGAAAAGTACCAGTGTTGGGCATTAGTACCAAGAGAAGCCCAAGGAAGAATTCCTCCTTCTCGGATGGATAGGTTGGGACTCAGGGAAGTCTCTTGATCTACTTTTAGTCGATATCCCAGTCCGTGACAATCTTCACAAGCTCCGTGGGGAGAATTGAAAGAAAAGAGTCTTGGTTCTATGGGTGGAAAAGAAAAACCAGTATCCGGATCTGCTAAGTGTTCTGAAAACAAAAAGTCTTTATTATCGCTTATTCTATGAATAATCATAATTCCTTCTCCGAATTTTAGAGCGGTTTCAATGGAATCCAGAACCCGGAGACGATCATCATTTTTTTCTTCTATTTTTTCGCCAGATTTTAACTTAACGAACTTTTTGGCATAGTCTGTTTTAGTAAGACGATCCACTACAATTTCAATATTGTGTTTTTTCTGGGGATCTAATTCAATGTCCTCATTAATAGTTACAATGTGTCCGTCTATTCTCAGACGAACAAAACCAGCTTTTTGGATTTTCTCTAAAGCATGATGATGTTCTCCTTTTTTGCCTCTAATTAGAGGAGCCAGAACCATGAATTTTTCATCTTTTTTCCATTCATTGAGAGAATCTAAGATTTGCCCAGGAGTTTGTTTCTGCAAACGTCGTCCATTTTCTGGGTTAATAGGGACTCCAATTTTGGCAAAAAGAAGTCTTAGATAGTCATACATCTCAGTTACAGTTCCAACGGTAGAGCGAGGATTTCTTGGGGCAGACTTTTGGTCGATAGATATTGCCGGACTTAGTCCGTCGATGGAATCTACTTCTGCTTTTTCTTGGAGCTGGAGGAATTGACGAGCATAAGTAGAAAGACTTTCTACGTATCTACGTTGTCCTTCGGCGTAGATAGTGTCAAAAGCGAGGGAAGATTTACCACTTCCAGAAACTCCGGTAACTACCGTTAATTTATCTCTTGGAATTTCTACATCTATGTTCTTGAGATTGTGCATCCGCGCCCCCTTAACTGAAATATTTTTAGTCATTATATTATAATATAAGATTTATGGTCTTTGTTTTTTTAACAAACAAAAAACGCGGACGGCTTGCCCGTGACGGGCGAAGCCTAGTGACTTACTTGCTTTTTGTCAAAAGTTTTGCTATAATATTCCGAATTATCCAATTAAAAATGAGTTTCGAAAAACCCAACTGGAAAAAGGCTCAAGACAATCTAAATAAACATTTAGAGAGCTCTAAGGAAGTAGAAAATGTTACCAAAAAAGCCTTAGCTAATCTAAAGGAATCTCAGGAAAATCCATATGGTAAGGGTTGGAACGAAGTTCAGGAGGCAGAACGTAGAGTAAATGCAGAAAAAGGAGTAGAAGAAAGTTTGGCAAAACTTAACTTGGGGGAACTTTCTCCGGATCCTGCCAGCAGGGAGTTTAAGGATGACAAAGATATTATTCGTGCAGAACAATTCTTGATGGATTTATCTGTCCAAGCAGAAAAAAGAGGATTTGGTGGATTGAGACGAGATACTTTTCCTGGTGAAGATTTTGCTTAGGCTAATCTTCTAAAATCACATTAACGAGTCGCTTCTTAGTTTCATCGAGAGAGAAGTTTTTTTCTACGAACTCGCGGGCTTTCTTAGTGAAAAGTTGTACTTCCTGAGGATTGTCCGCAAAGAAGGCAATCTTTTTTGCTAGAGCATGAGGATTTTGTTTTTCTACTCGGAGTGAATTTTTAGTTTTCAGGAATAGTTCGTAATTTTTCAAAATGTCTTTAGGGCCAGTTTCATCAAAAGAGATGATTAGTTTTCCCAGGGCTAGTCCTTCAGTCACAATCCTCCCAAAAGTTTCGGGTTCGGTAGGAAGAACTAGTAAACAGTCTGCTCCAATAATGGCTTCGAAGGGATTATCTACCTCACCTAAGAAGTGAATATTTTGAATATTTTTTTCATGAACGAATTTGAGAATATCGTCACGATACTTCATGGTTCTCGTATCTTCCTTGAAGGGACTACCGACTACAAAGAATTGTAAATCCGGATGAGAAGATTGCAGAAGTTCTGCCGCTTGAGTGGCAAACATCTGTCCTTTACGGGGATCTATCCGACCAAGCATTAGGATTTTTTTTATCTGTAGTGGAGGAGATTGTTTTGGTATGGCGGAAAAATCTATTCCGTTTTCGATAATCCTAACTTTCTTAAAATCTTTCTTGTTAATGATCCGACGCAAGTATTCTCTACAGGGGATAGAATTGGCGATAAGTATATCTGCGCAACTTGCTATTTTACGCAGAAGAAAAGCAGGGACAGTGAAATCATGATTCATGACAATCCATCTGCCATCCATTCGAAAGAACTGCTTGGCTAAGAACATCACAAAGTGTGTTCTTGGGGTATTAGAAAAAAAGACAGCTGTTTTTTCTTTCTGGGCTAGTTTTTTTAAGCTGTGGGCTGCTTTTAATAATCTGGAAATAATAACTAATTTCTTCAAGACTCTTCCTCGTACAGATGGGAAAACAAAATCTTGAACTTCTATTTTGCTTGGTAACAAAAGGCGATACTTTTTTGATTTTGCACCGATAACTACCGGAAGAATTCTTCTCGTTTCGGCAGGAGTAAGTTTTTGGAAAAAATCTAACAGAAATCTTTCTGCCCCTCCGAGAGTTTCCCCTTGATCTAGAAAAAAAGTTTTGGTTCTCATCTAGGTTGATTCTTGAGTTTTTGTGCAGAAAAATCAACTCCAGATTTGGTGAGAAATATTTTAGCAAAATTTCTGGATAAACTGGCCCATAGGAAAAAGAGAAGAACAATAACTAAACTAATATTTCCAACCAGTTTAGAAACAGATAGAGGTTCTACTTGTCCAAAAATGTGAGCAATTTGTAACAGAATCTCGAGTCCAATGAAAGCAGGAATGGCAATGAGTGTGGCGATAAATTCTGGCAGGAAGCCAGTCAGGGTAACTATAAAAGAAAAAAGCATGTTGAGAGGTACGAGGGGTTCTGCTAGTAAATTAGAAAAAATACCGACAACTGGAAAACTACCAAAATAAAGTCCGAGGATTGGCAGCACGGCAATTTGGGCACTAAGGGTAACTATTAATAAAGTTTTTATACCAAACTTATTAGAAATTTTTGCAAAAATTTTCTCACAAACTGGCACGCCAAAAACAATTCCCAAGGTGGCCATGGTGGATAAGAAGAAGCCAATATCGGTTTGGATTAACCTTGGACTAAACAAACCAATTACAACCATAGAAAGGAAAATAAGATTACGGACGTCAGAAAATCTCCCTAAAGCCACACTCCAAGCCACAATTCCACCCATTAGAGAAGCACGTAGTACGGGAGCCTCTAGTCCGGTCATGGCGACAAAGAATATCAGGGCGAGTAAGCTAGCCAAAAATACTGCTCTCCGGCCCCAACGTCTAAGGAGTAAAGAGATAAAAATAATGATAATCGTAACGTTAAAACCGGAAACAACTAGTAGATGCTGTAGTCCAGAACGAGTAAATTCTTCCTTAGTCGACGGAGGTAATTCGTTTTTTACTCCCAAAAGAATTCCCATAGCAATTTTGTTGTGCGGGAGGGGAAGAGCTCGTTCTAAATTATGAGCTAACGTTTGTCTAGTTTTGGCAGCAAGACGCAAAATAAAATTACCTTTATTTCTAAGACTTAATACTTCTAAATTATCTGGATAACGCACAATGGTTTGAATGCCAAAACGAAGTAGATATTCTTGGTAGTCGAAATCTAGGAAGTTGCGGGGACGAGTTAGTTTTCCAGTAAATTTTAATTCGTCGCCATAATGTAATTCTGTTTCTGGGGTAACAATGAGTAATAATTTACCTTGCGGAGTAGTAACTGTAGCACGATTATTTTTTTCTCTCTGATCCGGAAAACTGGACACAAATCCAGTTAATTCTTGAATTTCGGTGTAATGTTTACTTAGTTCATCGTCTAGTAGGTCATTAGTATTTCGCCAAATACTGAAAGAAATAGATAGTAAGAAAATTGCTATTAAACCTAACCAGAAATTCTTCCAAAAAAAAGACAAGAAGATAAAGATGACAGATAGCAGTAGGAATATCTGTCCAGACCAAGTTTCTTGGCCTAGAAAAAGTCCCAAAAACATGATAATTAAGATAAGACGTAGTTTTTCTGATTTAGTTAATTTAGGAATAGGGAACATGTAAAGTATTTTAGAACATTGACTTTTTTCTGGAAAGCTCCGAGAATTCCCCTGATGCGCTACGCTGAAGTAATTCATAATGCGTGGGAACTAACAACTAGTTCTACAAAACTAAAATGGTTTTGTTTTGTGGCTAGTTTTGCTGCGGTAGTAGTGTTTATTTTTGAAATTGCTTGGCAATTAGGTATGTTGTCGGCCGAATTTGGTATTGTTGAGCATGAATTTGTTTATAAGACTTTAGGAACTAGCTTGTCATTCTTAACTTCCCATCACTTACTTGGTTGGGCACTGTTTTTACTGGTTTTTATTCTTCTTTTTGAATTTGTTTTACAGCCTTGGATACAAGCCACTTTGATTTTAGCTATCAGGCAGGAATTTAATTACCCAGAAAAGAAACTTTCTTTGCGACAGAAAATAATAGAAGGCGGAGCATATTTCTTCAAGTTATTTGAATTTAGGGCCTTGTTTTCTCCGTTTGCCTTAATGACCATTACTCTGTTTACGGTTACCATGTACCGTTATTATCATGGAGATATTTTTTCGGAAATAGTGTTACCAGTAGTTGTACCTTACTTAATTATTTCCTTTTTCATTAATGTCTTCTTGTCCTTTGTGCCTTATTTTTTGGTTTGTGAGAAATGTGCATTAGGAAAATCTATCCGGAAAAGTATTGGTTTGGTTTTTCTGAATTTCGGTGTAACCATGGCCATTATCTTATTGATGTTTTTAGTTAATTTTAGGATTGTTATTAATGTGTTGGTTGTTATTGGGGTTCCTGTCGGAATTTTGGGAGCAGCAACTTTTTTTGCGCAATCATCATGGTTGGGATTTATGGTTACCTTGGCGATCATTATAGGAGTAATCATGGTTGCTTTGGCCTCTTACCTAACTGCTATTATTGAAGTTTTCTCTACAGCTGTTTGGGAAAGAGCATTCTTCCGTTTGCGGGCTAAACAAATAGAACTCTCTTCAGAAGAGGAAGAACCTCCACTAGGGATAGTAGATGAAGAATACATTTAAAATTGGGCTTGGAGTTTTGGGAATAATTCTAATGTTTTTTTTGATGAGGGAATTTTCTTTATCCAAAACAAAAGAATTTATGGTTTTAGGAGAAAAAAACGTGGTATTAATTCATACTCCGAGTCAACAAATTATTAGTTTCGGTGATACTAAAACAGGCTCTGCTAGAATGATTCTTCATTCTCTGCAACCTTATTTCTTTCGTTCTCAAATTATAAAAGTAGAGGAGCAAGAGGAAGGTAAAGAGTTCCAGGGACAAGATTTTAAGCTACGAGTTTTGTCAGAAAATCTAGCTAATTTGGAATTCCAAAATCAGAGATTTTGGTTAATAGGAGAACTAAGTGCAGAAACATTGATGAATCTAAAACTGCTATCTATTTCATTTGCATCGGATTTTTGGGTTTTGCGTAATAATAACTTCCCGGATTTTTTCCCTCTACCATCTCAGGGTATTTTGTATTTAGGAGAAAATAAACCTAGTAAAAGTCTGGAGACACTAGCTAAAGAAAACAAAATCCCTTTAGTTACTATTAAGGAAACAGGAGGCTTTTCGCTTGAATTTTTGCAGGGAGCGTGGAAACTACGCGCGAGGCAATGAAGAATAAGAAAAATTTTGGGATACGACAAAAAGTAGAAAATCCAACAGAAGTTGGAGATTTATTACAAGAACTTTGTAAAACACCACCCAGAAACAGAGAAGAACTGGAAAAAAGGAAAAGGAATTTTTCTGCTCGGACAGGGATTCCTCCTATTCTTAATCGGGACCTCATTGCTGTTATTGGTGAGCAGAAAATACCAGAAGCATTAGAGAAGCTTTTGCAAAAAAGAGCGGTCAGAACTATTTCGGGAGTCTCTCCTATTGGTATTCTGACCAAAGCTTATCCCTGTCCAGGGAAGTGTGTGTATTGTCCACTGGAAAACAGAATGCCCAAGAGTTATTTATCTTCTCAGCCAGCAGCAGCACGTGCCCTGCGCAATAATTTTCATCCTTACCGACAAGTAAAAACAAGGATTGCCGCCTTAGAAGATTCTGGTCATCCTACTTCTAAATTAGAAGTAATTGTCATGGGTGGTACTTGGTCATTCTTACCAAAAAAATATCAGAGTTGGTATGTTCGTAAATGTTTTGAAGCTGCTAACGAACAGAAATCACACAGTTTAGAAGAAGCACAACAGGTTAATGAAACATCTGCACATCGCATCATTGGTCTGACACTAGAAACGAGACCAGATTGGATTACAGAAAAAGAATTAGTGCGGATGCGTAAATTTGGTTGTACGCGGATAGAAATTGGGGTGCAAACCCTAGATGATGAAGTGCAAAAATTAACTAAACGTGGTCATCTCAAAGAGGATGTCGCCAAAGCTATGCAGTTAATGCGAGATTTTGGGTTTAAAATTTGTTGGCACTTAATGCCGGGACTACCAGGTTCTAGTCCCCCAAAAGATCTAAAATGGATGAAGGAAGTTTTTAGTAGTCCAGATGCTCGTCCGGATTTTATCAAAATCTATCCTTGTCAGGTGTTGGCTAATTCGGAACTAGAGCACTGGTGGAGAAAGGGTGATTTCCAGCCAATGTCAGATAAAGAACTAGTGAAATTGTTATTGCAGTTCAAGAAACATGTTCCACCTTGGACAAGAATTATGCGACTAATGCGAGACATTCCGGTTTCTGATGTTTTAGATGGAGTAAAGTTTTCTAACTTACGTCAGATCTTAAAGAGCCAACCTAAAAAACTAAAAGAATTACTGGGAATAGACATGAAAAGTATTCCTGCATCTTGGCCTTGTCAGTGTATTAGGTGTCGAGAAGTAGGATTTGTGGGGAATAAGAAATTAGGTGCACCAGTATTAAAAAGAAGAGATTATGAGGCATCAAAAGGACAAGAAGTGTTTCTTTCTTTTGAAACAGAAGATGAAGAGCATCTTTTTGCCTTACTGCGTTTACGTAAACCGAGCAGTAAGGAATACAGTTCTTTTAAATCGGTTCTAAAAGATGCTGCTTTAATTAGAGAAGTCCATTCTTACGGAATAGAAATATCTGTTGGTAAAGAAGCAGGGGTGGGACAACATCGTGGACTTGGTAAAAAACTTCTTCTAGAGGCAGAACGTATTGCGAAAGAGGAATGGGGATTAAAGAAAATAACTATTATTGCTGGAATTGGGACTAGAGAATACTACCGGAAGTTTGGTTACCAGTTGCAATCTACGTATATGGTTAAAAAGCTTTCTTGAAAGTGGTACAAAACACATCGGTCTGGTACTTTTTGTTAAAAATGAGACAAATGAGATACTATAAAAAAGGAGTGTCTTGTTTTTAGAATGTTATAAATGTCATACGAAGAGATTAATTGGTAGAACAATTTTTTTGTTCATAAAATATTAAATCTACCTTAAATGTTTTGCATTTATTCAAAAGTATTTTTTGACAGAAGTTAGATTTTTTATAGATTATAAAATAAATCTTAACCCCTCTTATCATGAAGACTCTTTTCATGCGACCGCTTACTCTTTTTTCGGTACTTGTTTCTAGTTTAGCTATTTTAGCTATAATATTTTCTACCTTTTCCTTTGCAGAAGATGTAGTGGATCCAGGAGTTATAGGACCAGAAGATATGGAAGTTCTAGGAGCTTATCCTGCAAACGTACCCAATCCAGATTGTGTAGATAATTATGAAAGCTGGCCCAATTCTCATGAATTTAACGCAGAGCATATTTGGAGTTTAGACATGATTCCTTCTAGTAATGGCACAGATCATACTGTTAAACAATTAATAGATCTTAATGGTGACGGCATTCCAGATTTCTTTTATTCATATAAGAAAAAAGGACTATTTCAAGACGATCAAAATTTTAATTATGGTAATAGTTGTATCCTGATCGGTACCGGCAAAGGATGGAATCTAGAATATAGATGTGTCATGGAATATGACCGAGACGAAGAACAAGCTACTTATTACGGAGACTGTGCTTTAATAGAAGAATAAACGCCAAGGAAAATTAAGGGGGATATTATTATATTATAATATAACACATTATGAAAAAATTCTTGGCTATATTCTGTATCTCTCTGCTTTTAACTACTTCTATTTCTGCCCAAAAAGTAACGCCAAAAGAAGAAATAAAAGATAATTCTACTTCATCATTATCTAATCCTTTAGAATTAGAAGTTAAAGAAGAAGATTCAAAGCCTACCGGTAGCACAACAAATATAAATCTTCCTGAAGAAGAAGTAGTAGTAGTGAATCCAGAACAAAATTTAGAAGAAGCAGAAGAAGGAGCGAATGCAGAATTAGAAGATGATCCAGAGCTAGGGGACCCAGAAAATTTGCCTCGAGAAGATGAACAAAATACAGAACTTATCCAGCCGAAATTACCTCAGGCTTTTGATTGGCTCAAAAACTCTAACGGAAGTTTTGAAACAGATTTATTTACTGGAAGTGCTACTTACTCCTATCCAATCTGGATACCAGAAGGAAGAAAAGAAATGACTCCATATCTCAACCTTACTTATTCCAGTAATCAAAAAAATTATGAATCTCCAATAGGATATGGCTGGTCACTTCCTACAAATGCTATTTTTCGGAGTACCAGAAAGGGCGTAGATAAATTATATATAGAAGATGATTTCACGGCTGACATTAATAGAAACACCACAGAATTAATTGTTACAGATCAAGAACAAGGATTATATGGCGCTAAAACAGAAACAAGTTTTACCAAATATATTTTTACAGATAATCATTGGATAGCCACTGACACTAAGGGAACTAAATATTTCTTTGGAATTAATGCAGACACCAAACAAGTAAATCCAGATAATGAAGAAGAAGTCTATAAATGGCTACTGGAAAGAATAGAAGATCCTAACGGCAATTATATAACCTATACTTACATCCAAGACAGTGGACAAATATATCCAGCCACGATTCGTTATACAGGTTATGAAGAGGAAGAAGGCCTTTTTGAAGTTCGTTTTGTTTTAGAAGAAAGACCCTATTTTCTTTCTTATGAACGAGGATTTAGGACAGAAACAAGCTTAATATTTAATGAAATCCAAATATATTCCTTAATTGATGAGGAAGAATTAATTAGAACTTATGAGTTAGATCATGAAGTAGTTAATGACGCTATCATACATTTAACCGGAATTACTATAAGAAGTGGAGAAAATATTCTGCCACCTATTAATTTTTCTTATTATGATGGAACAGAAGAGGAACCGACCAATAAGAATTTGTTATTAAAGGAAATAGATTTTCCATATGGAGCAGTACAGAGATTAATTTATAAACCATCTACAGCTTATAGGCTGGGAGATGATTCTATGGCTAATGGGCTTCATTTTGTAGTTCATACAGTTCATGAATCATCTGTGCAAGCTGGACCAAACGAGCCTTGGTATACCACTAGTTACAGTTATGAAGGCGGACATTACTATTATGACCAACTAGATGCCTACAAAAAAGAATATGCTGGATTTCATAAAGTAGAAGTAATAGATCCAGTAGAAAACAGAAGAAAAATATTTTTTCATCAAAGCGAATTTTCTCCAGATAACGAAGAAAGTGAAGTTTTTGGAGAATTTGAAGATCATATCAGCAAAAAAGGAAAAATCTATCGGGAAGAGGTCTACGATGACCAAGAAAATCTCTATCAAAAAACGATAAAAAAATGGGATAATAACCAACTCCAAGATGATGATGAAGAAAAAGAAAGATTCTTTGTTTATCTAAACCGTGAAGTAATAGCAGATTATGATGGTAATCCCAGTTATAGAGCCAAAGCCAAAGAAATGTGGTATGACGGGTTTGGTAATATAGTTAATGAAATAGATCAAGGAGAAGTGATCCTTAATGGAGAAAATGGAAATTACCAAGATATGGGAACAGATAGAATTACAACCATATTTTCTTATGCCCAAAACGAAGAAGACTATCTAGTTTCATATCTTTCTCGGATAGAAAAGAGAGATTTTGGCTTTAGATTAATTGCCCAACAGCAACAGTATTATGACTATTTGGGATTAGGACAAATAAGCAAAGGAAATCCTACTATGCAAGAAGTTTTAGTTACAGAACCAGATAATCTAATTAGAACCAAAACAACCTATAATGAATATGGATTACCAATAAGTTTTAAAAATCCTCGTTTTTTTGAAACTCGTATCAATTATGAAGAGCATAATTTATATCCAGAACTAATAACGAACCCTTTATTACATGAAACAGAAGTGATTTATGATCTAGTCTATGGTGTTCCCATTCAGATTACAGATCCAAATAACGCCAGAAAAATAGTTGTCCTAGATGAATTTGGTAGGGTAATAGAATCTTTTATATCTAATCCTTTAAATCCAGATTTAAATACCAGAATAAATCATTATGACTACCAATTGGAAGAATATCCTATTTCTATTACAGAAATAAAATATCCTCAAGAAGGAATAGAAGTCTTTGCTCGTACTTATTTTGATGGCCTCTCTCGTCCTATTCAAGTTAGAACAGAGGCTGAGAATAATTATGTCGTAATTGACACAATTTATGATGAACGAGGTAATACTAAAAAACAAACCTTACCGATTTTCCAACACGGTCTTATATATCTTCCTTTAGATCCTTTTGCTCTAGGAATGGAATATGAATATGACACCCTAAACAGACAAATTACAATCATGAGTCCGCTGGGTATAATTCGCACAGAATACGACAATTGGGCACAAAAGGTTTGGGATCTAAATGGTAACCAGAAAGATTTTGCTTTTGATGCTCGAGAAAATCTGACAGATGTTTGGGAGTATTTGGATCAAGTTCCCTTTGTTACCAAATACGAATATGACGCCCTAAATAATCTAATCAAAATTACAGATGCTCTAGGGAACCAAAAAAATCTTACCTACGATCTTTTATGCCGAAAACTAACAGAAGAAGAATTGCATACCTTCAATGACGACACTTTTGGTGTTTGGGAATACGAATACGATGCTAATAATAATGTTATTTCTGTGACAGACGCTAGAGATCAAGAAACAAATTTCACCTATGACGAATTAGACAGAATTGTAACAGAAGATACAGACACGTTAGAGGGGATAGAAGTTACTTATACTTACGATCAAGGACAAAATGCTATTGGTCGACTTTCCCAAGTAGAATTTTCTAATGGAAGTAAGAATTATACCTATGACTTACTCGGAAGAATAACTAGACAGGATTTTATCATTGAAGATGAGGAATTTATTTTGCAATTTACCTATGACAATTTAGATAATCCCCTAAGTGTTATTTATCCCAATTTGACTGTTGTTACTTATGAATATAACGGAGCTGGGCAATTACAGAGAGTTTTGCAAAACGCAAACGAAGTTGTAACTAACTTAGATTACGCTCCTACCGGTAGCGTCGTCCGGATTAATTTTAGCAATGGGGTAGAAACTACCAATACCTATGACATTACCCAAGCCTACAGACTAATTAATAAAAAGACCAAAAGAGACCAGGAATTCTTGCAAAATATTTTCTACAATTACGATCCAGTAGGGAATATAATTTCTATAATCGACCAATCCAATACAGATGTAGCTAAAAATGCTTTTTACCAGTACGATTCTTTGTATCGTTTGGTTGGGGCGACTATTACAGAATCTGCCAATGGAGAAGATTATGATCGGGAATATACATATGATATTCTAGGAAACATTCTCACCAAAGGAGGACTTGAAGGAAATTATATTTACAGGGGAAAAGATCCAGAAACAAGTCCAGATACTATTGCCTCGCCCCATGCTGTAACCAGCATAGGGGAGACAGAATACATTTATGATGAGGATGGTAATTTACTTAGTAACGGAATCTGGGAACACGAATGGGATTGGAAAGACAGACTCTCATCTTCTAATAACGAAGAAGAAGAGATCACTATGAATTATCTTTACGATGAAGGTAAAGATAGGATTTTTAAGGAAAATATAGAACAAGAAGAACAGACTTATTATGTAGATAAATATTATGATCTAGAACAAGAGAAACAGAAAGCACACATTTATGCTGGAAACACTAAAGTAGCTACTTTGGAAACAGAAAATAATAATTCTATTATAATATACCATCATGAAGATCATCTCACTGGCTCTAATGTAGATACAAACGAAGAAGGAGGCATAGTTCAACTTTTAGATTATTTCCCTTATGGAGACACGAGAATAGACGACGCTGAGGAAGGATTTGAGAATGATTATGAATTTACTGGAAAAGAAAGAGATGAAGAAACAGAATTACTCTATTACGAAGCCAGATACTATGATTCTAATTTGGGAAGATTTATCAGTAGAGATTCTTGGGAAGGAGATCTGAAGGATCCGCAGTCTCTAAATAAGTACAGTTATGTACAGAATAATCCACTGAAGTATGTTGATCCAAGTGGTAATACTTTTGCGGAATCAATAGCTTTAGGAGGGATGTTTACTGTTGCTGATGGTCCTTTGCTTATTGGAGATATAATAGGGGTTTCTATTATTGTGGGAGCAGCTATTTATCAAGCGGCTATAATTGCTAAAACAGTAATAGGAAATTTAAATAATCTAAAAGATAATATTTCTCCTTTTCCTGCTAATCGTAATGAATCTAGCCCCTTTGTTACTCCTGCAGATAAACAGAATTCCGCCCAAATAATGACTTTTCCTGGGACAGGAAGTGAATCAAAAACAACATCCGTTCCTGCAAATAAGGAACAAAAAAATCCTATAACAACAAGCTTGACTGGAGAACGTAGTTTGCCTTTACACGGAGATCCAAGTACAACTGGACTTAGGTGGAAAGACGGCAAAATAGATCAAGCTAGGACTTGGGATAAACAGGGTAATCCGGCTAGAGATATAGATTTCTCAGATAATAATAGAACTGTTCCTAATCCACATGTTCACGGATGGACTCCAAAAACTGATGGAAGTTATGATCATACATCAAGATCTAAAGACCATGAATCATTACAAAAGGAAAAAGGAGCAAATTCTGGAAGTTAAAAGTAAGAAAAGTAAAAATAATTTTTAATTAGAAACACAATGAAAATTCCTAAATATATAAAAAATTGGCAATTAATAATTGATTATTTTGGTTATTGGCCAACATTTCATGACGATGAAATTTTAGAAATAAAATATAATTCAAAAAAGAAAAATATTAGTATGAAAATAGAATCAAGTCAGTGGGTGGAATATCCGTGTATAACAACATTCTTGTTTGAAAATATTAAAAAGGATTCTGATTATGATTATAAACATTGTCCTACTATTGCTGAGTTAGAATTCAAGAAGCAGGCAGAAGGAGTGTTAGTCGAGCTAAGCCCTTGTTGGATTGATGATAATTACAGAGGCTCTAAATGGCTATGCGATACAGTGATAGTAGAAAATGTAGAGATTATTAAATAAATTTAAGCATGGATTTTTAAAAACAAAAGCAATTCATCTAAAAAGTAATCATGAATAAATATATAAAACAGGAATGGTATTCGGTAAAATGTATTTTTGGTATATATGGAAAAAAGACTGATAAAATATGGGGATATGAAGAGAGGATTATTTTGGTTCGAGCAAAAAGTTTTAAAGAAGCAGTAGAATTAGCGGAAAAAGAAGCTCGAAAATATTGTGAAGATTATGAATCTAATGATAAATATTTTGAATACGAAAATTTTATCAGTGTATTTCATTTATTTGACGGAAAAATATGTAATTTCGCTGAGATATATTCACTTATTCGGAGTAGTGATTTAGAACGAGATGAATTTTTGGATAAATATTATGATGACGGGAGTGAGCATTCAGGAGAAATAAGTCCTGAAAATACTTCAAAATAAAAAAATGATCACAAAAGAATCGGTAATCAAAGATTTTAATTTCTTTAAGACAGAAAAGGAAATTCCTAAAAAATCTAAAGATACTTTTGTAGTCAGACTTCCTGTAAACATAGAGACCAAATTAGAATTGCTACAATCTTTGTACAAGATATTGCAATTTCCAGATTACTTTGGATTTAATTGGGATGCTTTGATAGATTGCTTAGGAGATTTTCATTGGTTAAAAGCAAAGAATCTTGTACTGGTTCACGAAGATATTCCTTTTAAAAATAAAGAATTAAAAGAATTATTGGTTTATCTAGATATCTTAAATATTACTATTGAAGATTGGAAAGAATACAATCAGAAAGATTTTTATGAAGATTGGGAACTCAAAAATATGCATACATTTTCGGTTTATTTTTCAGATAAATGCAAAACACAATTAGAAGTTTTTTCTAAAAAATTGCCTATTGGTTAAGATGAGATGAATGAAAATAAATTCATATATGATCTTAAGAGGAATACTTTTGTCGCTACAGACAAAGAAGACAATTCGCGGACAATGTTTCTTCCAGTTGGAGGAGAAAAATATTTTAAAAGTTTGATTAATAAAATAGAAAGTAAAAATTAATAATTTACAATTACTGTCTACTCCCCATCTAGACAAAAATAAAAACTAAGGCGTTTCGTTTAAACGATTTTTAGTAATCCAGAACAAGCTCAATAAGATTTTTTGAGAATAAGAAAAATAGCTAACCAGATCGGTCATTATTGCTAAATAGTGCACTAGGTGGTACCCCCGCCAGGAATCGAACCTGGATTGTCGCCTTAGAAGGGCGCTGTTCTATCCATTGAACTACGGGGGCGTGTTATTAGAATCCTAGCAAAATCTCCTAAAGAGGAGAAGTCGGATGTTATTATATTATAATATAATACATAAAGCAAATAAAAGAGCAATAATTACATAATTACTTCTTATTTTTAGAAGTAATTATTAGGGTTAACTTTTCTACCGCGGATACGGAGTTCAAAGTGAAGATGGATTCCTGTTGGACCAAAAACACGACCACTATTTCCCATTAACCCAACTAGTTGTCCGGTTTTTATTTCATCTCCGATATTAACTTTAATAGTATTTAGATGGGCGTATAAAGTTTGGACATCATTCCCATGATCGACGATGATATGATTTCCATAACCATAGTTCCAACCATCATCTGCCTTAATTATTTTACCACCCGCAGCGGCATAAATAGGAGTGTTTAGTTTATTGGAAATATCTATAGCGTAATGTCCTTTGTGAAATCCCTGGGTTAATATTCCCTTAGTTGGTCTTCTAATTCTAATACCAATAGATTCTAGGCTTTCAGAATCAGTAGTTTCATCTATATTAGTAATGTTTCTGGCAACAAAAGTTTTTTGGGCATCTGGTAGGAAAATTTCTTGGTCTATCTGAAGGGCAGTATCTTTTTTAATACGGTTATAGGCATATATTTTAGGTAATTCAATACCATGATTTTTGGCAATCTCTCCTAAGGTGTCCATAGATTGTACCTTGTAGTACACACCATCGGTAGGAGGGATGCGGAGTTTTTGTCCAACTTGTAGTTGCTGTTTAATATTTAACTCATTGCTCCACAGTAGGGTGGAAACTTTTATACCGAACTTGTGAGCTATTTTTAAGGGATTATCTCCAGATTTAACAATGTAGTTAATAGTTTCATCTCTTTTACGAGGCTGAATTTTTACTACCAAGTTACCTTCTTCGTCTTCCATCAGAACCTCCCGTAGTCCAGCAGTCCTCACTCCGGCAGAATTATCTAGAAAGCCAACTTCTGAGATAGGAAAGGAAATAGATTTATCGCCAGAAAATTCTTCGCCAAAAGGTTCTCTAGACCATAGAAAGTAGGGAGGACGGAAGCTCATAATAAACATTATAAAAATCCCAAGAGTGGCAAGCTGTACTCCAAATGGAGAATGAAGAGCTTGTCGCCAAGATTTGATAAAAGAGTTCCACACAAAACTAACCATATTTGGTTTTACCGGCCGATTGTAACGGGGGACGTCTATTCGTCAATTCGCTTTTTACTAAGAAGAGCCTCTAATTCTTCTTGGAGAACGTTACTTAAATCTTCCAAAGGGATTGTTCTGGAACCAAAATCAACATTGGTTTTTCCTGCTTTGGTGGTTATATTTGTTACTGAATCTGTTGAACGATCGTAAACGAAATCTAATTTGAATTTATGGTCGAAGGAAGCTTCTTTAATATGGAAAGTAGTCATTTCTCTATTTATAATTTCGACCTTATCTCTAGAAATAGAGAAACCTTTCAGGATAAATAACTCTTGGACAAGCTTTCTTTCTAAAATAGAGCGAGATGTAGTTTGAGAAATAACGGCAACATCTTCTTCAATTTTTTCTGGGAATATTTTATTTTCTTCTGGAATTTTATTAAGGAATCCTTCTAAAAACCTAAGATTTATTTGATTTTGAGATTCGTTACCGACTTGGATAGATTTGAAGAATTGCGTAGTGAAATCGAAAGTACCGGATACTAGATGTCCGTGCCATTTTCCCTTAGAAAATGAGGTAGTTCCTTCTTCTCTATTGGTTTGAAAATTCATTTCACTAGTATCAATACCTTTTTCTGTTAAAAAGTTTTTTAAATATTTAGCATTGATGATTTGACTAGTCTCAGAAGAACCTTCTGTGCTGTCGTTTTGCTGTTGAATTTCTGTAATTCGATCATTTAATTCTTCCTGGTATTCTTTGGCCTCCTTAATAGCATCTAGTTCTTCTTTACTGAGACCAGTGTTTCCAATTAAGGTTACTAACTTAATAAGTTCACTTTCTTCTGGAGTAAAGATGTCCCGGCCAAGACGTTCCATAACTTTATTTACTTCGAGCATTTTATAGGTACGAAGCATTACCTTGGAAACTTCTATTTTGGTTTTGTCTTCCAAAAAGGTATTCAAAAACCAAAGCAGGTCTTGGCTAGATTCTAGACGAATTTCATCTAGTAATTCTTGTTCTGTATGATTTTCTAATTCTAAATCAATAAGGAATCTATGTAATTTAAACATTTCCTCATCTTGAAAAAACTCTTCTCTCTTTATTATTTCTACAAAAAGACGTCGCATCTTAGTTATCTGGAAAGTTTGTTCTGGAGTTAGAGATATATTTTTTAGATAGTCATTGAGACGTAAGAACTCATTTTTTGCTTTCCGAAAATAGCGGTTAGAAAATAAATTTTCAGCATCGGAGAAAGTTTTGATAATTTTATCAAAAGAATTCTGCGAGTTTTGTTCAAACCAGAAATCAACCAGAAGTTCTTCAGCAGATCCTGGTAAAATCATTTTTAACCAAGCCTTGTGAGCTTGGATAAAATTTTCCCATTTATTTTTTATTTCGGTGTTTTGGTCAAAAGACTTTTTCCAAGCAGAACTTTTCATAGATGTTTCGAATTCAGCAAGAGAGTTTTTAGCTAAAGTTGTTTTTCTGTTTTTGATAAAAAAGTGAGTTTTAACTAATGGTTTTACTAATTTTCGGAACCCCCTTTTTTCCTTAATAACTGGATCTAGCCCAATGGCGAAATTGTTCTGGATACTTTCTACGCCTTCAATAAGACGAGTAGCAAAATTATCTTGATGAGAACGAATCCAAGTTTCTGGTTCTGTTAGGGCGAATTTGGTGATTTTTTCTTTCCAAATATCTAGTTTTTTTAAAGACTGACTAAGTTTGTTTTCTAGGCTATCTACTTCTGTAGAAGATATGGTAAAGGGTGCCATTTGTAAGTCTTTCTTGAGTTTAGAATAGAAGAGGACTCTTGTTTTCTCGTTAATCAGGTTTTCTCTAACAGTAACCTTCATATTTGCAGGAATAACAAAGGGGCGATTAGCTCCATCGAAAAAGACTTCTACAGAATGACCAAAAACATAAATATCGGTCCAACTTTTAATGTTATCACGGGAAACCAGAAGATTGGAATCGGAAGTGTTTAAAATCAGTGGGCCAACTTTTAGCCAGCCTGGAACCAGGGGGAAGTTTTTTATAGAAAATCCTTCTTCTTGGGTAGGTAAGTAGCTTGCGTAATTAATAAAATAGGAACTTAAGAAGACTTCTCCTTGGATTACTTCCCGATTTTTGTTGCTAAAATCTGTTTTGGAGTTTGGATAAAAAATCCAAAGTTCTCCGTCTTTAGTAAATATCTCCTGCTCTTTTTCCGTAGAGGAAATTGTTAATTCTTTGGTTAAATTTTTGCTTTCTAAGAAAGGGTTTTTCACCTTTTGAAGAAGGTCAAAACGTGTATTTTCAGAAACAATAATGGAAGCGAAGACCAAGAAGGCCAATCCAAATCCAAGAAGATACTGTATAAACTTTTTCATAATTTCCCCCTATTGTATCATTTTTTGGCTTGTTTTACAAGTATTTTGGGGGTAATGATAGAGAAAACAGTGAAATATTGACGAAAGATGTTTTTTTTTGAAAAAAGACTTTGATTTTTCTAAAAAAATGGCAGAATACACCTACCATGAAAGGAGTAATTTTGGCAGGGGGAGAAGGAGCGAGACTCTTTCCAAGTACCAAAGTAACAAACAAACATTTGTTACCGGTTTTTAACCGGCCAATGATTCATTATCCGATTGATACACTCAAGCGTTCTGGTATCCGGGAAATTCTTATTGTTACTGGTGCTGACCATGCTGGAGACTTTATGGCGCTACTTGGTTCGGGAAGTGATTTTGGAGTTAGTTTTACTTACCGGATTCAAGATGGATCTGGAGGTATTGCGCAAGCTTTAAGTCTAGCAGAAGACTTTGCGGGAAAAGAACCAATTGCGGTAATTTTGTCAGACAATATTTTTGAAGATGATTTTTTGGAAGAAGTACATTACTTCAAGGAAGGAGCGAAAATTTTCGTCAAAAAGGTAGAAGATGCTTCGCGGTTTGGCGTAGTGGAGATGGATGAAGATGGTACAGTTAAGTCGCTAGAAGAGAAACCATCTATTCCAAAGTCTGATTTCGCCCAAACCGGATTTTATTTATATGACTCCTCTGTTTTTGATTTTATTCGGATGTTAGAACCCTCTAAAAGAGGGGAATTAGAAATTACGGATGTTAATGATATTTATCTACAAAAAGGACAATTAAAGGCTAGTGAGGTACCAGGGATGTGGGTAGATGCGGGAACCCATGAATCATTACTGGAAGCTTCTATCCTAGCGCAAGAAGCTTTTGATCCAGATAAGATTAGGGCGAGACGTCCGCACTTAGCAGATATTCGTTTTTCTCAACATGTACCAAAGGTAACAGTGGGAATTTTGACCCATGATTCGGAAAAATATATTGAACCTTGTTTGACGTCTCTTTTAGGACAAGATTACGAGAATATAGAGATTGTAGTTTTAGATAATAATTCTGCTGATCATACGATAGATCTTATTGAGGAACAGTTTAAGGATGTGCAGATTATTGAATCTTTAGAGAATTTAGGATTTGCTCGTTCTCATAATGAGATCTTACGTAATACGGAAAGTGATTTTTATGCTTGTGTAAATGCAGACATGATTTTTGAACCTAACTTCATTTCTGAACTTCTTAAATCCATAGAACAGAAACCAATCTATGGATCTAGCGGAGGAAAAATAAAGCGTTGGGATTTTGAATCTTTTAGTAAGGGGCTTAAGGGAACTAGAGAAATGGGTAAAACAAATTTCTTAGATTCTGTAGGACTACGAATCTTAAAATCGCATCGTTTTGAAGATATTGGACAGGGAGAAGTAGATTGTGGTCAATTTGATTCTCCGAGAGAGGTTTTTGGAATTTCTGGAGCTGCTGTTATGTACAGGAGAAAGGCTTTAGAGGATACAGCTTTTGTAAACGAGGAAGGAGAAAAAGAATACTTTGATGAATCGATGTTTATGTACAAAGAAGATGTGGATCTAGCTTATCGTTTGCAGTGGGCTGGTTGGAAATGTCACTATATTCCCCAAGCTGTTTCTTATCATGACCGAACAGCTACATCTCTGGGGCGAAAGCCATTGGATATCTTACGGAACAGATCCAAAAAGCCAAAAGCTATTAATCGTCTTTCTTATCTTAATCACCAAATCTTACTAGAAAAAAACTTCTCCGAAGATTTTTCTACGAAGGTAAGAGGTGCTACCTTTTGGTATAACTTTAAGGTCTTCTTATATCTCTTAGTTTTTGAGACAGAACTACTATCTGAATGGTGGAGATTCTTTCGAATGCGTAGCCAAATTTCCGAAAGGAAAAGAGCGATGCCTAGAAGAGTTTCTAAAGCAGAAATTGAGAAGTTTATGGAGAGTTAGGCGGTATATTATGATATATTGAAACTGTTCTAAAACTCCTCCCTTAGTTTTTGTGCAACCATAAAATTCTTATTCTCCCACTTATTCCATTTCCTGATCGGAATAATTTCTTTGGTAGTGTTGGTGAGAAAAATCTCATCTGCTTTTTGTAGTTCTTTTTTATGAATTTCTCGCAAGTTTAGAGTTAAGTCTTGGTCTTTATTAATTAACTCAATTACTTTATTTCTAGTAACTCCATGTAGTACTCGTTCGTCTGGAGTAACTACTGTGTTACTAAAGACAGCAAAGACATTAGAAATATTTCCTTCTCGCAAATATCCTTGGCGATCAAAAAAGATTACTTCGAATTGATTTTCTTGAAGTGATTCTATAAAGAAAAGGTAGGCAGGACTGGCATACTTAGCTTCTGGAAAGGGGCGTTCAAAAGTTTCACTTCTGACTTCTACACCCTTAGTGTAAATTTCTTCTGGAGCAGAGATTAATTTTTGCGTGTGAATCCAAAAATAATTCTTGGTTAGTAGTATTTTGATTCGTAAATCAAAATCAGGGGAAGAATTTACTTCCACTACTTTATACAATGATTCCCTTATTTTTTCCTGAGTTGTGCAGGGAGAGATATTTAAGATTTCGGCAGACCTAAATAATCTCTTTAGATGTTCTTCCACAGCAAAAATATCTTTAGAATTATAAGTTCGCATGGTTTCAAAAACAGAAGATTGGGAAGTTCTGGTATTATTAGTCACATCAACCTTGGCCTTATCTGGAGAATCTAAAAGCTGACCGTTGAAACAGAATTTCATGGAAGTGATCGGTTATAAGTTTAAAGTCCTTATTCTGATTTTTCCTCTTTACTTTCTTCTTCCTTGTCACCATCCTTCTTGTTTTCTCCTTCTCCTTCCTCGTTTTCTTCTCCTAGTCCTGCTGGAGCGGTATCTTCAAGAACTTCTTCCTTAGGAGCAACTGCAGAACAAATAAGAGCTTCTTCGTCTGTTAATATTTCATACTTTTCTCGATCAAGATCTAGGTCTTTGATCATTATTTGATCTCCAATATTTTCTAACTGAGAAATATCTACATCAATCCCAGAAGGAATCTCAGAAGGTAAACATTTAATTTCTACTATTTCATTTTCCTTCATAAATAATGCTCCTAAGTTTTTAATAGCGTTAGATTCGCCTACAAAGTGTAGAGGAACATCTACATTAGTTTTATTCTTCAGATTTACAGCGTAGAAATCAACGTGATAAATAGTGTTTTTCACTGGATGCAGACTTATTTCATGCATTAATACTTTTACGTTTTTTCCGTCTATATCTAAATCAATTAGAGCAGACTTTCCGGCTTCTCGATAAGTACGAAGAATGTCTGAGTTATCTAAGGAAATGGAAATTGGTTCAGATTCTGGACCATAAACAACAGCTGGAACACGACTTTCATCTCTTGTTTCTCGAGCAGAATGCCTGTTAGATTCTCTTTTTTTGGCGGAAAGCGAAAAAGTTTGTTGATTCATAAGCCGCGCGATTGTAGGTAGAAATCAATTCTTGTCAAATAAAGATTAGCTTAAGTTGCTGAGAAGAAGAGTCGGAAAATATCATTCCAAGTTATAGCGACAAGTAAAAGCATGAGAAGAATGTATCCGGTTAAGTGAACAGCATTTTCCCACTTCTCTGGCACCTTATGCCAAGTAATCAGCTCTACTAACTGGAAAAGGAATCGTCCACCATCTAAAGCAGGGATAGGCATAAGATTAATTACTCCCAGAGAAATGGAAAGTAAGGCCATTAGTTTGATAAGTGCCATAATTCCTAAAGGAACTACTTTGTGTGTAATTTCAGCAATTCCGACAGGGCCTGCTAGTCCTTCTGGTAATCTACCGTGTTCTATGATTTCCATAGGGATGTCTGCGGCTTTCTTAACTACGGCCTTGGAGATTCGATAAGTTTCTGTAGTGGCAAAAACCAGAGATTGTGGGAATGGTTTTTGGATTGGTTTTAATTCTATAAACTCTCTTTTTCCTTCTTCGTTTTCTTCTCCAAGTACAAGAAGTCCGGCTTCTTCCGCTTGAGCAACATCTTCTTCGGTAATAAGAATGGGATTTGTACCGTTAGTGAAGAGAATAGTTAGACAAACAATTGCTAAAATGAAGTTCATAGTTACTCCAAAAAGAGTGATAAACATTCTTTTGTATAGTTTAGCTTTATTAAAACTGCGGGGATCATTAGATTCTGCCTCTTCTCCCAACATTCTGACAAATCCACCAAAAGGAACAGCATTAACGGTGTATTCCACACCATTCTTTTTCTTTTTCCAAATATTTTTCCCCATTCCTAAAGCAAATTCTTCGACTTTTACTCCAGATTTTATAGCGGCAAAGAAGTGTCCTGCTTCGTGAACTAAAATAAGGATGGAGAAAATAATTAGGAAAGCGAGGATGGAAAGAAAAATCATGGTAGGGGGACTTTAATTTTTGTTCGACGGAAAATCAACACCACCTTTACTCCAGGGATGACATCTTAAAGTTCTTCCTAGAATTTTAGGAAGACCCAGTACGAAACCTTGTTGCTGTAGTACTTGTATAGAATACTCAGAACAAGATGGGTAGAATTTGCAGCCAGTTAGGGGTTGTGTTTTTCCCAAATCAGAATGATCTGGAGAGATGGTTTTTTGGTATATTTTAATAAGACCAATGAAAAATTCTGCTAGAAGATGATCCGGAGCAAGGAGAATCTTTTTCATAATTAATGTCTTGATTGTAGGAAGAACTTTACTAGCTCTTCAGCAGAAGAAGACTCTTCAGCTTCTTCTAATCTCTTGCCAATAGTGTGACGATCATAGCCAAGGTTTTCTAAGGCTTGGAAAGCTTCACTCATGGCTGGATTTTTTTCTGCTAAATCTTTTTGTTTACTTAAATCCACCTTCCCTCGTAATTCTATAATTAATCTTTCTGCTGTTTTTTTACCTAGCCCTGGGATTCTGGTTAGGAAATTAATATCACCATTTCTAATAGCAGTCATAAATTGACTAGGGGGAATAGAGACCATTCGGATAGCAGTTTTGGGACCAATACCAGAAACAGAAATTAGTTTAGTAAAAAGTTCCTTTTCTTCTAAATGTCCGAAACCATAGAGAGAAATTTCTGTTTCCCTGACAATAGTTAATATTTCTGCAGAAATTTCTAAGTCTTTCTTGCATTTTGCAAGTAAAGATCCAGCTGGATATACGCTATATCCGACTCCACCAGAGGTAAGAACTAGGATTTCTTTTTCTGATATTCTTTTTACAGTTCCATTTATATATCCAATCATCATGAGTTAGTTTACATTTTTAAAATTTTTTTTAAAGTAAACGCGTTCTTTGTGGGGCATTAGCTCAGCTGGTTAGAGCGCATGCATGGCATGCATGAGGCCACCGGTTCGAATCCGGTATGCTCCACCATTTGTGTCATGACAAAAAACTAATTCAGAAATCATGAATAAAAAATCATTAAACACAATTAAATGGGTGGCAAGAATTATTGCATTAGCAATACTTTTGCTTGGTCTGCCGTTTTATTTTGGCTATGGAAATCCATTACCATTTGCAAATCCTGGAAATTCTATACTAGACAATGTTTGGCTTACTTGTTTTCCGATAATATTTATCGGCCTTGGGTTTGGCTGGAAATGGGAAAAGATTGGTGGGTACTTGATTGTTATTCCTATTTCAATCGCAACAATAATTGGAATTATATTTTTGAAAGAGGGATTACCGGGGCCGATGTTTATTCCGTTTATTGTAGGAATTTTGTATTTAATCTATGGTTATAAAAATATTTGATTAAAGTTTAGGTAAACAATTTGCACACTTGCTTAAATGTCTCAGTATCAATTTTCCTAAAGTATTCTTTTACCTCTGTCAAAACTTCTTCTATAATTTCACCGACCCATTTGGTCAAAGGTTCGATTCGCGTCAATGAACCCCCACCATTCAATTCTTTTTTATGCTTGGATTAACACTTCCATTCATTATCTCGCAAATTGCGATGTTTATCGCAATGGGTTTTGATTTTTTGAGTTTGCAATTCAAAAAACGTGAATACACCTTCTTGTGTCTCATCGTTTCTGCTAGCTTAATAAGTACTCATTATTTTTTATTAAATAAGGTTGCGGCTGGTGTTATTGTGTCTATTTCAGTTTTGAGATTTATCACCTGTTATTTTACTACGAACAAAAAATACTTATTTGGATTTATTGCTTTAAACACAATCTCATTATTTTTCACATACAAATACAAAGAGATATATGATTTAATAATTTATGTCGGACTAGTTGTATTTATTATTGGAAATTTTCAAGCAGATAATAAGTTAATGAGAAAATTAATGATGATTGGGACATCCATGCTTATTGTTTACAATGCTATTATTTTTTCACCAATGGGTATTGTTACAGAAGGAACATTTTTAATAAGTAATTTTCTTGGTTACTACCGACATTATGTGAGGAAAATTTGTTAACTACCTAAGATAGTATATTATAATATGCTATTATATTGACACATAATTACGCATTTTTAGTACCCGTTTTTTAAGTTGATTTATTTTCTTTTAGAATTATTATTTATTTGAAGAGTTGTTTTGGAGGGATTCGTTTTGCGACCCTGAACGTCGGAGCTAAGTCTCACGGCAAGACAAGACAGCCTCTTCAGCTTGCTTTGATTACTGTTGGAGCAATTCCTTTATAAACGAAACTATAAAAATGTTTTGGTTGTTTTCCTATTTGTCTTATCACTACTTCTAAAATGTTACCTTTCTCTATAGAAACAAAAGACCAGATATGTATTTTCCCAGCATTACTAAAGCAAACAGTCTCTTTTTGAACAGTGGTAGTTTTTGCAATAATTTGGGGAATATAATTAAAATATTTTGCTCGCCAAAATTTCTGATGTTTAGGGCGTTGTTCTGTCATTATATGTTGCCATCCAGATCTAGTGATATAGATATCGCCTTTGAAAAAGGGGCAATGTAATTTATTCTCCCATGAGGAATAAGATTTATGAGCACTTTGAATAGCATTTTTAAATTCCTTTTTGGTGAATTTTAAGTTTTTTTGATTAAAGTTTTTCATCAGAAAAATTCTAATCATTTTGAATAGAAAAGATTTATTCAGATTTAATAGATTTTTAAAGTAAGTATAAGGTCTAGATTGGGATTAATTATATTATAATATGCTATTGTTTTATAAACTAAAAGCAGTACAATTCCTTTGATGATCCAGCTTGATTTAGGAAACTTAAATAAAGAAAAACTCAATACTTTAGGAGAAAAACTACCTGCTTTTTTAAGCAAAGTAGAGAATTTAGGGTTCGTGTCGTGTTTAGATGAAGTAGATTTAGAAGGAATCATTAACTTTTCTCAAAGCAAAAAAGATAAATTCGACCACCTTGTTGTTCTTGGAATTGGCGGCTCTGCCTTGGGATCTAAAGCTATTGTGCAGGCTTTAGGGAAGGAGTTGATTGTCTTGGATAACATTGACCCAGATTTAATCAAAGAAACAGAAAAGAAAATAGATATTAGAAAAACTCTTTTTCTAGTTATTTCTAAGTCTGGAGAAACGATAGAAACTTTGACGCAATTTTCCTATTTCTGGGAAAAATTAAACAGTAAAGATAATTTTGTTTTTGTTACTGGTGAAAAAGGTAAATTACGAGAAATAGCAGCAAAGGAAGATATAAAAACATTTTCTATTCCGGAGAATGTTGTCGGTAGATTTTCTGTTCTTACTCCGGTGGGACTACTACCTGCTAGCTTACTTGGAATAGATATTGTTTCTTTACTGGAGGGAGCTAAAAAAATGAGGAAATTATTTCTGTCTAAAAACCTAGCGGATAATTTGCCATTCCAATTGGCTGGAGCACATGTTGTTTCTAATAAGAACACGATTGTTTTAATGCCTTACAAAGAAAGATTGAGGGCTTTTTCTTCTTGGTGGGCACAACTACTGGGAGAATCTACTGGTAAACAAGGGAAAGGATTTACACCACTCCCAGCTATGGGAGTAACAGATCAGCATTCTTTACTGCAACTACTGACCGAAGGACCAGATGATAAGCTAACAATGTTTTTGTCTGTTACCAGTAAAGAGGAAGGGAAACTAGATAGATTATTAGAGATAGAAAAAGAAGCTACCAGAAAATCTTTGACGGAAAGTAAGCGAGATAATTTGGAAATTAAATTGTCGGAACTTTCTTCAGAAGCTTTAGGAGAACTATTTTTCTTATTTATGGGCGTGACTTATTTTTTGGGAGAATTATTGGGTATTAATGTTTTTGATCAACCAGGGGTGGAAAGAGCTAAAGTGTTAATCAGAGAAAGTTTGGCTAAAAGTTAAAAAGATCATAGACTTAGAGATGTTTTACTTCTTAACACAAACAAAATGAACAAAAAACAAGCATATTCTATTATGGGACACTATCCAGAACTGTCCCTTTTTATGGTTAGACTCGGAGTGGGGCTACTTTTCTTTGTTCCTGGAACAATGAAATTCATGCACCCACATATGTTTCAGGCGATGCTAGAAGATCTTTTTAATGTAACAGGTGGATTAATGATTCTTTTGTATTGGATAGTAGTTCTTTTAGAAATTGTCGGAGGTGTCCTAATCGTACTTGGGAAGCTATTTCCAAAAGTTTTGTATAAGATATCAATTTTAGGACTTTTATCTATTTCCTTAGTAGCACTTTTCTTGGTACACATTCCAGCTGGGGAAACATTTTCTATCTTGTTCCAATCTTTAGCTACTTTGTGTATAGCAGGATTATGGTTCTCAGATCCTATGTATCCATAGGAAATTCATATTTGGAATAATCTTTGAGCGTTAGCAAATAGAAATTTGGCACATTTTTCGACGGGTATATTTTTTAGATTAGCAATAAGTTCTATTACTTCTGGTAGGAAAGTAGATTCATTACGTTTCTCGTTTTTTCTTAAGCTTTGCGGGACAAGAAAGGGGGCGTCAGTTTCTGTTACGAGAAATTCTAAAGGTATTTCGCGCACAGCTTCTCTGGTTTTCTCGGCATTAGGATAGGTTAGGATTCCTCCAATACCTAAAGAGAAACCAAACTCTTCCGTGAAGAATTTACCGTAAGCAAGGTCTTCACAGAAACAGTGGATAACTCCACCCACGTTTCCCTTTTTTATATTTTCTGTAAAGAAGGATTTCATTTCTTCATTAGCATTCCGACCATGAATAACTAGTGGTTTTTGGAATTTCTTTGCTAATTCTAAATGACGCAGAAAGACTTCTTTTTGGAGTTTGTAAATTTCTGGTGAGTTTTGGTGGTAAAGATCGAAACCAGTTTCACCAAATCCTACAATTTTGGTCGGGTTTTCTGTGGTTAGTTTTTCAAACCAGGAAAAAAGGTCATCAAAAGTCTTATTTTGTAATTTATAGTTTTCAAATCCTTGGCAACGGAATAGTTTATCTTCTTTGAAACAATCAAGGACATCTGCTGGATGTATTCCTAACGTAGCATAGAAATCATCGTGTTTTTTAGCCAACTCTAGTGCTGACAAGGAAGATAGTTCATCACAGCCAATTTGGACTTGGAGATTTACTCCGGCTTCTTTAGAGCGAGTAATAACTTTCTTGCGGTCTTTATCAAAAGCGGAGAAATGTAAGTGGGTGTGGGTATCAGCAATAGGGAAAGGCATATTTAATTTATGGAGGGATTCTTTTGGCCTTGGTATTTAGCAAAATACTTGAAGGCAGAAAGGAGATGAATCCAGAAAGTTTTCTTGAACATGGCTCCCAATATATTTCCACCAGAAAGACGGTGTTCTGTATGGAAGGCTTGAGCGGTTGGAATTTGGACGACTTTCTTTTTGGATTCCCAGCATCTCCGACAAAGATCAGTGTCTTCAAAGAAGAGGAAAAAACGAGAATCAAATCCATCTAAGGAATTGAATAAGCTTTTTTTCATGACCAAAAAACTTCCTTGCGCCCAAGCAACCGCAGTGTTTTTTTCTGGAATAGAGATTTCTCTACTAGAAAAGAGGCGACGTTTGAGAAGTTGCCAAGGGGTAGGGAAGTCCCAAGTGTTTTCTAGCATTTTTTTATCTTTAGAGACTAATAAGGGAGTTACTATTCCAATTGTAGGATCTTTTTGGAGAGTTTTTAGAAGTTCGTCTAGACAATTTTCATGCACTTCTATATCTGGATTGATAAATACCAAAAATTCTCCTTGGGAAAAACGTACTCCTTCTTCGTTACCTCCACCGAAGCCAAGGTTTTTATTGAGTCTAATGAGATGCACATTCTTTTCTTTTTCTAGAAAGTCGTAGTTTTGTTTTTTTGGTGAGTTATTATCTACTACAATTAATTCCCAAGAATCCTTCGGTGGGTACTTTTTCAGAGAGGTAAGAAGGTTTTTTATTTTTTCGTCACTATCAAAACTTACGGTCAGTAGAGAAATTTTGGGAACAGATATCTTTGACATCGCTTTGGAGTTTACAAATTGCTCAGAATTTCGCAAAATGAGTGCGATGACAAAATACAAAATCTTTTCCGGCTCTTCTCATCCAGAATTTGCTACAGCTATTGCTAAACACTTAAGAACTAAACTTGGAAAAGTAACGATTAAGAATTTTGCCTGCGGAGAAAAATATGTGAAATATGAAGAAACCTTTCGCGGACAGGAAGTATTTTTGGTGCAAACAGGACGTACCGGACACATGAATGACGATTTAATAGAACTTCTACTAATGATTGACGCTGCTAAACGAAGTTTCGCTAAATCTATTCATGTGGTCATGCCATACTTTGCCTACTCTAGGCAGGATAAGATTCATGGACCGCGAGAAGGAATCTCTGCCAAACTTTTTGCGAATTTAATCGCAGCAGCTGGGGCAGATCATGTGATAACCATGCATCTCCATTCCGATCAAACTCAAGGATTCTTCCACTTTCCGGTAGATAATCTCAGTCCTCGGAGAGTTTTTGTGGATTATTTCAAAAAGAAAAAACTAAAAAATCCAGTTATTATCTCTCCAGATGCCGGAGGAGCTAAGGATGCTAAGAAATTTGCAGATTTGCTAGGAGCATCTCTAGCTGTGATCCACAAACAGCGACCAGAACACAATAAGTCGGAGGTCATGCATATTGTGGGTGATGTAAAAGGAAAAACACCAATCATTTTAGACGATATGGTAGATACGGGAGGATCTGTCACTGGAGCGGTGAAAGCTTTAGTGAAAAATGGAGCAAGTAAAGATGTTTACCTTTGTGCTACCCATGCTATCTTCTCTGGTAAGGCGAAAGAGAATTTAGATAAAGCAAGCTTGAAGGAGTTAGTATTTACAGATACCTTGCCTATCCCAAGAACACCAAAGAACTTGAAAGTGATTTCCATGGCTCCTCTTTTTGCAGAAGTCATGAAGAATGTTGTAGAAAACAAGTCGGTGTCGAAGTTGTTTTTCTAACGAGCAGGTGGAATTACCCTTTTAATAGTTTGCATTATTCTAGTTTTTATGTCCCCTCTATTATCTCGTATAATAGTATTTCCATAACTATCACCACTTGCCTGTAATGATAAAGTAGGAAGTGGCTTTAAAGATTCTGGTGGTGAATGCCTGTCATTCTCTGGATTTTCTTGAACTGCTAAATGAGGATATTTACCAAAAATCTCTTCTATTTTTTCTGTAGGGAGATCGTCAATATTTCGCATGGTGGCAATTTAAGTATATTTTGTTTTAAGTCAAGAGGAGTTAGTTGTGATAAAGATAGAAACGAAGGTTTATTGATTTTTTTTAAGAAATAAGCATTCTGGCTTTCGATGTCTACATACCAGATTCAGACTTTTGGTTGCCAAATGAACTATTCTGACTCAGAAAGAGTAGCAGCTGTTCTAGAATTATGCGGTTTCGAATCTACCGATAACAAAGGAGTAGATTTGTTAGTAGTAAATACTTGTTCGGTGCGTCAGAAGTCGGAAGATAAGGCTTATGGGTTTATGGTGCAGTACAAAAAAGATCATCCAGAGGTAATAATTGCGGTTACCGGCTGTATGGTCAGACAAACGGGAAACAAATCTAATTCTCAAGATAAATTGCTCCAGTATGATCCCATAGGCTTAGTGTTTAGGATTGAAGATACAGCTCGCTTACCAAAACTACTGGAGGATCATTTTCCAGCATTAGATTTAACTAATTTTGTTAGTAATTTTGGGCAAGGATCGGTGGAAAATTATTTCCAAATTAACCCACGTGTAGCAAATAAATCGCAAGCCTTAGTGCCAATTATGCAGGGTTGTGACAAGTTTTGTTCCTACTGTATTGTTCCTTTTACGAGAGGGAGAGAAATTTCTCGTCCCTCAGAAGACATTATTAAAGAATGTAAGAAACATGTGAATAATGGTGCTCTGGAAATTACCTTATTAGGACAGAATGTTAATTCATATACAGAAGATGGGAAGAAATGTTTCCCAAAATTACTAAAGGAAATAGATAAGTTAAAAGAATTAGGACTTTCTCGACTGAGATTCGTATCCCATCATCCCCAAGATTTTACCGATGAGATGATCGATACTTTATCATCCATGAAAACCAACTGTCCCTATGTGCACTTACCGGTTCAACATGGATCTAATAGAGTGCTCAAGAAGATGAATCGTAATTATACGATAGAAGAATATGAGAAGAAGATAGAGCAAATAAGAAAAAAAATCCCCGGATGTGCTATTGCGACAGATATTATTGTGGGCTTCCCCGGAGAACGTGATGAAGATTTTCAGGAACTTTGTGATTTTGCCAAAAGAATGAAATTTGATTTTTCTTATACTGCTATCTTTTCTCCTAGAAGAGGAACCAGGGCTGCGGAAATGAAAGATGAATTCGTACCACTAGATATAAAAAAGAAAAGGTTTCATGTCTTTGATGAAATCATCAAAGAAACTTCTTTTGATAATCGAGAAAAAAGTATTGGGAAAATCTTAGAAGTTTTAGTGGAAACTTCTAAAAAATTACCTAACCGAAAGTTTAGAAATTCTGGACGAACACGAGAATATTTTGAAACCTGGTTTGATTCCAAAAAAGACCTTTTGGGGAAAGAAGTAAAAGTAAAAGTAACTGGTCGAAATGGATATGTATTAGAGGGAGGAAAAATAGAATAATCAAATTTTCTTAATATCTTTTGCAGAATAAATATTTGGTTCCTTTTTAAGAAAATAAAAACTCGAAGATTGGGCATTTATTTCTGAAATAGATAAATTTTTAGGGTCAAGACTAGAACAGCGAGTTATTTTTAAGAATTTCTAACAGTTTAGCATAAAGATTTTCGTTCCGATAATTAAATCGAAACTCACATTCTTTGAGGTGTAATAAAAACACGTCTTTTTTAATTCCACGTCT
>JAIPIW010000010.1 GCA_021734525.1 Candidatus Altimarinota bacterium | reverse complement strand
CCGACCAAGTATGGTCGGGGCATTTTTAGCTGAATTCAATCTCCGATTGAGCCCTTCGTTTCCTAAAACGGAAACTGCGGACTAACGCTCCATCCTCCAAGCATGTATGCTCGGGGTTTTTCAATGGAACGTATAAAAAAAAATCAAGAAGAATCTTGCAAAAATGTCTTATGTTAAATATGATTACCTAAGAAAACCGCATAAATAAGCAGTTAAATCAAGTGGAGCCACTTTCCGGATTCGAACCGGAGACCTGCTGTTTACAAGACAGCTGCTCTAACCAGCTGAGCTAAAGTGGCTTGGAAGAACGAAAAGATTCTAGGAATTTATTAAAAGAAGGCAAATTTTGTTTTTTTAATTTTTACTTGCAATTTATTTTTATACCTATACCCTAGGTATAGGTTATTAAAAATAAGAAATATGAAAAAAATAATTCTATTTTCCATTATCCTTTTTCTGTTAGCAGGTTGTAGTAACAGTACATCTAACTCTTCTTTATCGGAATCTCCAGCAAGTATGGGGATAATAGAGGTAGACAAAAACAACATTGATCTCCAAGAAATTCTAATTTTGGGAGGTGATGTAAAAACCGTTTTTACTTTCCGTAATATTGGCGATGAACCAGTAGAACTCCTAGAAGGAGTTACTACTTGTATGTGCACCGAAGCTTTTATCACTTTCGACAACAAAACTATCTCTCCAAGAATGAAAATGTATGGACATGGCGCACCTGCACAGATTAATCAAATCTTGAATCCAGATGAATCAGCTGTCCTAACCTCTGTTTTCGATCCCCTTGCCCATGGGCCAAATGCCGTCGGTCCAATTATGCGAGAAATAATTATCAAAACTAATTCCTTAGAAACACCAGAAGTTAAATTCCGTTTCTTAGGAGATGTCGTAAAAAAATAATTATATTATAATATAATGACCTCTAAAAACTTCCCGCTCTTTATCACAATTATTCTACTTCTAGTTGCTACTGGAGGAGTAATTATAAAATACCATGAAAGTCTTTCTCGCACTGTTAAGCAGGAACAAGCACAAACCTCAGAAGAAAAACCAATTCTTTCTTGGAAAGAAACAGATTTTGATTGGGGTAAAATTCCGCAAAATAAAATTGCCGAACACTCTTTCGTAATTAAAAACACTGGATCACTTCCTTTGGAAATCAGCAAAATTAGAACTTCTTGTGCCTGTACAACCGCAGAACTTTTACTGGATAATCAAACTAAAGTCTTACCCTCTTCTATTCCCCCCAATTCTGGAGCTGTGATCAAAGTCCTTTTTGATCCAGAAAAAATGAACTCCCACGGAGACACTAAGAGAGCGGTGCGAGTGGAAACCAATGATCCCCTAACTCCTTTTCTGATTTTTAATCTACAAGCCTATGTCGAGTGAAATAACTTTTTCCGTCGTTACCATTAACGGACTAATAGACTCTATTAATCCCTGTGCCATTGGGGTGCTAGTTGCAACTGTGGCAGTACTATTTGCTCTGGGAAATTACAAACAGCAAATTAGATTATTCGGATTCTTTTACATCCTAACCACCTTTGTAACTTACCTTCTAATCGGACTCGGAATTTTGAAGGCTGTTCATATGTTTGGAATTCACAACTTCTTTGGCTGGCTTTCCGCTATTGCTTTAATCTTTATGGGAATTTGGCAGCTGAGTCGTTCCGCCTGCATTATTCCCAAAAACATGCCTAAGGAGGCGACAATTTTGAGTGGAGTCATCTTTGGATTTCTAGTGGGACTTTGCGAATTCCCTTGTTCTGGTGGAATTTATTTGGCAACCGTAGGATTTATTGGTTTGCAGGAAACTTTCTGGTCTGGACTTGGACTGTTGGTCTGGTACAACCTCATGTTTGTCCTACCATTAATTGTTCTTTTTGCTCTAGCCTACAACATGAAAAATGCTCAAATGATTTCCAATTTGGTTGGAAAATTTGGTATTCGAGCTCGTTACTTTAGCGCCATAGTTATGATTCTAGCTGGTTCCCTTTTTCTTCTTTGGCTTTTACTTCGTTAAAATAACTTCTTAATTTTTTTATAATGAAAAAACAAGATTCCACTCTCTCTCTCGCTATTATTATTTCTGCCCTAATCATTGGAGGATCACTAGTATTTTTTGGTCTACAATTATCCGGCAATAAATCTCCTGAAATTTCTGAAGAAATTTTAGCTGAAAACATAGAACAAGGTGTTGCCAATTTTATTGAGAAACAAAAACAAGGTACTCAACAGGAAGCCATAGTTAAAGCCCAAAAATTAAAGCCTGTTTCTAAAAATGATCATCTTCGTGGTAACAGGGAAGCGGTTATTACTATAGTAGAATATTCAGATCTCGAATGTCCTTTCTGTAAAAGTTTTCATCCCACCATGAAAAAAGTATTGGAAACTTATCCAGACAAAGTGAATTGGGTTTATCGTCACTTCCCTCTTCCTTTCCATAACCCGTTAGCTACCCAAGAAGCTCTCGCTTCTGAGTGTGCTAATAAGCTAGGTGGTAATGATAAGTTTTGGGAATATATTGATCTGGTTTACGCCAATACCACCTCTAATGGTAAAGGGTTAGAAATAGAAGAATTACCAAAAATGGCTGAGGAAATTGGTTTAGATCAGGATAAATTTCAAAAGTGTTTAGTTGCTGAAGAATTCAAAAGTCATGTCCAAAAAGACTCATCAGAAGGAGGCCAAGCTGGCGTAAGTGGTACTCCAGGAAACTTCTTTGTAAATAATCTTACTAAAGAAATAATTCCTATTCCCGGTGCCCTACCTTTCTCTCAACTTCAAAGTCTAATTGATAATGTTGTTAATAAGTAATCTACTAATTTAATTATGGAACATTGTCATCAACATCCAGAACCTAATCCAAAAACCACTTCCTGTTGTCAGCATGGCAAAAAAAATCTTGATTGGTTGCTCTGGGGATCACTTATCATTGTGGGAATTGGATACCTAGCTCATCTATTAGCTACTGGTTCACTAACCAATGCCTATGCCGAAGTATTTTCTAAATCTGTTTTTGAATTACTCAACCGCATGTCTTGGGGAATACTTTTGGGGATTATTTTCGTGGGAATTTTAAATAAAGTCCCTCGTGAATTTGTTACTTCTCTCCTTGGCAAAGGAGGAACTTTTTCTGGAATTCTTCGGGCTACCGGAGCTGGAGTATTATTAGATCTTTGTTCCCACGGAATTCTAATGGTGGGAATGAAACTTTATGAACGAGGGGCGAGTCTGGGACAAATAATGGCTTTCTTAATTGCCAGTCCTTGGAATTCACTATCCTTAACATTAATATTGTGGGCACTAGTAGGATTTAAGTGGATGATCTCTTTCCTACTTCTTTCGATGCTTATTGCCATAATTTCTGGGTTGATTTTCGAAAAACTAGTACGAAACAAAGTACTTCCCCCAAATCCTAATCAGACCGTTTTACCGCAAAACTTTCGTTTTTGGCGAGAAGCCAAATCTGGTTTTAATAGAACAAAATTCAATGGATCTTTTTTTGGAAGAATTTTAATCGAAGGTGTAACTGGATCTAAAATGGTTCTTAAGTGGATCTTTTTTGGGATAGTTTTAGCTGCTCTAATTAGAACTTTTATGACTCCGGAAAGTTTTGAAGCTCTGTTTGGACCAACTATTGCCGGACTTGGTTTAACCTTATTTGTAGCTACTATTTTGGAAGTCTGTAGTGAGGGTTCTACTCCCATTGCCGCCGATCTTTTAACTAGAGCCGGAGCACCGGGAAATTCTTTTGCCTTTCTTATGACTGGAGTCTCTACTGATTACACGGAAATGATGTCACTCAAAGAAACAACCAAAAGCTGGAAGATTGCTTTATTTTTACCACTAGTAACCTTACCGCAGGTTATAATTTTGGCACTGCTTTTGAATCAAATGCTTTAGGTTGCCAAAAAAATATATACCTGTACCCTAGGTCTCGTAATTAGGAATAATGATTAAGCCAGAAAACAAAAATCAACTCCTTACTAATCTCAAGAAAGCCCGTGGCTCAATTGAGAAAGTGATAGAAATGGTCGAGAATGAAAAGTATTGCCTAGAAGTAGCTCAACAACTAAATGCTTCCTTGGGACTACTTAGGAGTGCTAATTCTTTAATGCTGAAAAATCATCTTCAAACTTGTGGAGCGAAAAAAATGGCTTCTCCTAACAAGAAAACTCGTGATGAATTTGTAAATGAACTGGTTCGTGTTTTTGATGTTTCTTCTCGCAAATAATATTTTATGAAAAAACTACTTTTCGGTCTCGGTTTTGTCTTGCTCGGATTTTTAGGAACAACAAATAATGTCCAAGCCCAACGCGCTGTAACAATGGAATTCTATCATGGCGCAGAATGTCCCCACTGTCATGAAGAACGCCAATGGTTCCCCGAACTAAAGAAGATGTATCCAGATATTCAAATAAAGGAATTTGAAGTCTGGCATAATCCGCAAAATAAAGCCCTTTGGACCCAAAGAATGAGGGAACTGGGAATGGTTCCTACTGGAGTTCCTACTAACATTATTGGAAACGAAGCTATTGTTGGTTTTAATGCTCCAGGAATTTTAGCCTTACTGGAAAAACATTTTGGTCCGCCTCTAGATCCCAAAGCAAAAGTAGAAATTCCCAAAGAGAATGATTCCTGGAAAAAATACCTAACCTCTTCCTGGCCAGCCATGGCTTTTATGTTGGGAATTTTAGATGGCTTCAATCCCTGTGCCATGTGGACCCTGCTAATTCTTATTGGTTTCTTATTATCTATGGAGAATAAGAAGAGACGTTGGTGGATTGGGGGAATCTTTGTTGGTAGTTCGGCTCTTCTTTATGGTTTAGCTCTCCTTGCGTATCTGTTTGGCTTTATAGAGGTTTCCAGTTGGGTAGCCGGATCTGTCATGGGCTGGATTTTCCGTCTGGTGGGAGTACTCGCCGTTGGGACAGGACTTCTTTCTCTCAAAAACTGGCTCAAGAAGGGAGTGGAATGTGATGTCCGAGGAATGGAAAGTAAACAGAAATTCCGTAATAAATTGTCGGAAATTTTAGCCAGAGAAAAATTTATTCTAGTTATTGCTGGAGTCGTGGGACTGGCTCTTTCTGTTAATGCTATTGAATTACTTTGTAGCTTCGCAATTCCAACCGCCTTTACAGCCACTCTCGTCAACCTAAAATTGCCCCTCTGGCAGCAATTATCTGCTATTGGAATCTATGATTTTGCTTATATTTTAGATGACGTCTTGGTCCTAGTAATAGCTTTGTGGACAATGAGTCTCAAAGTATTTTCCCCAAAAATTGTCCAAATATCTCACCTCATTGGCGGATTACTATTGTTAGTATTAGGACTATTCCTCATTTTTGATCCGCAATTTTTGGCAGAATTAATTGGGTAATATTATATTATAATATACTAAGATAATACCTCTACATTCTTTACAAACTTTTCTGCTATTTCTTTCATTTCCTGTAATTCTGGTTCTGTAAACCCTGTATATTTTCCCCAGGCTGGATCTAAGGTTTTCTGTGGTCTAAAGTTCTGTAGGGTATATTTCTGCGCTCCTGTGCACCACTTAGCAATCGTCTCTACCTCCTTCTGGTCATGCCAACCTTTAACGTAAGTCGTCCGAAATTCATGATTTATTTTAGAGTTTACAATTAGATCTCTACTTTTTTCTAATAAGGAAAAATCATTCTTAACTCCCGTAAATTCATCATATTTTTCTGGGGAAGATTTCATATCCATAGCAATGTAATCTACTAGTTTTTCTTCTAGAAGCTTCTGTAACATTTTTGGGTTGGTACCATTAGTATCTAGTTTCACTAGAAATCCTAAGTCTTTAATCTTTTTTATAAACTCTGGAAGATCTGGATGGATTGTTGGTTCTCCACCAGAAATAACTACCCCTTCTAATTTTCCTTTTCTTGTTTCTAAGAAATTAAAGAATTTTTCTTCTGGAATAAAATCATGTTCTATTTTTTTTATTTTCTCAGGTATTACGAATTCGGCATTATGACAGTATCCACACCTAAAATTACAACCAGGCAGAAAAACAATGCAGGATATATGTCCTGGAAAATCCAATAAGGTCAGGGTGTGAATTCCAGAGATAACCATGATTATTTGTAATCCAATTCTTTATGAACTTGGATGTTGTTTAAGAAATTCTTCTAATTCATAAGTTTCTGTTCCTCGAAACGCTTCTTCCCCATCTTCTCCAAAAATAATAATTGTCGGCGCATTGGCGACACCATATTTTGCAATCTCTTCCGAGAATTCTGCCATGGTTTCGTCTAAGGTATCTACTGGAAAAGAAACACTTCCCGCCACAAATTCCTTAAAGGCCGGACATTTTGGACAACGAGTAGTGGTGAAGAGAAGGGCGTTCATGGTTTTAAATTTTTAGTTTTAAATTTTTTTAAATCTTCTTTCACCTTATCACACATTTCCTTTGGACGGTTACCCAATTCTTTAGCAAAACCATTAAACTTTTCTATTTCTTTCTCCCAATCAATTTTTAATCCATCTTCCCTTTTTTTTCTCACACCAAAAACTACATTAAAAAGCTGCCCCATGTATTTCAAACAATGATTCCAATCTGCCTTTAAATCCTCGAAATAAATCTCAACAAGAGCTGCTATTTCATGACTATCTTGCCTAAAATTTTCTACATCAAAAGTATTATTAGAATCTATAAATTTAGTATTTTTTGAAGAATATTCTTTATTAACACATCTTAAATATATTTCTAATTTTTCATATTGCCCTTCCAAAAGAAGTATTTTTGACACTATTTTTTCAGAAATTTGCTGTTTTTTAAAATATATCTCTTTGTTTAAAGAATATTCTCTCTGTTTTTTGTTTACCCAAAGAACTATCAAAATATTTATACCAGTAGCTACCAAAACAAGTATCTGAATCAAATCAGGAATCGTCATTAAACTACTTTCAGGATTTGGAACTGACATTTTTTAGTACTTACAACAAAACTGAGAGTTAGCGGTAATTTCCTCGCTGAAGTGTTGCCTAGAATAGTGTTCCGACTTCTTACCGACATTAAAATGGGAAACTGGACGATGATAGCCCATAACTCGAGTCCAGACTTCACATCTGGTTCTCTTTAACGGTGATGATGCAACTGCATTCATAAGGATAAGGATAAAGAATTATACTTCAGTAGGAATTTTATGTGGGGTCGATTGGGTTTTTCTTTCTAAAGACTTTTGAATTCTGGAATCATGATGAACTCGTAGTTCTTCATCTAAGTTAGATCCGGTGTAACCAATTTCTGCATCACATTTAGGACAAAAGTCATGTTCTCCAGCCATGTAACCATGACTCGGACAAATAGAGAAGGTTGGTGTAATAGTTATATACGGTAAACGGTGTTTGGTTAGAACCGTACGAACTAATTTCTTACAAGATTCTGCATCAGATATTCTTTCTCCCATATAAAGATGCAGAACCGTTCCACCAGTGTATTTGGTTTGTAATCTATCTTGTAATTCTAAAGCTTCGAAAGCATCTGCGGTAATTTCTACCGGCAGTTGGGAAGAATTAGAATAGTATGGTGCTTCTTTAGTTCCCGACTGAATAATATTTGGAAATCTTTTTTGGTCTTCTTTAGCAAACCGGTAAGTAGTACCTTCTGCTGGAGTTGCTTCTAAGTTATATAAATTACCAGTTTCATTTTGGAATTCGGTTAACTTATCTCGCATGAAGTCTAAAACTTCTTCCGCAAAATCTTGGCCCCAGCTGTCTGCAATATTGTGCTGATCACTTGTAAAATTACGGATAGCTTCGTTAAGTCCATTAATACCAATAGTAGAGAAGTGATTATTTAACGTGCCTAAATATCTCTTCGTATAAGGAAAGAGACCTCGATCTATCCAAGTTTGGACTTCTTTCCTTTTTAGCTCCAGAGAAATCTTAGCTAGATTCATGAGGTGTTCTATCCGACCTAAAAATCCTTCCTTGTCTCCCTTGAATTGGTAACCAATTCGTGGCGTAGAAATAGTAACTACTCCAATAGATCCGGTCATTTCAGCTGACCCAAATAAACCACCCCCCCTTTTTAAGAGTTCATTTAGGTCGAGCTGTAAACGACAACACATAGATCGGACATGATTTGGTTCTAAATCGGAATTAAGGAAATTCTGGAAGTAAGGCATGCCGTACTTAGCAGTCATTTCAAAAAGCGGTACTGTGTTAGGATTTTCCCAATCGAAATCTTTGGTAATGTTGTAAGTTGGAATTGGAAAAGTAAATACTCTTCCTTTAGCGTCACCCGCTGTCATCACTTCGATATATGCCCGGTTAATAACATCCATTTCTGCTTGTAATTCACCGTAGGTAAATTCAAAAGGTTGACCTCCCAGCTTTAATTTTTTATCCTTTAAGTCCTCTGGACAAGTCCAGTCTAATGTTATATTTGTAAAGGGGGTTTGGGTCCCCCACCTTGAAGGAACATTGAGATTGAAAACAAAAGACTGCATGTTCTGTAACACGTAATCATAAGTCTGTTCATCAATGTACTCTTCTTTAGCTTTTTCTGTGGGGAAAAGCATTTTGCTTTTCTCAATATCCTTTTCTAACTTCATTTTGTATTTCTTCACAAAAGGAGCCATGTAAGTATCAAAAGAACTGAAAGCTTGGGCCCCAGCCCATTCATTCTGCAAGGTTCCCAAGAAATTAACCATTTGACTCACTGCAGTAGATAAATGTTTAGGGGGTTTACTTTCAGTCTTATCTGGTACCCCATTAAATCCTTCTTCTAGTAGCATTCTTAAACTCCATCCAGCACAATATCCAGAAAACATATCCAAATCATGGATATGGAAATCCGCATTTCGGTGGGAATCTCCTACTGCTTTTGGATAAATATGAGAAAGCCAATAATTGGCAGTTACTTTTCCGGAAGTATTAAGAATCATTCCCCCAAGACTATATCCTTGGTTAGAATTAGCATTAACCCGCCAGTCTAATTTGTTTAGGTATTCACTAATAGTGTCTTCTACCGAAACAACTACTCTTTTATCTGATCTAGATTGAGCTCTTCTTTCTCGATAAAGAATATATGACTTTGCGGTTTGAGCGTGACCATCCTCTATTAATACTTTTTCTACCGTGTCTTGGATTTGTTCTACCGTTGGAATTTGATCTTTAAAATTCTTATCTAGAAGTTTTATCACTTCTTTCGCTAATTTTTCTGACAATTCTCTATTATTTCCACCTATTTCTTTAGCAGCAGCAAAAATTGCTTTAGCAATTTTCTCTGGATGAAAATCCACAATTTCTCCCGTGCGTTTTTGAACCTTAAAAATCATCAGTATTATATTATAATGTGTTATTGTTCCCCCGAACCCCTTACTTTTCCTACTTTTGTTCTTCTTTAGATTAAATTTCTATTAAAAACACAATATGTTGTAGGTGATTTGAATTTTGTCCCCCAAATATAGCAAAGTCAAGAAAAATCTTAAAAACAAGTTGTTGCATTTTAGAGAATGTTTTTTTGTGGTAGTTTTTTAAAAAATTTGATTTTTTTGTACTTACGGTACAATTGAAATGATGAAAACAAAGACTGCTGATTTCACTTATCTCATTAATGATGAAGGAACTAAAACTTCTGTAGTAATTCCTATAGAAATTTTTATTCAAGAAGATTCTGATGATTTGTATGACAGAATTGTCGCCCAAAGTCGTTTAGAAAAAGATGAATTCATTCCTTTCAAGTAGTAGTAATTATGTTTTCCATTCTTATTTCTCGAGCGGCCCAAAAAGAATTTGATTCCATCCCACGCCCACTCCAAAAAAGAATGAAAGAAATTATTTTGAAATTAGAAAATTTCTCTAAACTCTCTTGAGCTAAAAAACTTAAAGGAGAGAAAACTATTTTTAGAATTAGATCTGGAAATTATAGAATTATATTTGCCGTAGAAGAGCAAAATAAAGTTATTAAGATAACTCACATTAGAAAGAGAGACGATCAAACTTACCGCAATTTATAACAACTATTTCACCGTCACACTTTTCGCCAAATTCCTTGGCATATCTGGGTCTAGTCCTCTAAGTACTGCCAAGTGATACGCTAATATCTGTACTGGAATAATGGTGGCAATGGCTTGGGCACCATTACAATCTGGTACTTTCAACCATTCGTCAAAAACGTCTTGTCTGTTGGGTGAGATGCCAATAATAAAAGCTCCTCTGGCTTTTAGTTCGGTGGCATTAGAAACTGTTTCTTGTCCTCCCCCAAGCACTAAACAAGGTGTTCCTTTTTCTATTAACGCAATTGGTCCATGTTTTAATTCTCCAGCAGCAAATCCTTGGGCATGAATATATGACACTTCTTGGATCTTAATAGCAGATTCCAAAGCCATGGGATACAAACTTTTTCGTCCAATAATGAAAAGATTAGGGTGCTTCACTATTTTTTTCGCCACCCTTCTAATACGTTCTTCATAACGAGGATTAATGAGGTCGTTAATACTTTCTGCGGTAGAACGCAGAATGAATCGCCCAAAATTAATCTGGCCACTATCTGCAAAAGCTAATAGGAAGAGCAAAGCCATCTGAGAAGTAGCTGCTTTAGTAGAAGCTACGGCTTTTTCTGGTCCCGCTTTTATTGGCAAATGTACATGAGCAAGTCTGGCAATAGAAGAAGATTCTACATTCGTAAGGGCTAAAATTTTAGCGCCTCTCTTCTTTCCTCTTTCTAGTATTTCTAAAACATCTGCAGTTTCTCCAGACTGAGAAACGGCGATGATAGCAGTTTTCTTGTTTACGAATTTCTCAAAAGACGTCATTTCCGAAGCCGGTACCACATTAATTTTTCGTCCAGAAATTTCTGTAAAGAAATATTCTGCGGCCATAGCTACCTTGTGAGCCGTACCACAAGCTACAAAATAAGCACCATTGGCAGATTGGAGAAGCTTGGCCGCTTTATTTAACAATTTATCATCATGGTTAATAGCTCTGGCAATAGTGTCTTTTTGGTCAAAAATTTCCTTAATCATGAAGTGTGGCCACTCACCTTTTTCCGCTTCTTCGGTCTTCCAAGAAACCTTAATATCTCTCTTCTTTACTAATGCTCCAGTTTTTAGGTTAGAAAATTCTACTTTTCCTTCTTGGATATACACCATTTCATCATCATCTAGATAATTCACCGTGTTAGTCTTTTCTAAAAAGGCTGGAATGTCAGAAGCGATATAGGTTTCTTTTTTCCCCCGACCAAGTATTAAAGGGGATCCTCTTCTGGCCGCAAAAATTCCAGAGACTCCCTCCACCATAACCAGAATCCCAAATCGTCCTTGTATCTCTGCACAGACTTCCCGGATACATTCTGCTACTTCTTTTTTAGTTATCTCTTTCTTTTTAACCAAGCTAGTTTCTAACATCCCCGCAATAATTTCTGTATCCGTTTCTGATTGAAAAGAGTTTTTATTGAGTTTTTTCTTCCAGACTTGGTAATTTTCAAAAATACCATTGTGGACAATGGTCACTCCCCCTACTTTATGCGGATGGGCATTCTTTTTAGTTACTCCTCCATGAGTAGCCCACCTAGTATGTCCAATTGCTTCTTTTGCTGACCCAAACTTATGCTGTACCGAAGATATTTTCCCCACCTCTTTATCTACCTCTATCCCTCCGGAAAGGTTGCGTATCGCTACCCCCCAGGAATCGTACCCACGGTATTCTAATTTCTTTAATCCCCGCAGGACCACACTCCCTGCGTTTTTTTCTTGTCCGGAAACGGCAAAAATGCCACACATGTATCGAAGGAGATTCTGTCGAAACAGGGGGAAATGTCAATTCTTCTCTTATTATATTATAATATGCCAATTTTCCACTATTTTTATTTGACAGTAATGAGCTTTACAATACAATTCCGCCCGCACTAATTAGAAACAACCCACCATGATAGTTATCCGTTTTGTCCGAGTTGGAAGAAATAAACAAGCTTACTTTCACCTCGTTGCCGCAGAAAAAGCTCGTGCCGTCCAAAAAAAGTATATTGAAAAACTCGGTCATTATAATCCTCATTCCAATAGTGGTGAGGGCGAGTTAGTCTTTAATGAAGACCGTGTAAAGCACTTTATCAAGAACGGTGCTCAATTATCTCAAACTGTAGCTAGATTACTTGTTACTAAAGGCTTCAAAGAAGCTGGTAAATTTGTTACCGAAAGAGCTACTAAGCCTAAGCGCACCGAACCTCCTAAGACCGAAGCTCCAGCGGAAGAAACTAAAGAACCAGAAGACGTAGCTGCAGAAAAAACAGATGATAAGGAGGAGGAAGAATCTAAAGATGAACCTGCTCCAGAAGCAGAAGAAACTACCTCTGAGGAAGTAAAAGAAGATGCTCCTGCCGAAGAGGAGGATAAAAAAGAGAATTAATCTATATTTATAACCCTTTATTAATATGGCTGAAACCAGCTCCGCTCTCGAATTTGTTCGTTATACTCTAGAACAAATCTGTGAACACAAGTCCGATATTAACGTTGAACAAACCGAAGATGAAATTGGAACTTTGCTTTCTGTAACTGTAAATGAAGAAGATATGGGTAAGTTAATTGGAAAAAGTGGACAGACTGTTTCTGCTATCCGTTTGCTCGTTAGAGCGATGGGAGCCAGAGAAGGTAAAAAAATAAACTTGAAAGTCATAGATCCTGTGGCAAAATAGTAATATGAATGAAGAGACATTAATTCCTCCCGTCTATTATATGGACGAGGGATCAGCTGCAACTCCCGCAGACATGAATTCTGCGGCGGATTTCCCTTTAACTGGCGTAGAATACGGTGGTGACACCATGGATGCTGGAGCAATGACCGGTGGTTCTTTTGATGCTTCCTCTCCTGTTTTTGGCGGAGCCCTAGAGACCATGAACAACTACTCTCTCATGGATTTGGTTCAGTTATTCATTGTTTATGCCTTTATTATTGCCGGTGCTTTGTCTGCCGTCTTTATTTTTATTGGTGGTATCTCCTTCATTCTCTCTGGAGGAAATGACGAGAAAATTAAATCAGCCGTTAATACTATTCGGTATGCAATTATTGGACTAATTGTTACCATTTTGAGTTTCACTTTTATTATGATCATCGGTCGTATTTTTGGTCTTAATCTACTTAACTACATTTCCTACGAACAGATTAAGTGCTCCATTAACAACCTGATTGAATTTGGAGAAGACCCTACTGACAATACTTGTCAGGGAACAATTTCTTTCTAAGAAAGATGAATGGTATTTGTTTGAGAATAAAAAAAGCTTGGCAGTGGTTTTTGGCTGCTCTTTTTCCGCCACGATGTTTAGTTTGTAAAAAAGAAGGGGACTATTTGTGTCCCACTCACTTCCATTTTGAAATAGCCTCTCCAAGCCAGGCTAGTTTTAAATACCTAGATGGAATTCATGCGGCCACCAAATATACCTCTGTTCCGGCAGAAAAGTGTACAGAATATTTTAAGTTCCGAGGATTCAAAGAAATTGGCAAAATTATGGCGCTGGAAATGATCAAAAACAGTCCCAGAAGCTGGGAGAAAAATGCTGTTCTTATTCCTGTTCCCCTCCACTGGAGTAGGGAAATCTGGCGGGGATTTAATCAGTCAGAACTGTTAGCTAGAGAAATAGCGCAACGTTTACATCTACCAGTTTGTTTAGACTTAAAGAGAACTAAAAAAACTAACCAACAAGCCAAATTAGGTAAACAAGACCGCCAAAAAAATCTCTCTAATGTTTTTCAATGGCAAGGAAAAAACATTCCTAAAAATGTTATTCTCGTAGACGACGTAGTAACTAGTGGTGCAACTCTAGATTCTGCCGCTAGGGAACTAAAGAATGTTGGAGTTAATAAGGTTTTGGCAATTGTTTTTGCCAGAAGTGGAAAATAAAAATTGCCCATTAGGTTTTGTTCGGTGATAATCATTCCATATGAAATTAGAATTTTCTGGGGCAGCACGAAACGTAACTGGATCTAAACACCTTTTACACGTCAACGGCAAAAAGATTTTATTAGAATGCGGGATGTTCCAAGGACATCGGACAGAGGCTTTAGAGGCTAATATGACTTTTCCTTTTGCTGTTACAGAAATAGATGCTGTTGTTCTTTCTCACGCTCACATAGACCATTCTGGTTCTCTGCCACTTTTGGTAAAGAAAGGGTACAGAGGACCTATTTACTGTACGCATGCTACTCGAGATCTTTGTTCTATCATGCTCAAAGATTCTGCCTATATCCAAGAGAAGGATGCCGAATGGATTAAGAAAAAACTCAAAGATCCCAAAGCAGAGCCACTATATACGATAGCAGATGCCGAACGTGCTCTGACCCTCTTCCGTTCTGTTGGTTATAAACAAGAATTTTCTCCCGCTCCAGGATGTAAAGTAACCTTCCATGATGCCGGACATATTTTAGGATCTGCTTTAGAAGAATGGGAAATAGAAGATCAGGATATTGGTAAAACAGTAAGGTTTGGATTCACGGGAGATTTAGGCAGAAAAAGTCTGCCAATCCTCAAGGACTGCGAACAACTCAAAAATCTAGATATTCTCATCACAGAATCTACTTACGGGAACAGGCTACATGATGAAATTTCTGATGTAGCAGACAAACTCGCCAAAGAAGTAAATGAGGCTTATAAAAGAGGAGGGAAGATTATTATTCCATCTTTTGCCGTTGGTCGTTCCCAAGAATTACTGTACTTGTTACGAGAATTAGAACACGACAAAAAAATAAAACCACTCCCTATCTTCCTAGATTCCCCACTAGCTAGTGCTGCTACTGAAATATTCCGACTTCATCCAGAATGTTATGACGACGAATTAAAAGAAATGATGGACCGTGGCGAAGACCCCTTTGCCCCAGAAGGTGGTGTCCAATTTACTGAAGACGTAGAACAATCTAAAGCTCTTAATAACTTTCCTGGATCGGCGGTTATTATTTCTGCCAGTGGCATGTGTGAAGCTGGTCGGATTCGTCATCATTTAATAAACACCATTTCCGACCCCAAAAATCTCATTCTGGTAGTTGGTTTTATGGCGGAAAATACTTTGGGTAGAAAAATCGTAGAAAAAGAAAATCCTATTAATATCTTTGGGGATCCATACGAATTAAAAGCAGAAGTCCAAATATATAATGCCTTCTCTGCTCATGCTGACCAAAGAAGATTGTTGCGTTTTGCCGGAAGTTGTGGTGATCCTAAGGCAGTATTTTGTGTCCACGGAGAAGACGAAGCCATGGTAGAGTTCCGTAAAAAACTAAAGACCAGAAAACACCTCGCTAAAGCAGATATTTTCATTCCTGCTCCTGGTGATATTTTCGAAATTACCAAAACTAAAAAATGGAAAAAACTAGATGAAGTTAATGAAACTTCTCGTAGTATTTTAGGGGGAGAATGGCCCGAGTTATAATATGCGTTATATTATAATATAATAACCATTTCTTCTTGTATATTCAGGTCTTGACGTACTTTAGTTTTTTCTTACAATCACCCCACAATTTCCCAAAGATACAAACATGTCTAGAAAATGTCAGCTCACCGGCAAGAAAACAACTAGCGGACAAAATCGTCCCTTTTCTTTGAAGGCTACCAAAAGAACCTTTCGTCCTAATTTATTCCGCAAGCGGATGCTTAATCCTCTCACTGGAAAAGTAGAACGAATGCAACTTTCTGCTAAAGCTATTCGTACATTAAAGAAGTGGGCGAGAGAATCTATGAGTGAGGAAGAGAAGAAAACAGTAGTAAATACTGGACCAGTAAGTAAAAACGAAGAAAAGAATCCTGTAAAGAAGGAAAAACTTACTCCTAAACAAAAGAAAGAATTAAAAGCTCTTGAGGAAGAAAAAGCTAAAAACGAAGCAGCCGGTGTTAAAGAAGAGGATGCGCAGAAAGAAGAGCAAGAGGAAAAAGAAGAACCAACTCCAAAAGAAAAATAATGACTAGGGTTGTCATTCTGGAAAACATTCGCTCTCTCCATAATGTGGGGTCTATTTTGCGTACTGCAGATGGCGCTGGTTGGCAGAAAATTTATCTTTGTGGTTACACTGGTTGTCCACCAGATAGGAGAATAGAAAAGGTGTCTCTGGGAGCAGAGAATTTTATCCAATGGGAACAAGTAGATAATGTGCTGGACTTAATTAAGAAACTAAAAAAAGAGAACTACGAAATCATTGCCCTAGAACAAACCAAGAAAGCCGAAGATTTATTCACAGCAGAATTTCCCAAACAGAAAATAGCCCTCATTCTTGGTAACGAAGTAGAAGGAGTAACAGCAGAAGTATTAAAAGAAGCAGATCGTCATTTACAAATTCCGATGCATGGGAAAAAGTCTTCCCTTAATGTTTCCGTTAGTGCTGGAATAGCGTTGTACGAAATAGGACTGAAATAAATGGTAGTCTATGTAAGAGAATCTTCAAACACCTACTTGAACACTTCAAGCAAAGCAGTGATAACCTGGATTCTTTAGCTTATGCCTGCGAAAACATCATTAAGGCAGTAAAAACTCCCTCCCCAGAACTAGGGATATTCGCTTCTAAAACAATTAACCGTTTAGGAGTTTAAACAAAAAAGATTTGACTTTTCTTTTTTTATATTTAAAAGGATGAAAGTAAATACTTATTTCTTTATTTTTAATAAAATGGCAGAAAACGAACTGAAAATTCCTTTTGAGATGGTAAACGGTTGTCCAAATCCTTCAGAGGTTACTAACATTCCGGTAAATGAGACAGATACTCAAATAGAAGCATTTTGTGGAATATGTGATAGCATTCCTGCTTCCGTGGACGCAGTTTGTGGATCACCAGAAGATGGCAAAAAATGTGTATTGAATGGGAAAAAACTAAAAGGAAAGCCCATTGCTACGCAGTGGACAGACTAATCTAGTTTGGTTCTCGAATTGCTACTTAGATTACAAGCTAAATAAAAACCTTCGATATGGAAGGTTTTTATTTATAATTATTTTCATGGTGGGCCGGGCAGGATTCGAACCTGCGAAACCAGAGGTAACAGATTTACAGTCTGCCGCGTTTGACCGCTTCGCTACCGACCCCAAGAGCTATGCGAGTGTAGTTTTAAAAGTCAGAAAGTCAACCCATGAAATTGGTTAAAATTCTCCTTCTTTTCCTTTGTATTTTCCCCGTATTTCCCTATAATTTATGGGCTTATTTGACCTACAAAAATGACCGACGAAAACGACAACAAACTTCCCTTTGACGACCCTGAAGAAAACGAACCAGAAAAGCAGGAAGAAGATGATTTAGATATCGAAGAAGTAGATGAAGATCTTACAGAGGAAGAAGTGACTACTTCGGAAGATGGAGCTCCTGCGAAAGAGCTAGAAATTCCTTTCTACAACCCCGCTGGAAGTGCCCGTAATTTATTTCAAAAGGAAATTGTGGATGACATGGAAGAGTCTTATCTCTCCTATGCCATGTCCGTCATTGTTAGTCGAGCCTTGCCAGACGTCAGAGACGGACTAAAGCCGGTGCACCGACGTATCCTATACGCTATGCACGAGAATGGTCTCAGGCCTTCTGCTAAATATCGTAAGTCGGCCAATGTGGTAGGTGCTGTTCTTGGTAAATACCACCCGCACGGAGATAGTGCGGTGTACATGTCTATGGTCCGTATGGCTCAGGACTTTTCTTTGCGTTATCCACTAGTAGATGGACAGGGGAACTTTGGTTCTATTGACGGAGACAATCCTGCTGCTATGCGATATACGGAAGCCAAGATGTCCAAGATTACCGAACTTATGCTAGCCGACATTGAAAAAGAAACTGTAGATTTTAGACCAAATTATGATGCCACCCCCGAAGAACCTTCCGTTCTTCCTAATGTTATTCCTCAACTTCTCCTTAACGGAACCATGGGAATTGCAGTTGGAATGGCTACTAATATTCCCCCGCACAATATTAATGAAGTTATTAATGCTACTAAAGACCTCTTACGTAATGAGGAGATGTCTATCGATGACATCCTAAAACATATTAAGGGACCAGATTTCCCTACCGCTGCTGAAATCTATGATGGCGGAGCTATCAAAGAAATGTACTCCACCGGACGAGGAGGAATTGTTATGCGGGCTAAAACCCTTATTGAAGAGGTTAAGAATAGTAAACATCGTATTATTGTTACCGAACTTCCTTACCAAGTAAACAAAGCAGATCTTGTAATGAAGATTGCCGATCTTGTCCGAGAGAAAAAGATCCAAGGTATCTCTGATCTCCGCGACGAATCTAATCGAGAGGGAATGCGTATTGTTATCGAACTCAAACGAGATGCTTATCCGAAAAAAACACTCAATAAGTTATTTAAATACACCTTCCTCCAAAAGACCTTCAATCTTAACATGATTGCTTTGGTGGATGAAATTCATCCCCGACTATTAAACATCAAGGAGGTCTTGCAGTACTTCCTCGACCACCGGTTTATCGTCATTAAACGTCGCACAGAATACGAACTAAAAGTAGCTCGAGCTCGGGCTCATATTCTAGAAGGACTAAAAATCGCTTTAGATCACATCGATGAAGTAATCCAGACTATTAAAAAATCAGAAACTAAAGAAATTGCTGGAGCAGAATTACAGAAGAAATTTGGTTTAAGCGACCTACAGGCCAAAGCAATTTTGGAGATGAAACTCCAAACCTTAGCGGGCTTAGAAAGAAAGAAAATCGAAGACGAATTAGCAGAAAAATTAAAACTAATTAGTAAATTAGAAGGAATTTTAGCAAGCCGTGCTAAACAAGCAGACATTATCGAAAAGGAATTAGACGAAGCCAAAGAGAAATTCGGTGATGAAAGAAGAACCAAGGTTAACAAAAATGCTTTAGGAAAATTTAGTGCTAAAGACACTATTCCAGACGAGGAAATGTTGGCTGTACTTACCGAACAAAACTACGTTAAACGTCTCAATCCTTCCGTATTCCGGACCCAAAAAAGAGGTGGTATGGGAGTTAAGGGAGCTACTAAAGAAGAAGATATTATTGTTAAGGCTAGATTTGGAACTAACCACAATGAACTACTCTTCTTCACTAACTTTGGTCGAGTTTTCCAGTTACCAATGTATGAAATACCAGAAGCCAGTAGAACTGCCAAAGGGACTCCAATAATTAATCTCTTGCAACTCAAACCTCAAGAAAAAGTAACCGAAATACTTAACCTTTCTCGCTCAGAAGGAAAATATATATTCTTCTGTACTACTGGGGGAACGGTAAAAAAGACTGACTTGGAACAATTTAAGAATGTCCGTCAGTCAGGACTCATAGCTTGTGGATTAAAACAGGGCGAAACTCTAGAATGGACAAAAGTTTCTTCTGGAAATGATGAAGTATTCATCGTTACTCGAGAAGGAAAATCTATTCGCTTTAATGAAAAGAATGTTCGCACCATGGGAAGAAGTGCGGCTGGAGTAAGAGGAATAAAACTCAAAAAAGATGATGAGGTAGTAACTATGGATCTTCTTCCTAACGAAGAAGCCAAACTCTTAACAGTTATGGAAAACGGTCTTGGAAAGATGTCGGAAGTAAAGTTATACCGAGCCCAGTCTCGAGGAGGAACTGGGGTAAAAACTGCTAATATTACCGCCAAAACTGGGAAAATAGCTGGAGCTACAGTTGTCCAAGATGATACTAAGGCAGACCTACTACTGGTGACTAAGAATGGACAAACCATTCGTACTCCACTAGACAAGGTAAAGGTTTCTGGCCGGTCTACTCAAGGAGTTATTCTCATGCGACCAAGTAACGGAGATTTTGTGGCTTCCATTTCCTTGATTGAAGAATTGAATGACAATGAAGAAGAAAAAGATGAAGAGATTAAAGAAGAATAGAGTTAAAAAGTTTGACCCTGATATCTAAACCCTTATTTTATGCATTGCATGAAAAGTCTGGTTATCAACCTTCCTGTCCGAAAAATTTCTTATGAAATAGAATTTTCTGAAACCTTTAAAGAATTAAATACACGACTAAAGGAACAAATAGGAAAAAGAAAATTCCTAATTGTTTCTGATCAAAATGTTGATAAATTTACTAGTTTCCTAAATACCTTTGATAAAAAAAATATCCTCATTCTTCCTCCTGGAGAAAAAACTAAACATTGGCCGTATGTAGAAAAAATACTAGATAAATGTTTCGAAGAAAAACTAGATCGTTCTGCAGTTCTCGTAGCTATAGGAGGAGGAGTCATTGGAGATATTACTGGTTTTGCTGCTTCAATTTATAAACGAGGTATTCCAGTAATCCAAATTCCAACTTCATTACTTGCTATGGTAGATGCTTCTATTGGTGGTAAAACGGGGATAGATTGTCAGTATGGTAAAAATCTCATTGGTACCTTTCACCAACCAGAAAAAATATATGCTTGCGAAGAATTTTTGAAAAGTCTTCCACTATCAGAAATAAAAAGTGGTTTGGGGGAAATGATTAAACATGGCATTTTAGGATCTCCAAAGCATTTCACAGACTTAGAAAAAATTGCTAATCCCAATCCCACTGCCAAGCGAATCTTCCCTCTAGTACGAGATTCTATGAATATCAAATCCCAAGTAGTAGAACAAGACGAACGAGAAGGAGGAGCTAGAATGCAATTAAATCTTGGCCACACCTTTGGTCATGCTATAGAACTACTGCATGATTTTAAGTTCTCCCACGGAATAGCAGTTGCTATTGGTACCGTAATGGCTGCTCAATACGCCTTAGAGCATGGAATTTGCAACGAAGAAACCGTGGACCGGATAGAAAACATCTTCAACAAATTTGAAATGGACATAACCTGTGATTTATCTGAAGAACAAATTTGGCAGGCCATGGCTAATGATAAGAAAGTTAAAGAAGGACGTATTCGCTTAGTATTACCAGAGAAAATTGGCAAAGTAAGAGTACACACGGTTTGACAAAAGAGTTTCTAAAATTAGAATTTGCGAGTTATTTGTGGGTTGGTAGCTCAATGGTAGAGCAGTGGCCTCTTAAGCCATTGGTTGTGGGTTCGAGCCCCACCCAACCCACCATTTTTTAGTCAACTTTTCGTAAATCTTCTACTCGTAGTTGTAATCTTCGATCTCCATTCCAATAATTACCAGATACAGTAAAAAGAATGTCTAAAATAGATCCTACTTTTGCTATGTCCACAAAATCATCGGCAAAGAAAGCCATAAAATTAAACTCTTTTTTTCCTACTCTTCCTAAAATACGTAAATGAATCTGTCCATTCCCAACAGTTTGGCAATTTAGAACCTCCACGTTTTTTAGGCCAAAAATAGGTTCTCCATTACCTCGTCCAAATGGAGCCAAATTATCTAGAAAGTCTATTAACGTAAAATCTAATAAATCTTCTGTTATAAACGCTTCTAATTTAACTTCGTTTTCTTTTAAAGGAGTTTTAGCAAAAAACTTATCTAATCCTGCCTGTATTTTTTCGTAATTAGCAGGATTTGCTAAAAATCCAGCTGCTCCATCATGTCCACCAAAGCTTTCGAATAAATCTGATATTTCCTGTAAAGCCTTAATCATGGAATAACCTTCTGGAGCTCGACAAGAAGCAGATAAAAGTCCATCTGGACGAATGGTCGCTACAACTGATGGTATATTATAATATGCTACATATTGAGAAGCCACCAATCCCAAAATTCCTAAATCCCAAGACTTACTCATGCACATTTGCAAAGAAGCTTCTTTTCTAAATTGCTCTAAGCTTTCTGTAAAAGCTTTTTTAGTTAATTCTTTTCTTTCTTCGTTAAGTTCATTGAGTCTTTTTACTAGTTGGAAATGTTGTTTTTGGTCTCCCAAGAAAAGCTTAATTGCTACCTCCACTTCTCCTAGTCTAGAAGCAGCATTAAGTCTGGGGGCAATAGCAAAACTAATTGTCCCCGCATCTATGTTACGAGGATCTATATTGGTCTGCTTAAATATTTCTATTAGTCCCGGCCATTTAGTAGTTTTTAATTTCTCAATACCAAATCTGGCTAATATTCTATTTTCTCCAGTTAAGGATACACAATCTGCAATAAGGCCTATCGCACAAATTTCTAGAAAACGATAAATATAATCTCCCATAACCTGGGGATCATCAAAGGCCTTTTCTGCTAGGGCAGAAATTAATTTAAAAGCCACTCCCGCTCCAGCTAAATCCTTAAAAAGATAATCACAACCGGCTTGTTTGGGATTAAGTACTGCCACTGCTTTGTGTGGAAAAGTCTTTGGATCTGATTCATGATGGTCGGTCACAATCGTGTCAATTCCTAGGCTTTTAGCGTACAGAATTGCCTCGTCATTATTCATTCCACAATCACAAGTAATGATAAGTTTAACTTCTTTCTCTTTAATCTTATCTACATGAGAATTTTTTAAACCATGCGACTCGGTATGCCGATCTGGAATCCGGTAAGAAACTTCTGCCCCAAGTTCCTGTAACCCCGAAACAAGAATCGTGGTAGAAGTTATTCCATCAGCATCAAAATCACCAAAAACCATGATTCGTTCTCCCAAATCTATAGCTGATAAAATTCTTTCTACCGCTTTCTTCATCCCTTTCATCTCCCAAGGAGAACAAAGATTGGTTAAACTTGGCGATAAAAATGACTGAATTTTACCTGGATCAGAAAGGTTTCTATTCTCCAATAAAATCTCGTAAAGCCTTTCTGCGTCTTTAATTTCCGGTGCCTCTCGCCACTTTTTCTCCTTAAATACCAATTGATTTTTCATCTCTCCCATGATACACAAGGCTAGATGAAAGTTCATCTTTTTGATTTTCGTTGGGTGGATGAAAATACTTGTGAGTTCCAAGCAAGTAGTGGTAATAAGTTTGGTTATAAGAAGTTAAAAATTGGCGATAACTTATCCATAGAAGTGAAATCTGATCAGACTCAATGTGCAGGAAGTATGATTGACGACCTTTGGTCTCCTTGTCCAGACAAAATTAGTGGCAAAGCTAAATGCCAATCCTGCCGCAACCGCGAACGAAGTTTTATATTTACTGCTTTTGACGGTTTCGACCGCAGCAATGTTACAGAACAAGATTTAGCTCAAATTAAAGATTCTCATCTAGTTTATCTAGCTTTATTTAACAAAGATCTTATTAAAGTGGGAGTTTCTAAACTTACGCGTCGTAATCTCAGGCAGTTAGAACAAGGATCTCACTTCACTTTATTTATTTCTCAGACACCAGACGGAATTACCGCCCGTCAAATAGAAACTTTGTTACGCAAAAATGGCTTACAAGATAAAATAAAACCAACACAAAAAAAAGACTTCTTGTGTCCAGATATCACCGAAACAGAGGGACGTAATTTATTGCAAGATACTTGCAAAAACTCTTTAAACACTCTACAAGAATACGATCACCTTAAACCACTAGTAAAAACCGAATCGGCAGAGTTCGTAAATTGGACCTCTTATTACAATATTGTTGCAATAGAAAAATCATTGAAAAGTTTTCATTCTGTAAAATTACAAAAAGATGAGTGGGTTTCTGGTAAAATTATAGCTATCAAAGGTCCTTTTTTAGTTATAGAGACACCAGAAGAACTAGTTTTTATTTGTGCTAAAGATCTCGTAGGACACGAAATTCAATTTGACGAAAAATCAGCAGGGATTACATTAAACACGGCTTTTCAGAAGGCTCTATTCTAAAATTCTCTTTAAAATGAATTCTCTTCATCTCAACTCCTCTGGAAAAGTACAGGAAAAAAATCTCTCGCGGAAAGAACTAGCAATTCTGTTCCAAATCCATAGTCGGGATTTACGTCCAGTTTTTACTAAAAAACAAGTGGCAACCATTATGCCTAGAGGAGGGTGTATTATCGTTAGTATTCGTTCGGTAAAGATTATTATCGGCACTAAAGAAGTTTTTATTTTTAACTTAGAAAAGAAAAAAATTCCTGAATACTTTGTCCCCATTCTGATAGAGAAAATTGAAGCTTGGAAAACAAATAAAGAAAAAACCCGTTTCGAACACTTGGTTTTAGATGCCACATTAAACTATTGGATTGATAAAATACAACGTCGTTTCGAAGACATCGAGAGGGCTTCAGAGCTAATCTTCCAAAAATTAGGAGCCGAAAGCCTGAGTGATTCTACCTTTGAACAACTTCTCCATTTAAAGAAGCGCCTTTCTAAGTTAGATACAAATGTAGAAGAAATAGAAACAGAAATTACTGAACTTGTCGAAGACGATGATGATCTAGCTGATTTATATCTCGGCATCAAAAAACCAAATGATACCGATGAAATTGAATCTATTTTAGAAAGTGCTCTAGAACAAATAGAGGACACTTCCCACCGCGTAGAAGATCTGAAAGAAAATATCGACGACACCCAGGAAATTTTGACCTTAAAGTTAGATAGCATGCGTAACATCATTATTAAATTTGATTTACTAGTTACTGCCGTAACTTGCGTACTAGCGCTACTAGCCGTTATAACCGGTATGTATGGGATGAATCTTAAAAGTGGTATTGAACAAAATCCAGATGCCTTTTGGGCAATAGGCTGGATATTAGTGGCTCTATTTATTATAGCCTTAGGTTTTTTAATCGGCTGGCTTAAACGGAAAAAAATTATTTAATCCTCTTCTTCTTTGCCATCAAAAAGAAAACTGCTAACCAGAAAAGCAATTGCTGGCAAAGAGAACCAGAACTGATAATAATTAATAAGAACTTGCGCCAGCAAGGATTCTTCATAAATATTTACTTCTTTAGCAACCATCAATCCCTCTACAAAAGAGTTTCCAGACAGGTAGATTAAAACTGTAGCTAAAAATAAAGCCGCAGATAAAGCTGCAAAAACAGTGTGAATAACCATGCGTAGCATCCAGTGGTCATGTTTCTCTATGGAAATATGGAAGGCTCCTTTGACCACAAAAATTACTATAGCTGCTAGAAATAAGATTAGTCTAATTCCAGTAAAAATCTCTGCTTCACTATTTCCAATAAGTTGCTGGAAACCGGGGGATTGATCTAAAACAAAATCCTTAAGAATTCTGGCTACGCCATCGGCAGTTAGTATAGCGATATAAATGGAAATAATAAGCTTTATCGTTGCGTTTTGTCCCAACAAAAAGTTATAGGCAAACAGAACTACAAAAATAATTAAGATGACCAAATTCCACGTCAAAGCAATCTCCATTACCTTGATTATCAACGATTGCACCAGAATGAGCAATCATTTTTAGTTCTATCATTTAGCTCTTTCAACGTATTCACCACTATCAGTATTCACTACTATTTTATCTCCAATAGCGACAAACAACGGTACTCTAACTATTTTACCCGTTTCAATTGTTGCTGGTTTTGTTCCTCCCTGGGCACGATCTCCTTGGACACCTGGGTCAGTTTGAGTTACCACAAAGGTCATCTTCGGTTGAAGCTGGATATTGATTGGATTCTGATCAAAATAAAGCAAATCTACATCTATACCGTCTGTTAGGTAGTCGGGGGCATCTCCTAATTTAGATTTATCAAGAACTATTGTTTCATAGGTTTCTTGATCCATAAACTGATATTCATCACCTTGGGCATAAAGAAATTGCGCCCGACGGAAACTAATATCTGCCGGTTCTATTTTATCTGCTCCTTGGAATGTTCTATCTAACACAGATCCTGTAGCTAAATTCCTAATCTTTACTTTCATAACTCCCCCACCTCGTGCTTGTTTGCTGTGTTGGTTCCAAGTTACTACATATGGTTCTCCGTCTAATTGTAGTTTTGTGCCGATCTTTAAATCCGTAATTCCAAGCATTTTATTATTACTAATATCTATAAAAAGCGCTGAAGTGTTGCATTTTAAGCAGAAATTGTCAAAATCTATCCTGATGAAAAAAGATCCTCAACTACAAAGAATTGCGGAACTAGAAGAACAGTTGGAATTATTACAAACAGATTTAGAACTCGCTAATGGTTCTAAATTAAGAGCCTTGGCGGATCTAGAAAACTTCCAACGTCGAGAAGCGGAAAATAAAAAAAACTGGGTTTCTTTTGGTATAGCCGAATTTCTGAAGCAAATCTTACCAAGATTTTTGGAATTAAAACTAGGTGTAGAACATTCAAAAGATGCTGATCTAAAAAAAGTTGTAGATAATTTCTTCCTGGAACTAGAAAAAAAAGGACTCCAAAAAATAACTCCAAAAAAAGGGGATTCTGTAGACCCAGAAGAACATGAAGTCTTAGCTACTGCTAGTGGAACTCCTGGAACTGTTGTTGAGACTTTAGAACCTGGTTGGAAATTTAATAACTTAATTCTTACTCCCGCCAAAATATCCGCCGCCCAAAAATAATTAATTATATTATAATATAATGGCTAAAAAATCTCTCGGACTCAAAATTGTCATCTGGATTACTATCGCCGCTATGGCTGCTATGGTCATCCTACCCTATCTTTAAAATGACCTCTAAAAAAAGAGTGGTGGTAGGAATGTCAGGAGGTGTAGATAGTTCTATCGCTGCTTACTTATTACTGGAAAAAGGGTATGAAGTAATTGGTCTTTTTTTTGAAAGTTTTGAAAAAAACCCAGAACGAAAATGGGCAGAAATGGCCGCTAAACACTTAGGAGTAAAACTAGAATTCTTTAGTTTTTCTGATTTTTTTCATGGCCAAGTATTTCAGCATTTCTTACAAGAACTAAAATCTGGCAAAACCCCTACCCCTTGTGTACGCTGCAACAAGGTCTTTAAGTTTGGTCATTTACTAGAATTTGCTGTAAAAAAACTCCAAGCGGATTTTGTTGCTACCGGTCACTACGTCAAAAACGAGTGGAATGAAAAAACCAAAAAATTTGAATTAAGTATTCCTAAAGACAAAAATAACGATCAGACTTATTTCTTACACCATCTGAATCAGGAGCAATTTAGTAGGACTCTTTTCCCCTTGTCAGATATCACAAAACCAGAAGTGAGGAAAATAGCTAAAAGTATTGGTCTCAAAAACCATGAGAAAAAAAGCTCCACTGATGTTTGTTTTATCAAAGGTGCTAAATTCGAAAATTTTCTCAAAGAACACTTTGCGAAAAAACCCGGTAATTTTGTCGAAGTAGATACCAAAAAAGTTATTGGACAACATGATGGCGCTATCTTCTACACTTTTGGTCAACGTAAAAACTTAGGCATTGGAGGAGTAAAAAACTTTTCAGAAGCTCCTTGGTTTGTGGTGGATAAAAACTTCAACACCAATGAAGTATTTGTTTCTCAAGACGAAAACAAATTACTAAAACCAAATCTTACCGCTCAAAACATAAACTGGATTGCAGGGAATCCTCCTAGCAAGAAATTTTCTTGTGAAGCTAAAATTCGTTACCGAGGTGAAGTTATTCCTTGTGAAGTGGAAGTTACTAAAGAAATTGTTCAGGTAAAATTTCAGAAACCTATTCGAGCCATTACGCCCGGTCAGTCTGTGATTTTTTACGACAAAGATGTCTGTCTAGGAGGAGGGGAAATAATCTAATCTAAATCCCTTAAATTTGCCTTTTAAAAGAACTTTTTTATACTTAAAACATGCCAACATTACAAAGCATTATCAAAAACGCTAGTCAGGAAGAATTAATTGAAATCTACGTTACCATCGAACCAAAAGTACTTCCCGTTTTGGAGGCAAAAGTAGAAAATGAAGCCCTAGATGACTTAAAAAAAGGGAATGTATTTAAAGCCTCTTCTGCGAAAGAGGTGATGAAGAAATGCCTAAGATAATTTTTACAGGACGATTTAAAAAAAGATGTTAAACGCTTAAAACATCTTTCTTCACAAATTGAAAAACAACTTGATTTTTTTATTCAAGACCAAACTTACCCTTCCTTACACACAAAGAAACTAAAACCAGCTCATTACGAGAAATATTCTTTTAGGGTTAATAGGCAATTTAGAATTATTTTTACTTTTGAAAACGAAATTCCCGTTCTTCTCTATATTTCCAAACACTACGAATAAAGTTTCTTAATTAACTATTACTTTAAATCTGTCCCCGTAATTCCATCGCCCGCACAATTCTTTCTAGTCCTAAAATAAAAGCTGCCTGACGATAAGAAACCTTATATTCTTCTTTTATCTTAGTAAGATCATCAAAAGCATTTTCCATTACTTTCTTTAATTTTTCGTTAACATAGTTTTCTTCCCAAACATCTCCAGAACGATTCTGAACCCATTCAAAATAAGAAACAGTTACTCCTCCGGCATTAGCTAGAATATCTGGTAAGACGTCTATTCCTTTCTTTTCTAAAATATCATCTGCTTCCGCAATAACCGGACCATTAGCCAGTTCTAAAATTGCTTTAGCCTTAATGTTACTAGCATTTTCTGCGTGAACAACACCATCTAATGCTGCCAATACTAAGACATCTACATCTAGCTCTAATAATTCCTCATTAGAAACCTCCCGTACTTCCTCTCGTTTCATCTTTTCCAGATCGCAAACTTCCCCCTGACAGAAGTTCCCTCGTAAAGATCCTGTTTCTTTTTTATAATCATTAAGTTTTTTTGCTTCAAAGTAACCCTTACTACGCAAAATACCCCCTTTGGAATCTGATGCCGCTACAATCTTGCAACCAGACTTGTGTGCAATTTCCGCAAAATAAGCACCAGCGTTACCAAATCCTTGTAAAGCAATAGTGGTATCTTCTAATTTCTTTCCAATAGAATCTAAATATTTTTTGAGAACATAAAATCCTCCTTGGCTGGTAGAATAGTTCCTTCCTAGTGATCCTCCTAACTCTAATGGCTTACCAGTTATCACTCCAGGAGATTTGTAACCAAGGACTTGTTCATGTTCGTCTAACATCCAAGCCATAATTTGTGGATTAGTATAAACGTCTGGAGCAGGGATATCTTTATGAACTCCAAATACCCCCTTTTCCGTTCCAATCCTAAAGTAGGATCGACTCATTCTTTCTAATTCTGTTTTAGATAATTTTTTAGGATCAACCGTAATACCTCCTTTCCCTCCACCCATGGGAATATTTACTACCGAGCACTTCAGAGACATCAGAGCCGCAAGAGCTTTTACTTCATCTAAATCTGCTTCTGGATGAAACCTTATTCCTCCCTTGTAAGGACCCCGCGCAGAATTATGTTGTACTCTATATCCAGCCACACATTCCTTCTGACCAGAATCTAATTCAAATTCCACCTGAAAGTTATTAATACTTTCCGGTTCTTCTAAACGAGCCAAGGCCTGACCAGAAAGTTTCATGGTACTAGAAGCCTTATGTAGATTATCTAAAAAATTCTGATACGGTTTTTTGGTAAGCATGGGGTTTGTTAGTAATTAAGATGGACAAATTTTGAAGGCTTTTTTTAAAAAATCAATTCTAATTATTACGATACAAAAACATAATAATAGAAATTCTCTAAAAAGAATTTGACAAAATGGTCCCTCTCCTTACACTCTGCGCGCAGTTTAAATACTAAAGATGCTTTCTAAAAGACGTTGGCGCAAAAGATTACGCACACACGGATTCCGTTCTCGCATGAGAACTGCTACCGGTCGTAGAGTTATTGCTAGTCGAAGAAATAAGGGAAGAAAGCTTCTTAGTGTCGGATCTAAAGAAAAACCTTGGACTTAAATTCATTGACATTTCCCTCTCTTCAATCTTCAATCAAGGAGATTTTTTTTTATGATCTCTAAATTGTCTCGTTTCAGTAAAAAACTTTTTGATCGTTGTTTCCGACGATCGACCAGATTTAGATCTGGGGCATTCATGTTTTTAATTTCCGAAGAAAAATATAATCCGCATTTAGCGGTAGTAGTTAGTAAAAAAACAGCTAAAAAAGCGACGCAACGAATCAGAATTCGTCGCCAACTTTATGAAGCTATGCGGCTCAATCTACTACCTCATCTTCATGATAAAAATATCATTTGTCTTTACAAAGGCCCTGAAATCTTGGAAAATTTAATAGAGTTCGAAAAAGCTATTAAAGACTTACTTAAATTTCTGAAGAAAAAACATGAATAAATTCAAAGACTTTATCAAGAGTTTCTTAATCTGGTTTGCCATTTTCTATCTAGTAATATTAGGAATAGAAAAGTTCTTCGGCAAAAAAGACCAATCTCATTTACCCAGTGAATCTCAAGTAATAATTACTCCCATAAAAAAATCCATGGTTATTGGCAATCTGATTGCCTTTAAAGTAGAAAATAAACTAGATGAGAAGATCACCTTCCCTTCCCCCTGTGAAAATCCAGGTAGTTTAAAAGTGCTTCGTCTAGCTAATGATAATCAATTTAATATTTCAGAAAACGCTTTTGAAAATTGTAATGGTAAATCTGTTTCCTCTTTCGAATTAGAACCCGGTAGCAAAATCACCTTTGGAATGAAGGACTTTAATCTTGATCTTTTTTCCGAACCAGGAAAATACCAGCTAGAAATGAATTTCGAACAGGAAGAAAATATTGAAACAGTCTTGTCATTACCAATAGAAATCAAAAGTCCCGGCGTCTTCAGACAGCTTTTCCGAGCTATTATCTCTAAACCGCTTTTTAATATTCTGGTGTTTTTAACAAATAAACTACCAGGACATCCTTTTGGTTGGGCCATTATCATTCTAACTATCTTAGTCAGAATTGCCTTGTTCGTCCCCAACCAAAAATCAATGCGTTCCCAACGAGAGATGCAGAAACTGCAACCTAAACTAGAAGAGCTTAAACAACAGTACGGCAAGAATCAGCAGATGATGGCCATGAAAACAATGGAATTGTATAAAACTCACAAGATTAATCCGATGGGCTCTTGCCTACCAATCATGTTCCAAATGCCCTTCTTGCTAGGAATTTACTATATCGTCCGGGATGGTCTTTCTCCTCACTTAAACTATCTGCTTTACTCCTTCCAACAAGGAGTAGATTTATCGGTGGTAAATTCTGCATTTTTTGGACTTAATCTAGATTATAACGGCCCTATCGTACTAGCGGTCCTTGTCGGATTAATGCAATGGATAGCCATAAAGTTGTCCTTTATTTCCGCTAAAAAAAGAGCCAACAAAAACTCTGACAAACCAGTTGTAAAAAAGGACGGACCGGCTGGTCAAATGCAACAGATGAATAAGGTCATGCTTTGGATGATGCCCATCATGATTGCTATGTTTGTCACTTCCTTTCCAGCAGGGGTTGGTATCTACTGGTTAACTTCAACTATCTTTGGTATTTTCCAACAACGCTTGGTTAATTGGCAATTAGATCAACCACAAGTGGTAAGAAAGGAAAGCTAGTTAAATACCTATAATCATCTGTCTAGGTTTTTAGAATAATTGCTTTTTTGTTTTGCATTTTCCTTAAATTTATGTTAAAATAAAGGGATTTCGCACAAAAAGTAATGAAAGAAATTATTAGTTTTCTAGCCTCTACAAACTTCGTATTGTACGTAGGAATGAGCCTCATCCCTATTTTAGGTTGGATTTATTTCTTTCAGAAAAAGAATCATGAAAAAAAGCTGTATGTGACCCTCACCTTTTTAGCAGGAATGCTTGCCGTTATTCCCATTAAACTCTACGAGAAATACTGGGATACGGCAGTCTTATACTTCCAACATATCAATCTCTTTCAGTACTTGGCTGACTTAGTCCAATTTCCAGACCTTCCACGTTTTTTGGCTTATATCTCTATGCACGCCTTAGTGGGGATGGGTCTTTTTGCCTTCATTGCCATCATGATGTTTATTCTGGAGGTTTTTACCGGAGATAACACCTTTGCAATCTTTAAGAGAAAAACCAAGAAAGCTATCGAGAGTCCTCTGTTTTTCATCACGGTAGGAATACTTTGTGGAGTTATTGCTTACTTCTTATCTTTCTCCGTAAACCAAAAAATATGGTTCTTTGTCGTCGTAGGAATGCTAGAAGAGTTTGTAAAACATCTCGTCTTACGCTTCTCCGACGAAGAGAAGATTCAGTCGGTAGATGATGCGCTATCCTTCGCTATTATTATCGCCTTAGGATTTGCTTTTGTAGAAAATATCGTTTACTTCCATAACTTCTCCAAGATAGCAGATAGTAATATTCAACAGCTCTCAATCTTCTTTGTGCTTAGATCCACTGTGTCTGTTATGGCTCATGTTTGCTTCTCTGCTATTTTGGGATACTTCTATGGGATTGCCCGTTTCTCCCGAGAAATCTATCAACAGGAGGTTTTGGAACACAGGCATCCAATTATCCAAAAACTACACCAAATTCTTCACCTTAAGGGCGCCACCCTTTTCCATGAAGAAAAGATGCTGGAAGGAATGATCTTAGCTATGTTCGTCCACGCTATCTTCAATTCTTTGCTAGAATTTGGTAAAGTAACCTTAATGATTGTCTTTTTACTAGGACTCTTTTTCTGGGTTCTAAATTTATTTCACCGGAAACAATTACATTTCCAAACCGGTAACTTACTTCGTCATACCTAATAATTTATATATACATCATGGGAAATATTTTCAAACACCTACCGAATTATAAGCTAACCATCGGCGTCATGGGATCTGCTTCTGGATATCTAATGCATAACAAGAAAATTGTAGCAGCATCCAGAGAAATTGGTCGTCAAATTGCAAAACGCGGTTGTATTCTAGGAAACGGAGCTTGTCCAGGACTACCTGATGAAGCAGCCCAAGGAGCCAAAGAAGCAGGAGGTGAAACTTATGGAGTATCTCCGGCTATATCTTTAGAGTCTCACCTAGAAAAATATCGTTCCCCCATAGAACATTACGACAATTTCCTATTTACAGGGGTGGGACTGATGATGCGAGACATTATTAATATCCGATCTGCTGAAGGAGTTATTATTCTGCCAGGAGGAACTGGAACTTTAAACGAATTTACCGTTGCTTATGATGAAGGAAAACCTATTGGAGTATTAACTGGACACGATGGTGTGGCTGATCACATCAAAGACATCCTTCGCTTTTGTCACCGAGAAGTAACTGATCGTATGATTTTTTCAGATAACCCCGAAGAGCTAGTAAAAGGATTGCTCAAAATTATTAAACGAGTGGGAAGTGAAGGATCTCTAGACGATTATCTTATTGGTCATGATGGAGCGGTAACAAAAATAGAGAGTAAATTTAAAAACTCCAGTCAATTACCACTTCTGGATACTAAAGAGAAAAGTTAATTTAAGACTATTAGACGTTCTTAGGCTTACGCCCTCTTTTGCGTCTAGGAACATTATCTAGCGCCTGATCGTATTCATAGACAGCTCGCCCAACTCTCTTAAAGAAAGGATATTTCTGTAAGTTGAGAGAGATAGTTCCTAATCTAATTTCTCTTTTATTAAGAACTGCTTCGATAATTTCTTGTCTCTTCATTGGAGCGCCATTCTCAATAAGTACAGACTTAATAACGTCACATACTGTTCCAGAAGCTAGTCCCCATTCTTTCAATCCATAAAGACCACGTCCCACCAATACAAATTCTTCGTGACGAATTAATTCGTTGTGAATTGCTTGTGGAGTAACTCTTTTCTTAGATTCAAAGTCTTGTAAGACATGTTTAATGATGTCAGTGAAGTGCAATGGTTTTTCAATGTTCTTGAGACTGATTAAAATCTTGTCCTTGATAGAACGAGGATTAATAAACCGCCAAGACTTGAGTCCCCAACCATCATCTACCTGCATGAATTCCCAGTAAACATTAAGCAAAGAAGAAATCATTTCTGGTGATCGGTGAGATAATTTACTAGTCAACTCATCCAATCCCATTGGTTCTCTCTTTTTCTTCATTGCTTTATGAATGTCGTCTCCAGTATTTCTTACTTCTTGTAGATCTAAATCCTTTACTCTCCAAAAAGGACGGAAGAATTGATTTTTTTCTTGTTTAATAAGTTTGTCAGAAACTCTCATCGCTAATTTCATAGCGTTACCATCAATCTTGCTAGTACTTTCCAAAGCCTTAAGCATTTCAGAAACTAACAAATCCTCTGACATCACGTTGCCATGACCAGCCAGAATAGAATAAGCTAGATCATGAATTCTTCGCATGGAAGGATCCATAGAAATACGAGCTAATTTCTTAATTGCTACGGCTTCTATCTGTCTAACCCTTTCTCTGGTGATAGAATAACTTTTCCCAATCTTATCCAAAGTTTCTCGTGGATAGTCCCCCAAAGGAAATCTCCGTTCAATAATATTCTTCTCCTTTTCAGTTAAAAGGCCAAGAAGTCTATTCATCAGTTCAGAGAAATTGATTTGATCTGAGGCAGAAGTATTCATTTTTTGAGGGAAAATTTTTTAGATAAATAGATAATAACAAGATGCATTGAAAATCACAAGAAACTTTAATGATAAAATAAAAGATTGTCAAACTTTTTTTTCCACTTATTGTCAAGTTTTGGATTTTTTGACTTGTTAATCATGTTTCATGGATAAATAATA
>JAIPIW010000009.1 GCA_021734525.1 Candidatus Altimarinota bacterium | reverse complement strand
GATTACTATGTGGTAATCGCACACATAAACACAATGTGTTTGTTTTTTACATTTCATGTCCAAACTTTACCACAGATTTTGGAAGCGCTACATCCCACGGGTCAGTAGACCCGGGGATTTTTCAAGGAACGTTAAAAAATACTAATCCTTATATCATGTTTCCGGAGAAAAACCTCACTGTATCACCAGACGAATTCTCTATTGATCACGTACCAACCATAGTCACTCCCCGTTTCTTTGATGGAAAAGAAACTAATCGTCCTGATGCTCTTACAGAGATTCCCTTTACAAACCCTGAAACTGGGGAAGCAAGTCACGAACAAAGTGCAGATATCAAAATTTTTGGGTTTAACGGCACCGCTTTACTTACCCCCAAAGCATTTGATAACAACTGTGGAAAATTAAATTTAGATACTGTCGACCGAACTAAACTCCGTGGACCTCTTCTTATTCTTGATTTAATAAAGGATGTTCAATATGGAGTAGAAGAAATACTAGAGCTACTTAAGAATCAAGAAGTAAGTTCCGTAGAAGGACATATTATTCTCTTTCGTACAAAACTTATGGAAGAAGTACTTAAAATTACAGATAAAAGAGGATTTCCTGATTACGAAAGACTCACTTTAATTCAGAAAAACAGACCTGGTCTCACCCCTGAAGGAGCTCTGGCATTACAAAAAAATGGTCGAGCAAACGCAATTATGATTGATAACATTAGTTTTGAATCTAACGAAACAGAAGGATTCCATGCTACCCAAAATCTCAGCAAACCTGAGCCTGATACAGGGGAATTCACCCCTCTTATTTATCATGTTACAGGAACAAGCGCTGATGATTTTGTTGAAAAACATAACAGAAAAAACACCCGTATTGAAATTGGTAATCCTCCTAAAAAACAACTCTCTGGACATCCTGTTGGCGTTTTTGTGGAAACTTCTGAATAAAAAATTTGACACCAAATAGATAGTTATCTATTACTATAAGTAAGTAAAGACGAGAAGGGTCCCGAACGGAGAAATACCTAAGGCCCCCTTCTCTTTTATTTTATGCGCCAATTTTTTTTCTAATGCTTTCTTTATCTAAATTAAAACCTTAAAGTAGCGCAAAATAACTTTGTAATATTTCATGGTGGGCGGTACAGGACTCGAACCTGTGGCCTCCTGCAAGTCAAGCAGGCGCTCTAGCCAGCTGAGCTAACCGCCCTAAAAAGCGGATCTGTTTTACAGATTGCCTTTTAAAAAGTCAAACTTGACTTTCAAAACAAAATACGTACCTTTCCGCCTGAAAATATTCTTCATTTCACTAAAATCTCATGCCTATTATTAAGTCAGCTATCAAAAGAGTACGTAAGACTAAGCGTCAGACCCAACGTAATCTAATCTCTAAAAATCAGTTCAAGGTTTTAATCAAAGAATTTTTAGCTCTAGTGAAAGAAAAGAAAATAGAAGAAGCTGCTAAGATTTTTCCACAAGTACAGAAAGCTATTGATTTAGCAGTAAAAAAGAATCTTATTCACGCTAACAACGGTGCCAGAAAGAAATCTAATTTATCTAAGCTAATTGCTAAAAGCGGTGTTTCTAAAGTGAAAGCTACTTCTGTTAAACCAACTACAAAGAAAGAAAATAAACCAGCACCAGTCAAAAAGGAGACCAAAAAAGCTGCTCCAAAGAAAACCACTAAGAAGAAATAGTTTAAATCTACATAACAAATTAAGACTCCCAGAAAAGGGAGTTTTTCATTTCTTCAATTTCCTTTTAACCAGTAATTCGTACCACAACAGAATTACAATCCCCGCAGTAATCCAAATGTCTGCAAAGTTAAAGATCGGAAAGCCAAGGATCTTGATAAAATCTGTTACTGAACCTAAAAATACTCGATCTATTAAATTCCCCAATGCTCCAGAGAAAATAAAGACCACTCCTACTTCTTCCCATTCCAACAGAGATTCTTTAATCATCGCCCAACTTAAAATACCTAAAATCACCAAAGTAAGTAAAATCAGTAGAAAAGGTGGAAAGGGAATAGAAAAAGCAATTCCAGTGTTTTCTGTAAATTCGAATTGAAAGGGTGCCAGTGTTTCCCTATCTACCGTAAAAAACATCCGCGCCATAATCTTGCTGATTTGGTCTAACAACAAGAGAAAGATAATCACAAAAGCAACTCGTTTCATTATATTATAATATAATACAAAGTCTTCATAAACATTCTCGCAAAATAACTGCTTTTTGCAAGGTCTCCTGCCATTCGGAAAGTGGATCAGATTCAAAAGTAATTCCTGCTCCCACTGGAAACCGCCATTTATGGTCTTCTAAAAACAAGGTTCTAATCAAAATGTTAAAAATGGCGTTTTGCGGCGAAAATTTCACTCCAAAGGTACCTGTGTACCATTTTCTCGCAAAACCCTCTAGAGAGAGGATATTTTCTACCACTCTTTTCTTGGGAGCTCCAGAAATAGAACCGGCAGGTAATAACTTCCTATAATCTTCCCAAGTAAGAATTGCATCGGGAAGTTCGGCAAATATCTGCGCTTGGGCATCATAATGAGTACCTCTATCCACCAACACCCTCTCATTTTCTACCCAAACACGTTTGGCTATTTGCCCCAAATCATTACGGAGAAGATCAGTAACCATAGAAAGTTCTGCAATCTCTTTCTGACTATCTTCTAAATACTCTTTCGTTCCTGTTCCCTTAATTGGAAAAGTAGACAAAATATTCCCATCTTGAATTAGAAAAACCTCTGGAGAAAATGAACAAAATTTTTGTTCATTAGTCCAAACCACACCACCCGCATGTCTTTTCTTAGACTTCAAAAACCGCCAAAAGGCGCTTAATAATATTTTTTCATCTTCTACTTTTCCGCTAAGTTCTTGGGCAAGATTGAGAACCCATATTTCTCCTTCCTCTGCTAAGTGTCTAACCTGTTCTACCTTCTGACAAAAACTGTCTTTATCCTCATTAGAAATGGATTTTAAGCTATTTTCTGTGGAAAAAATACGTAAATTCTGCAAACTTTGCGGAAAACTTTTATCCCCATTTTGTGCACCGTCATCACTACTAATGTAGTTCTCAAAATGCCAGAACTGATTTTCTTCTCCTAAAAAAGAAGTAATGGAAAAAAATGGAAAAGGACCCTTCTCAAAATCTGCTCTAACTTTCTTTCCCCACCCAAAAATCCATCTTATTTTCCCATCACCACTATCTTCTGACCAAAATACCCCCTCTTCTCTCTTGAGTATTTCATCAGTAAATAAAGCAAAGGCCTTTGCTATCATGGTTTTAACCACTGTTCCTTATGCACTAGCGCATCTGCTGCTGCTGCCACTTGAGCCTCTTTTTTAGATCCTCCAGTCCCCTCTCCCACTTTTTGTTCTTCCAAGAAAGCCGCTAAAACAAAAATCTTTTCGTGGTCTGGTCCATCTTCTGACACAACTTGGTAGTGAGGAGTAATTCCTAATACGTCCTGTGATAACTCCTGGAATTCAGATTTGGCATCAATATGCTTCCCTTGTTCTATAATCTCCTCTAAATCCACCAAAATCCACTTCTCAATGAATTCCTTGGCCTTTTCTATCCCTAAATCCAGATAGATAGCACCAATAAAAGCCTCTACCGTGTTAGCTAGAATATAGTCTTTGTCTGACCCACCAGATTTCGCTTCTCCGTGCGACATAAATAATAATTCTCCTAAATTAAGTTTCCTAGCCACTGTTGCTAAATTATCTCCCTTAACTAGAGCAGAACGAAGATTGGTTAACTCCCCTTCTGGCTTATCTGGAAACTTCTGGTACAGGAATTCTGTGGCAATAAGTTCTAATACCGCATCTCCTAAAAACTCCAGTCTCTCGTTGTGAACTGCAATGTCAGAATTCTCATTAACTGCGGAACGATGCGTAAAAGCTTCTAGCAAGATTTGTTGATTTTTTATCCCAAAACCGATCTTGCCAAATAAGTCTTCAAAATTTTTCATTGTTCTATTTTTAACGTTTTTTAGGATAAAAATCAAAGATCATTCCCGTTCCTCTTCTCTTTGTTTACCAATATTTATCCGGAAACTATCCAAAACTCCGTTCACGAACGAAGCTGATTTTTCTTCTCCAAAGGCCTTAGCAATCTCAATATATTCGTTGATAACCACAATAGGAGGGGTATCAAAGAACTTTAGCTCTGTGATCCCTAAAATAAGTACCGCTCGGTTAATTGGGGCAATTTTTTCGAAAGCAAATTCCACTGCAAAAGCCTTAATAATTAACCTAATCTTCCCTAAATTCTCTATAGCATTCTGCAATAAAGATTCCGCAAAATCATCGTTCTTCTTTTCTTCTAGGGAAACTATATGCTCCATAACCTCTTTGAGTTCTACTTTCTCTTCTCTCGCTAAAAAAGCAAAAAGTACTTTGACAGCAGTTACGCGGCTTTCGTGTCGAGCTTTTTTATCAGTAGCCATATTTAAGAGAATTAAGCTTCTATCTCTTGGATAGGAGCAGCAGATTTTTTGCTTTTCGGTTCAAAAACTTGCCGGTCATTATAAGTACCACACTCCTGACAAGCGAAATGACGCTTTTTGGTGGACTTACATTTAGGACAAGTATCCAAGCTACTCGCATTAGCTAATTTAGTTCGTACTTTACGGACATAGGCTCCGTGTCTAGATCTGGTAGAACTTACGGCTTGTTTTTTGGAAGGGACGGGTTTTTTAGACATTTTTTTCTAATTTAATTATTTAATATTTTTTAACTTAGTAAGATGAAGCATGAATAAGTACATAAAACTAATAAGCAAAGGGGCTAAAACAAAAAAGGAAAAAAGGAAATCAACGGTAGCTAAAATACTAACTAGGGTCTCTATTTCCTCCCAAATCATAGCTGGTCCAATAAATAAGACTCTTACTAAACTAATGAGGAAGAAGCAACCCAGTAGAAAAAGTAGTACTGACCACCAATTACCTTGGACAGCTTTAATGCTTCCTTCAATACTTTTTTTAGGATCCTTATTAAATTCTACTAGTAACAGCTGAGACAAAAATACTTTTAGTCCCCGCCAAATAAATAATACTGCACTCAGAAAAAATCCAATAGTGGAAATTAATTCTATGGGCAAGAAGTAAGTAATAGCAAAAACAACTACCAACACTAAAGCTACTGGCCAAAGGATATAGTAGAGCATTTGTAAGCCAGTCACTACGTATCGCCAAAAATAAGTCCAAGCTTCTTTAAAATAAATGTTAAAAGGATTTTGTTTCTTATTGTGCACGTAATTCCGCATAGTAATTAGATTCCCAATCTTACCATTAATGGAGAATGTCACCACAAATAGAGCCCAAAGCACTAATAAGAATAAGACTGAAGTAAAACTAATAATTGAACCTCCGTACTGCAAGTTAGCCATAAAATTTTCAAAACTCTCTTTGAAGAAAAAGAGCCCAATCTGTAAAAAAATGGCTGTTCCAGCAAAAATCATGATCATAGTCAGCACGCTTATGGCCGAAATCCGCCACCAAATAGCCGGATAGGAATGAAAAGCATCTATAAGAAGTTTTTTCCAATTACCATACGCAAGTGCAGAACTTTTTTTCATATTTTATTTTGCAGTAGTTTTTTTAACTCTTTCCATCTGAGCTTTGAACTTCTCAACTCGTCCGGAAGTATCTACTAGCTTCTGTTTTCCAGTAAAGAATGGATGGGAAGCAGAAGAGATATCTAAGTGAATTACATAATGATCTACACCATTTACTTTTTCTATTTCCTTAGATGTAAGTGTTGACCACATAACAAAGTCTGCTCCAGCACTAGCATCTCGGAAAATTACGGGGTGGGACTCGGGATGAATATCTTTTTTCATTTTTTCGTTAAAAACTCTAAAAATTCCCGCAGATTGTATGAGACAAGGGATAAAAGTCAAATTTTTTACCTAATTTCTCCCCATATGGAAAAACCGCGACCCCTCACGGTTTTCCCAATCTTAACCCACAAATTCCCACTGTAAGTCGATATTAATGTCTTCGTCGGCCTCCAATAACCATGAGACCGAGGCCTACCGCAGCCAGACCTACAAAAATACCAGGTCCGGTACTAGGTAGTAATGGAGCTGAAGAATGAACTTCTGACTCTTCCATTCCTTCCTCCATCATTTCTCCTGTTTCTACTTCTTCTGATACGGTAACAACGTTAGAGTGTTCTCCAAAGAAATCTCTCACCCGCCACAAATAGTCCATAAAACTATCTTTGGTGGTATCTACTACTTCCACTTCTTCTGGCTGATCATCCCCTATCGTTTTACGTACTGCCGCATTAGTTCGTTGAACTCTTAATCGATCTTCCCCTACTAATCCATTTGTTGATGTTTTTTTATACTGTTCACCACTTCCTGTGTAGCGGAAGTATCCTGGTGGCACAAAAACCCCCTCATCTTCCATGTAAACCTCTTCCACAACTTCTGGCTCTTCTGGTAGTAACTCTTCGTTAATAAATCCCTCCTTTGCAACACACTTCATTTCTGCATAATCTATTTCGTACCCACGATCACAAGAAACATCACACCAAGGCACTCCACTAGTTAATCCATTCTTAATAGTAGTATCAGATCCTTCTGTTCTCGGACACTGACCAAAAATCTCTCGAACAAAAGTAATTGCATTTAAAGCATCTAATTCCACCGTACAAATTCCACCAGATTTAACCACGCAAAAATTTCCCTCAAGAATCTCCCATTCTGCCTCATCCGCTTCTCCTGGGGGAACTGTTTCCTTGATAGCATACCAAATCTTTTTACCAGGAGCTTCATTTATTCCGGTGAAATTAAAGGTGGCTGGATTAGAAAATTTGTATTCTTCGTTTGATAATCCCATACCAAAAGTGCTTACGACATGAATACTACTGTTAGGATGAAGTCCGTCTTTATCGAAATAAATGTTATCTCCATTATAAATAGGATTTTCGCCTGGTTGTGGAGCACTAAGAACTCCTTCCCACCATAGATTAGTAGGACTTTCAGAATCCCATTCTCGCGTCACACTGATATCTGTCCCACCTGGAAAACTCAAAGCAAGTCCCGATCTAGTTCTATTAAATATCGTAACACTACCAGTACCAATAGTAGATACTTTACTAGTTCCAATGTCATCTCCTAAATTAGAAGGCAAAGTCACATTATCAATAAGCACTCCCCCCGGAAAGACCAAATCGTCACCGCCCGTATCACCATCCCATTGTTCTTCATTAAGAGCAAATGCAATGGCAACAACAGAAGAGAGCATTAGACCAACAACGAAAGTGGACCAGCCAAAGTGTTTCATATTTGTGAACTAGAATACAAAATTTATTCACCTTTCATTGAAACAAAATTATTGTGCATGAGCAACTTTTTTGTCCAATTTCTCGTAGCGAGATAGATGCTTTTATTGTTAAGTAATACTTACTAATTTGCTCCCCCTAAAAACATGCTTTAGAATTCAATTATGAAAATTTTCCTATGGTTAGGATTGATATTATTTACGAGTGGAGAAGTTTTTGCTTTCACTCAAGCCCCAAAACTATTTTGCCCTCGTTCTATTTCTAATTTCCATGAGGACGACCGTTGTAATAATAGTTTCCGTAGCTATGAACTACTAGCCAGCGAAGCTCTAAAGGATGAAGCCGATGGTTTCCAATCCGAAGTTTTAGATATTATTCACCAAGACAATGGCTCCAACCCCAACTTCATCGCCGAAAAAGGAATTTATGATTTCCGCCAACACGAACAGTGTCTGGCAGATATCTGTGAAAAAGTTTTTACCCAGTGTGGAGAAAATTTAGATAAGTCCAAAAACTACAGTCAGGACCAGTGGTGCCAATCTAAAGCCAACCAAATAAGCAGAGTCAGTAAAACCAAACTCATTAATATTATTAATGAAAACCAAGCTAGAAAAGAACGCTCTCTTTTGAAACAAAAATTTGGTACCATTGCCACCCGTAATAGGTTTTATTTTCACCACTGGTTAGGAGAAACCGTAAATCAATTCCGCAATTTTACAGCTAAAGTGTATAATTTTATTCAGAATCCAAACTAGATTTATTATATTATAATATAATAAACATTCCCCTAAAATTTTCCACATTTTTTCATTGACACCCCGGTGCAAAACCTCTAGATTTGCCCTCGCTGACCCCTCACGGTTTTCCCCCTTTTTAATCTGTTAAAATGAAAGATTTTCTCGCTTCCCTTGGTCAAAATGTGGCAATACTCGGAACTCAATGGGGAGATGAAGGAAAAGGAAAACTAGTTGATGCTTTAAGTAGTCATTTTGATATCGTTTGCCGGAGTGCCGGAGGAGCAAATGCTGGACACACAATTGTAGTAAATGGGGACAAATTTATTTTCCATTTATTACCTTCCGCCATGCTACACCCTAACACCATTGGTGTTATTGGGAATGGGACTGTGGTAGAAATTGCGGAACTCGCTAAAGAAATAAAACTACTAGAAGATAAGGGATTAGAAATTTCTTCTAGGGTAAAACTGTCTCTCAGGGCTCATATAATTTTAAACTATCACAAAGAAATAGATGCCGCCTTAGAAGAACGTAAAGGTAGTAAAAAAGTCGGTACTACCCAAAGAGGAATTGGTCCTGCTTATACCGACAAATTCGCCCGTATTGGTATTCGTTGTGAAGATCTTTTGGATCTAGACCTGTTAAAAGAGAAGCTGGAATTTAACTGTGCTTTCCATGGTAAAAACTTCGACTTAAATCTTGATCCCACCAAAGAATTAGAAGAACTAATGTCTTATCGGGAAATGATTAAACCATTGCTAACCGATACTAGAAAATTCCTTAACGATTCTATTCTAGACGGCAAGAAAGTACTTTTTGAAGGAGCCCAAGGACAACAACTAGATATCGACCACGGCACTTATCCTTTTGTCACCTCCAGTTCTATTTGTTTGGGTGGTGTTTGTACTGGACTTGGAGTTTCTCCAAAATCTATTTCCGACGTTATTGGAATTACCAAAGCCTATACCACTAGAGTTGGTTCTGGACCATTTCCATCAGAGATAACAGATGAAATTGGACAATATATACAGAAAAAAGGCGTAGAGTTTGGCGCTACAACTGGTAGACCTAGACGATGCGGTTGGTTTGATGCCGTAGTAGTTCGTAATGCTGTAGAAACTAATGGTATCAATACCATTAATCTTACCAAACTAGATGTCCTTTCTGGACTCAAGGAATTGAAAATTGCCCAAAGATACTTCCTAGATGACACCGAGCTTTTTACCGTTCCAACAACTAGAAAAGCCAACGAAAAATTGCGTATCGAATACGAAACTTTTCCAGGTTGGGAGGAAGATCTTAGTGGCATATCTGAATTCAGCAAATTACCACAAAATGCCCAGAACTATGTTTTGGCCATCGAAAAATTCATTGGTGCTAAAGTTGGCGCAATTGGTGTAGGACCTGACCGGGGGGATTTAATTTTTAAGAAATAATTTTAATCTCATGGACAAAGTACAAGTCTGGGATGCCGTTTTAACTAGAATGTCCGAGAAAATCTCGCGCATGGAGTTTCATACCTGGTTCAAAAAGGTCAGAATCTCAGAAATATCTGGTGGAGCAGTTCTACTTAGCTGTCCAACCGAAATGAATAAGAACTGGTTAGAAACTAAATACCACGGCATGATTCTGCAAAATATTAAAGCTATTTTGCCAGAAATAGATAAGATCTTTTTTAATGTTGATCTTACTTTAGCTGATTCACCATCTGCTACACCCCAAGCTTTTGAAAAAGCAAAAGCTCCTCGGAAGTTACCTAATCAACCAGATGTAAAACTAACCGGTGATTTAAAATCGCGCATTGTGCACTCTAAATTCACTCTAGGAAATTTCGTAGTTGGAGAAGAAACAAAACTTGCTCACGCTGCCTGCATGGCGGTTACAGAGAGTGGTTCTAAAGAAAAAAAGAAATACAATCCCCTCTTTGTTTATGGTGGAGTGGGACTTGGTAAAACACATCTCCTGCAGGGAACAGCTAATGAGATTATCCGTCGCAATCCAGACGCTATTGTGGTTTACACCACTTCTGAAAGATTTATTAACGAAATCGTAGATGCTATTCGAAATAGGAAGGGGGATGAATTACGAAAGAAATACCGTCGGGTAGATGCTCTTATTCTAGATGACGTCCAGTTTTTTGAAGGTAAAGAAAAAACTCAGGAAGAGTTATTTAATACCTTTAATGATCTTTTCGAATTCAACAAGCAGATTATCTTTTCTGCTGACCGACCACCTTCCGAATTAGTCGGAATTTCTGACCGTCTCCGGAGTAGAATGGGCTGGGGACTGTCTGTTGATGTCCAAATGCCCGGATATGAAACCAGACTCGCCATCGTCCAGGAAAAATCCAAAGAACTAAAGCTTGTTCTTCCTAATGATGTCCAAGAATTTATTGCGGCAAATGTCAGAAAGAGTTTGCGGGAACTAGAAAATATTCTGAATCAGATTTCAGCCGAAGTAGAACTATCAGAAATGTCCCCTACTATCCAATCTGTAGGAAAAATGTTCCGCAAACTAAATCCTTCTGAAGAATTAGAAACATCTGATGGAGCCAAAGCAGGTTTTGCTAAAAGCCCAGACGAAATCATTACTGCCGTTAGTGAATACTTCCAAGTACCAGCCACAGAACTACTGGGTAATTCCCGTAAACAAGGAATAGTTTTCCCTAGACAAATTGCCTGGACCCTCTGCAAAGACATCCTACGTATGAGTCACGAATCTATTGGCAAAGATTTTGGTGGTAAAAATCACACCACAATTATGCATGGGATTAGGAAAATATCTGGCTTAAAAAGAAAGGATTCCACCACCGCTAGACATATTCATGCATTGCGAAAGGATTTGGGAGTGAAATAAATAGTATATTATAATATACTATTTCAAACTAGCATCCTTCAAAATAGCCTTCAAGGTTCCTGTTGGAATATCTCGGTTGTGAATCGGAACTATTATCAACTTGTGACCAAATTTTTTATAGATAGCATGACTACCGGTTTGACGAACAAAGAAGAAATTATTCTCCTCTAGCAACTTAACTAATTCCCTTGGTTTCATGCAACACTTTCTAAAGTTTGTTTAGCAATTGATTCCTCCATAACGGTCTCTAAATACAATCCTGCTGCATCTTTTAAGTTTAGTAGGGCTTCTTTCACCGTCCTTCCATGCGTATGACATCCCGGTAATTCTGGACTCCAAGCATGAAACTCTGTGCCGTCTTTTTTTATTTCAAAAGTAATCATTGCAATGAAATCTTATTTTCTAATAAATTCCTGTCAATCTTTCTTTTCCACCTTCTTTGGTAGTTTTAAATACCCAATTTCTTTCACTAAGTCCTCATACCAAGTAACGGGTAGTTTTTCACGAGAAAGCTTTAGTGCTTGGGCTGTAATAACCCATTTCTCTTTGGAGTTTTTTACCAGACCGAACACTTGATCGGGTGTAAATTCTCCTCCCATCCGTAGTACTATCTCATAATCTTTATGGGTAGAACGGTGAATCTTTACCCCAGAAATATTAACTTCTCGCAGTAACATCTTGAGTGAGATAACCTTACATAGGTTTTCTACTTCGCGTGGCAAACTTCCATAGTCTTCTCGTAAGTCGTGCCTAAACTCATCCAAAGCTTTACTGTTTTCTGCGGAAGCTAATTCCTTATATACCTGGATTTTTTCTTCTGAGTTCGGAATGAAAGATGGAGGAATATAGGCAGATAACGGAATCTCTACCGTAATTGTTTCCTCTTCTTTGATACCAGTAGCTACTTCCCCACTCTTCATTTCTTCTACTGTTTTATTAAGTAGTCTCATAAAGTGAGAAACTCCAACCGTTTTAATTGTTCCAGACTGGGAAACTCCCAGAACTTCTCCCGCGCCCCTAATTTCTAGGTCCCTCATCGCAATCTGGAATCCAGAACCAAGTTCTGAAGCTTCTACAATCGCCCTGAGACGTTTTTTAGCCTCTAACTCCAACTTCTGTCCGTGGTACAAGAAATAGGCGTAGGCTTGCGTTCTAGATCGTCCTACTCGTCCTCTTAATTGGTAGAGCTGTGCTAAACCAAATTTCTCAGCTCTATTAACTAGTAAAGTGTTAGCGTTGGGAAGATCTATCCCGTTTTCAATGATAGTCGAAGCAATTAAGACATCTGCTTCTCCATTTTTAAACTTCCTAACTCGTTCTTCTAGTTCCGAGGGAGATAACTGTCCGTGAGCGACAATAAATCTAGCTTCTGGGATAAGAACTCTCATTTGTTCTGCTTGAGCTTCAATGGTTTGCACTTGATTATGTAAGAAATAGACTTGCCCCTTTCTTTCCAGTTCCAACAAAATTCTTTCTCTAATTAAATTAAGATTATATTTTCTGACTTCCGTCACCACTGGTAATCTGCCCGGGGGAGGAGTGGTGATAGTCGAAATATCCTTTAATTTATTAAGGGACATATTAAGAGTCCTTGGAATTGGAGTAGCAGTCATGGTAATAATGTCCACTTCCGCCCGTAACTCTTTTAATTTCTCTTTCTGTTTAACCCCAAACCGCTGTTCTTCGTCAATAACAATAACTCCTAAATTCTTGAATTTAATATCCTCTGACAAGATACGATGGGTTCCAATAACAATATCCACCAGTCCGTGTTCTATATCCGAGACAATCTTTTTTTGTTGTGCTGGTGACTGAAATCTAGAAAGTAATTCTATGCGGACATTATAATCCTTACCAGCAATACGCTTCTTAAAGGATTGAAAGTGTTGTTCTGCCAGAATCGTAATAGGAGCTAGGATTGCCGCCTGTTTTCCCGACCGAAAACACTTAAAAGCTGCTCGCATGGCAATTTCTGTTTTTCCGAATCCAACATCTCCACAAACTAGTCTATCTGTAGTTCTTTCTGACTCCATGTCTCGTTGGACATCGAACCAAGTTTGACTTTGTCCTGGAGTTAGTTCGTAAGGAAAACTAGCACAAAAATCCTTCATCATTTCATCATCTTCCGCAAATTTATGCCCCTTGGCCATCTCTCTGGCGGCATACAATTTGAGAAGGTCTTTCGCAATTCGTTCTGCCTCTACTTTGAGTTTCTTCTGAGCATTAGACCATTCTGAAGATCCTAACTTATGTAACACTGGGTCTTCATCACCAATAAACTTAGTGACTTTTTCTGCCGATTCTACTGGCACAAAAAGCTTATCATTCCCAGCATATTCTAACTTCAAGTATTCCCTTACTCCCCCAAAATTTTCTCCTAAATCTCGACGCACAATACCATCAAACTTAGCCAATCCATGATCAACATGCACAACAAAGTTCCCTGGTTTAAGGGAAGTCATTAAGTCTAGATTTACACCAGCTACGGCTCTTTTTTGTTGGGAAGAACGTTGAAACTTAAATATTTCTCGATCCGTCAAAAAGAAGAGATTTCTGGTATTGTTTTGGAAAGAATGAGGCAAGAAGACATCTTTTTCTGCTTTGACGATCTTAACCGTGGATGGAGTCTTATCTTCTAAGTTTTCCGTAAACATCACATTCTCTTCTCGAAAAATACGGGTAATTTCGTCAAACTTCTTAGTCATTAATACAATGTCAAAACCTCTGCGTAGTCTCTCCTTAATATCTAAAACAAAATCTGGTACGGTATAGAAAGGCAAAACAGAAAAGAAGTTCAGATGAAAAAACTTTTCATTTTCTCCTGGAAAAGTAGTGAATTTTACTTGGAAGAAATCACCATTTGGACAAAGATCTGAATCTAGATCATCAGAAATAAAAAGGGTATCCTTAGTTCCTTCAATTAAATCGACAAACTTCCCCGTAAGTTCTCGATCAAAACGGACCGGGTAAATCTCTAGCTCTCCATTCTTAAGAATATCTTTCTTATTAACTATTGAACACTTTTTTTGTTCAACTTGTATAAAAACATCTATGTCTTCTATTTGATTACCATTGAGAACTATCCGGAACGGACAGGGGTAGTTTTCTGGATACACAAAAAGAGTTTCTCCTTTGCGGACAAACTCTCCCGAATTCATTAACTGATCCTCTGCTGAACGATATCCTAGTGACTCTAGTTGTTCAAAGAGGGTAAAAATCTGAATCTTTTCACCCTTCTTGAGCACAATCTTATCTGCTTCGATATCTGCCTTGGTAGGGAAATTTTGTTCTAAAACTTTTTCTAAATCTTCAAAAAGAAACAAGACATTTTTTTCTTCAGCTAGTAGATCTCGTAGTTCGTAAAATTTAGCCGTAGTAACTACTTCCGGAACTAGATGGACATGTCCATCAAAAAACAGCTCCGCCGAAGAGAAAATCTGGTCAGCTTTTTCATCGGTAGATGCCCAAAAGATGTTTTGAAAATTGGTCTTCGCTAAAATCTGGGATATAACAAAAGACTTGGCTGGCATATTACCAAGATTTACCAAGGTCAAATTTTTGGTTTCTTCTAGGAGAGCGATTTGTTCTGCCAAATCAAGTTGAAATGGCAACTTAAGTTTGTCGGCTTCGGTCATTAATTGCACACAAAAAATTTATGTTCCACTACTTAGAATGGAAGAATTCCCGCTCGAAAAGGGGGGAGGTCGAGCGGGAATTCCTACATTTTAAGAGGCATGATCAGATGAATGAAACTGTTTCCTTTAACTGGTTTAATAACCGCCGGATTCATCTTGCCTTCTAATTCCATTTTTATTTTATCTTCACTATTCATAGCTCCTAAAACATCCAAGACGTAATCGGCATTAAGAGCGATAACGTTAGTACTACCAGTTATCTTAACTGCAATAGTAGTCTTTTCTTCTCCAATCTCTGTGGCATCAGTGGAAACTGTCAAAGTATTGTCATTCAGAAACTCTAACTTCATGTGCTGGTTATTTTCCTTGGCGAAAATAGAAACTCTGCGTACCGCTAGTTCGAATTCTTCTCGATCTATCTCTGCAGAAGTAGAACTTTTCTTGGGAATAATCTGCTGATAATCTGGAAATTGTCCTTCAATTAGACGAGAAGTAAGCTCTGTTCCTTTAACAGTAAACATTACTTGATTTTCTGAAATTGCCACACCGATACCATCTGAACTACCGGCTAATCGATCTGCTTCAAAAACAGCTCGCACCGGAATCACACAAGAAGTTTCTGCTGTAGCAGTTTTTAATTTCAAAACCTTTTCACTTAAACGGTAAGAGTCGGTAGCAGCCATTCTAAGTTCTGTTTTTTCTGTTTTAAAGAATACTCCTGAGAGTATCGGCCTAGAAGAATTTTCTTGGGCAGCAAAGGCAACCTCATTTACCGCTTCTCGGAATTCTTTACCGTCTAGGTCTAACTTCGTACCACCTTCTACTCGGGCAATAGCTGGGAATTCATCGGCAGCAATTCCTTTAATTTTAGTTTTAGAACTCTTGGATTTAATCTCTAGGGTAGTACCAGCTGTGGCTGATAACTCTACTTCTTCTGCTTTACCAAGTAGTGAAGTATACGAAGTCAAAATTTTGGCCGGTACAGTAATTGCTCCTTCATTTTTCACAGTGGCCTCAGTAGAAGTAGAAATAGATATTTCTAAATTAGTAGCCGCAAAATAGACTTTCTTACCTTGAGCTTTGATTAAAATATTACCAAGCACTGGTAAAGTGTTTTGACCAGATACGGCTCGTGAGACAATTTTTAAGCTTTCCAAAAGCGCCTCCTGGGAGATAACTAACTTCATCGGTAAAATTGTACACCAAATTGTAAGTTGTCAAAAGATTTTTTGGTATTTTTTTCTATAATGACAAAGTAATTTTATACTTATTCACTTGTTTTTGACTCCACAGATTTACACATTAAAATCAGGAAAATGAATGAAATTATCTTATTAATCATCTTGTTAATCCTTTCTGGTTTTTTCTCTGGCGCAGAAATTGCTCTTTTTTCCTTAAGTGCCGAAAAAATACACGCTCTGCGAAAAAACACTTCTTCCCGCAAACAAAAACAGCGCATTGCTAAACTAGAACTCCTCAAATCCAAACCCAACAGACTACTCGTAACAATTTTAGTTGGGAACAATGTGGTTAATATTGCTTCTGCATCTTTAGCAACCCTTATTGCCATAAATACCGCTATAAAATTAGGATTTGAGGAAAAAACAGGAATGGTTGTTGGAATTGTGACCGGGGTAATGACTCTTTTAATTCTACTATTTGGAGAAATTACTCCTAAATCTTTAGCTCACCGTAATCCTATTAAATTTGCTCTTTTTTGTGCTCCAATTCTGCACTCCTTACAAGTCATTCTTTTCCCTGTTGTCACTCCCTTATCCCTACTAGTGAGAAAATTTTCTGGAAATAGTGAAATTAAAAGAAGTTTAACTGAGGAAGAACTAAAGGCCGCCGTAGAACTTTCAGAACAAGAAGGAAAGATAGAAACTGGAGAAAAAAAATTAGTCGAAAAAATCTTAGAATTTGACCAACATTCGGTAGAACAAATCATGACCCCTCGATCAAAAATGTTTGCTCTTCCAGATGATACGCCTATAGAAGAATCCCTAAAACACATCTCCGAAGAAGCTTATTCCCGTATTCCTATTTACCACCAAAATCTTGATGAAATCATTGGAATTCTCACCGTCAGAACCCTGCTAAAAGAAATGTCTCAGGGGAATTTTGCTAACAAGAAAGTAGCTAATACCTCTCTCCTTCAACCTTTACGTGTCCCCCTAACAACTAAAATTGATACTTTACTAGAAAGTTTTCAAGCAGAAAAAACCCACTTAGCCTTAATTTATGATGAATATGGTGGTCTTATTGGACTTATCACTCTAGAAGACATCTTAGAAGAAATATTTGGTGAAATTCGTGACGAATCGGATGGAGAAGAATTCTCAATTCGTCGTATTGGAAAGAATAAAATTATCTGTAGTGCAGAAACAGAACTAGAACATATCGAAAACTTTTTAAGAGAAAAGATGAAATTAAAGATTGAAAATTTCCCTTGGAAACTTACAGAAGAGAACCGTAGCGTCAGTTATTTCTTATTAAAAAAATTAGAACACTTTCCCGTAAGCAAAGAAACTATTGAAATAAAAAACGACGAAATAACTTTATCTTTCCAAATTAAAGAAGTTGATGGAGAACAAATCAAAAACGTGGAGGTAGAAATTAAATAACAAATAATTTCTTTCCAATTTAGAAAAGATCTTTCTGATATTTCTCCAAAGCTTTCTCCAAAGCTAATTTATTAAATTCTTCTACTTTATTTATGACTATAAACCTCTTCACCATTTCAATAATTTCTAAAGAAAAAAACTCTGTAAAGGAGGCATTTTTCTTTAGTTCTTCTAATTTTGTGGTCATAGATATCTGATTAGCAGCTAAAATAAAAGTCCACCAAAATGACATCTTCTCTTCTAACTTTTTGGCTAATTTTACCGTAGAGAAATCAGCTGGTTCGGAAATAAATTTATAAAACTCTCCGTGACAAATCTTAGCTGCTTCATCTGATTCTAAAGCAATAATGGCTAGAACCGTAAGACTTGGAATATCGTGGTCAATCAGAAAAACTACTAGCTTCAAGGTATGCGGAGAAAGACGAGGAATAATCTTAGCTAGTTTATCATCAAAGTTCTTGGCTTGACCTTCGTCTTTGGCAATTTTGGCCAATTTAGCTTGCGCAGCAGCCAATCGAACTGCAAATTGCTCATCTGATTCACTAACCTCCTCCCCCACGTTTCCGAGCATTAAATCATCTAAATTTGCCGTCGACTCTTGTACCATCATAGGAATTATGACGGAGAAGATAGATTTTGCAAAATACAAAAAAAGCTTAACTCACCTTTTATGAATCTAGATTTCCTGATATTTACGCCGTCTTAATGTTCACAAACTTCTTTTCATACCGGCGTCCATCAAATCTGGTAACTGCTTTTTCAGTAAAAGAAACTTTACCTGTTTTTTCAGCAAACAAAGTAAAATCTTTTCCCATTCCAACATTTTCTCCCGGACGGAATTTAGTTCCTTTTTGACGCACAATAATTTCTCCAGCCGCTACTTGCTGTCCACCAAAACGTTTCACTCCACGTCTTTTGGATTGCGAGTCTCTATTATTTTTGGACGATCCACCGGCTTTTTTGTGTGCCATGTTAGTTTATAAAGCTCGCAGAGAGTATGAAATTCTTATTTTTTGTCAAACAAAAATCCTTTCGAATAGAAAAAACTACTTATAAATTTCTCGACGATGACCGATATCCAAAACTAAAAATCTTTCATCCGCCACTTTTTCTAAAATCAAACGATAATCCCCTACTCTAAGTTTATGTGTTGCCGGGGGAAAATGAGCAAGAGGAAGAATAACGCAAAAAATATCCGGATGCTCTTTTAAAAACTGAAGTTTAGTCTTAATACGATGCTGAATATCCAATTCTAAATGCTCAAAAGTTTTTTTAGCCGGAGGCGAAAAAACAAAAACATTCATATTCTAAATAACAAAATCAGATTCCCCACTCTTCGAGGCCTTGCGATACTTTTTACAAAGCTTCTCCCGATTTTCCCACATCTCATAGTTTTCCAGATAGTTGGCAATTATATCATCACCTTCTTCAAAATAAGGCAAAACCGCCATACCAGCTTTACCATTATCAGTAATGATATAAAGCTTGGCTTCCATATTGCGAGAAATTTTTCCTATATTTTTCTGAAATTCTGATTTTGGGATAATAACAGGCATTTTTTATTATATTAAATATTACATTAAATATTATACAAAATTTAATATAAAATATCAAGTATTTTTTGGATTTTTTTCAATAACTACTTAATTCTTTTAATTCTGGCCCCTAACTTCTCTAAATTCTCCGGAAAACGTTCGTAACCACGATCTATATAATCCACGTTAGTTACCTTTGTTGTACCTTCAGCAACTAGTCCGGCCAAAACCATGGCCGCTCCGGCCCGTAAGTCCCAACTCTGTATCTCTGTTCCTTGTAACTTTACCGGACCAGTAATTTTAGCCTGATGAGCATTTAATATTTCCACTTTGGCACCCATTTTCTTTAATTCTTGCAAATAGGTTAAACGGTTTTCAAAAAGAGTTTCAAAAACCACTGAATCTCCTTCGCACTGCGTCAAAAGAACTCCAAAAGGAGATTGCAGGTCCGTAGAGAAACCGGGGAAAATTGCTGTTTGTAATTTTGGAATAGCACTCAATTTATTGGCTGGATAAACTCTTAGCGCCCTGTCTTCCATATCAAACCTCCCCCCTACTCTTTTTAAGGCTCCATAGAAAGAAAATAATTCCTTATGATCGACATTACGAATTAATAATTCTCCGCCAGTCAAAGTAGAAGCTATCGCATAAGTCCCAACTAGTAATCCATCTGGTGGAATATCAAAAGTTCCTCCTTTAAGTTTCTTATTTCCTTTGATCTTTAAGCAGTGCGTTCCTATTCCTTCAATATCTGCACCCATCTTTTGAAGCATTTGCAAGGTGGCTCGGACATGCGGTTCTGCAGCCGCAAAATAGATTTCTGACTCCTCTCCTTTTCCTGCCAAAAAAATAGCTAGATTCTCTGTTCCGGTCACAGATGCTTCAGATAGTAATATTCTTCTATTCGCTAACTTTTTACCTTCAAATTTGAGGGCAATCTTTTCATCTTCCCTTAAAAGTTCTGCTCCTAAAGTTTTGAGACCATCTAAGTGGATAAAATTCGGCCGTGCTCCCAAAATACACCCTCCTGGCTGGAAAATTTCCACTCTTCCAAAACGAGAAAGGAGTGGTCCCAATACTAGAAGAGAGGCTCTGAGTTTTCTAACTTTCTCACAAGTCTTTAACTTTTCTAAATCAACTTCTTTGGCCTGCACCTCCACAATTTGGGAGTCTGGATCGCCAGATATTTCCACACCAATTTCGTGAAAAATTTCCAGCAATGTGGCAACATCTCCAATCCGAGGCACATTCCTAAACACACATTTTTCAGAAGTAAGTAGAGCGGCACAAAGCATGGGCAAGGCAGCATTCTTTGCTCCAGAAATACTTATCTCTCCGTGTAATTTTACACCGCCTTGAATTTCAAAATGGGCCATTTACGGTCGTTATTCTGCTTAAAAAAAGAGTTTAAGCAAGAAAAAACAGAATCACTATTATATTATAATATAATCAACAAAGATCCTTAGTAAATTTCTCTGCAAATTCATCGGTCATACCAGCAATATAATCACAAACTCTTCGAACCACATCTTCTTGCTTCATGAAATTATCCGGGATATTTTGGGGATGGATTAAGAGAAAATCAAAAATACTGGCTATCATTTCCTGTCCCTTAGTATTAACCGCTAAAATTTCTGGAGCAGAATAATAACGATCCCAAAGAAACTGACGAAGCTGCTTAAATCCCTGCGACCACTCTTCATTAAAACGGACAATCTTGGTTTTAGAGTTTTGCACATCTTGTAAAGATTGAACACTTTTTTTGTTCAAGTTGTCTTTAGTATCTGCTACAATTTTGGCGAGAAAGTTCTTAATAATTCTTCTGATAATTGCCGGTCGGTGAGATCTAGCTTCCAGTGGCAACCCCTCTATCGCTTGAGCTGGTATTTCCAATCCCAATAAATCTTCTATCGCAAAGAATTCTCCCCGCAAACCATCTTCTAAGTCAGCAGATAGGTAGGCAATTTCATCGGCAATATCTACTAGTTGGGCTTCTAAATGTGGGGTAAAAATCTTATTACCACTGGAACGATCAAAAAAGGTTTCATGTTTTTGGATGCCTTCCAGCACTTCCAAACTTAAATTTAATCCCGGAAAATCTAAGTAACGAGATTCAAAAATCTCTACAATCCGGAGGGATTGCTGGTTATGCTCAAAGAAAGATCCTTGTTCCTTCATCTTAAGATCCAAGGCTTTCTCTCCAGAATGACCAAAAGGTGTGTGACCCAAATCATGAGCTAAAGCCACCGCTTCTGCCAAATCTTCATTGAGACGTAAAGAACGAGCTAAATCTCGGGAAATTTGTGCTACTTCTAAGGTATGACTCAGACGATTCCGAAAATGATCACTTTTGTGGGGAGGAACTACTTGCATCTTTCCTTTTAATCGACGAAAAGAGTTCGTATGCACGATACGACCACGATCTCTTTGAAAGGGCAATCTTTCTGGATCTGGCAATTCTTGATGTTTCCGTCCCCGTGAAGTTGCATTTTTCTGGGCAAAAGGAGCCAGAAAATCGTCATAGGTTTTAAATAAGTTGGCACCGTCTATATTATTTTGGTTCATAAGCAAAAGTATTCTAGAATGAATCCAATAGATTTTCATCCTTTATTTACCAATGTTCATTAAAAATAATAAAAGTTCTCATTTTGGCTTTAAGACCGACTCCTTCGTTTCTGACTACGAGTGGGATGAAATTCTTTTTCGTTCCACCCAAACCTTGTTTGGTGAAAAAAGTGTAGAAACTTCCATGAATTTTTTTGATACTAATGAATGAAGCCTTAGACCGCCCCCTCCCTAGTGGTTTTAGTAATTCCCCAGAAAGCTTCGATCTATTACTTTACCTGCAAGATTTAGGTGCAGAATATTTACCTTGGTTTTTTTTGCTGATAGTGATCAGCGCTATTTGTAAACTCATCTGGAACAGTTTCCATCGGGAGAAAATGCGTTTAGAAAAGTTAAAGAAATTCTTAGTTTTCTTCCTATCTAAAAGACAAATGATGCTCCCCTTGGTCTATACTTTTGCCAAAAGGGATCAAGTTTTAGATGAAAATATCCTGACTAAAATACTAACACTAAGAGAAAAGGCCAAAGAAATGTCTTTCAAAAAAAATCTCCCCGAACGAATGCAATTAGAAAAAGAAGTTTCTAAAATTCTATTCCAATATTTCTCTTTCATGGAAAAAGAGGGAAAAATTGAACCACATTCTAAGTTATCTAATGTTGTAGCAGATTTAGAATTCATCGACGAAAAATTAGTAGAATTGCAAAAGGTTTATAACAACGAAGTTACTATTTGGAATAATAAGGTTATTCCTTTACGTAACTTAATTAGTCTTCCTAAATACCAATACCTTCAATGATCTGGAATTTAAACCCGATTGCATTCTCCTTCATGGGCTTAGATGTCCGTTGGTATGGAATATCATACATTCTCGGTTTCTTTATTACTTTATTTCTTGGTTGGAGAATCCAAAATAAAGTTCTTAAAGACAAATCACTAGATAAAAAGAGTTGGGAAACTCTCTGTTTTTGGATTTTTCTTTTTGGAGTTATCGGGGGGCGAATTGGCCATTTCCTCTTTTATAGTCCCCATATCTTCCTAGATAACCCTACCGAAATTATTAAGATCTGGCAGGGAGGCATGTCCATTCATGGCGGAATAATTGGGGCTATTATTTTTGCTTTCTTTTGGTCAAAAAAGAACAAAATTCCTCTTCTAACTCTTTTTGACGCCTTAGTAATTCCCCTCTCCCTAGCATTATGCTTGGGAAGAATCAGTAATTTCATTAATGGTGAACTAGTAGGCAGAGTAACCAATCAGGAATGGGGCATAATATTTCCACACATAGATAACCTTCTCCGTCACCCCAGCCAGCTATATGAAGCTGGCAAAAATCTAATAATGGCTCTAATATTGACCATTTTCTTCTTCAAAAAATACAATAATAAGACTGGTTTTTTGACCGCTATGTTTTTCTTCCTCTACGGAATTTTCCGTTTTTCTATCGAATTTTTCCGAGAGCCACATGGAATGGTTGGTATCCTTACTACTGGTCAATTTCTCTGTGTAATTATGATTATCATTTCATTTTTACTGGCTTGGTCGCAAAAATTTTGGCACAATGTAAATAATTAACTTCTCTAATTAAATTTATTCATGCGCAAACTACTAATTATTCTCGGTGTTGTGATTGTTTTTGGAACCGCAACACTTCTATTACGCAACAGTAATTACTCTGGTGTTTCTGACCGTAGAGATTTTGAGCATGATAAGGTAGATGATATTTTTTCTGCTGAACGAGTTGGTCCTTTGAAAATAACTATGTTCTTTGATTTTGGTAATCCAGATTGTTTAGACGCTTTTGCCGTGACCAAAAAACTAGAAGATAAGTTTGGCGACAAAATTCTTGTGGACCGAAGACACTTTCCTTTAGAGACTAGATATCGTCCTATTCATGAAGCAGCAGAATGTGCTCGTAATCAGGGAAAATTCGACGGATTCCTTACCAACTATTTTGAAAACCAATTTGGTTTTTATGACGATGATACCATTCGGGAAGTAGCCCTAATGACCGAGTTAAACATGAATGAATTCCGAATGTGTCTAGAATCCGACAAAGCTGCTCGGAATAGGGTTTCTCAGGATAAAGCCATGGGAAAAAGAAAATACAACGTTACCGAAACCCCCTTCTTTGTTTTCGATAGAAGTGTAAAAATCTCTGACCTTCTTCCCGAAGAAGTCTTACTGACTCTGGTCGAAAAAATGTTGGATTAATAATGGACACCTCTAAATTCCTAGAAAACATCAGAAAAGAATTAGATTCCCAAGATATTTCTTATATCCGGATTAAAGTAAAACCAAATAGTCCGAAAACTTTCTTTACTGAAGTTTTAGGAATAGAGGAAGAATTAACTATTAAGATGAATATCAAAGCCCCTCCTACCAAAGGTTTGGCTAATAAAGAGATTATCAAATTCCTAAGCAAAGAATTCAACTGCCAGACAGAAATTATTTCTGGACATAAAAACTCCTTAAAACTAATTAAGCTCTTTAAGAATTGATTCACTATCTATCCTCGCTGCCCGATACAATTCTGCGGGTTTTCCAGACAACTGGTACTCTCGTACCCCCAAAGACTTAAACTTCTGAAGTTCAATTCCTTTTTCCACACAGAAATTAGCCACCGACATTCCTAGTCCGCCATAAACACCATGATCTTCGACGGTAACAACTTTTTTCGTTCGGCGTATGGAGTCTTCTAAAGTTTGATCAAATTTTTTGTTCGAACTCACAATTATTATTTCTATTTTATTAGGATTTTTTGCTTTATCTCGCGCTTTTAGTGCCTCGTGGACACAGGCCCCACTAGCAAGAATTGTTATTTCACTCCCCGATCGCAAAATATCTGTTTGGCCGTACTTGTAAGTGTAGTTTTCATCAAAAAAGACCGAGCCATCTTCTTTTGTTAGAGCTGGTAATTTAGCTCGTCCCATACGGACGTAGAAATTACCATAGTGACTAGCTACATACCGAATAATCCGATCACAATGATTGGGATCGGCGGGCTCTATAACGTTAGTATTAAGTAAGGCTGACATTGAAACCATATCATCTATGGCTTGATGAGTTGGTCCATCCTCACCCACCGAAAGTCCACAGTGGGTAGAGACCATCTTCACATTCGTTCGGTTAATATCATTCACCCTCGCCTGATCTCGCCCCCTGGAAGTCATAAAAGCTCCAAAAGTAGAACAAAAAGGAACAATATCCAGTAAAGATAATCCCCCAGAAACAGAAACCATGTTTTGTTCGGCAATACCAAATTCAATAAATTGGTCTGGTAGTTCTGCAGCAACAAATTTAGTCATTACTGAGCCTCCCAAGTCTGCAGTAGAAGCCACAATATTTTTATTGCGTTTCGCTAAGTCTAATAAAGCTTTACCGTAAGCAGAACGACAATCTGTTATTTCGTCTAGACCATAAAGAATTGGATCACCCGTATCTAAATTCATTGGTTTAAGGTTTTCCACAAAAGAAGGTTTAAGGGGAATAAATTTCCGTTCCTTTCTAAAGTCTTCCAAAACTTTTAACTCTTCTTCAGTAACTAACAGCTCTTTCTTTCCTAACATCTCATCTATCTGTTCTGGCTTGGGAGCTTTGCCATGCCAAGTAGAACTTAATTTCTCTCCATCTTCTTCCATACCAGGAATTCCTTTCCCCATAATTGTTTTACCAATAATGGCTAAGGGTCTTCCTTTCTTACAAGACCCGTGAATTGCTTCCCAGATTTGCTCATCATTATGTCCGTCAATTTCTATTACTTTCCAATTCTTGGACTTAAAAAATTCAACAACATCTATGGGTAAAGTTTTTTCTAAAGAATCTGTTAGTTGTACTCGGTTGTAATCTACAAATAAAACTAAGTTATCTAGCTTCTCTTTAGCAGCCCATAGAGCCATTTCATGTACTTGCCCCTCCTGCATTTCCCCATCCCCCATAACACCAAAAACTTTCGCTGTTTCTTTATTTTTCTTTCCTGCCCAAGCAAGTCCAGAGGCTACTGATACCCCAATACCAAGTGGTCCAGTACCATAATATATTCCGGGAACATGACGAGTAACATGACCTTCAAAATTAGAATTAAATTGCCGGTAAGTTTTTATTACCTCTTCTTTATCTACTACTCCCATTTCTGCCAACACCGCATATACCCCCGGAGAAATATGACCGTTGGAAACTATGATTTTTTCCTGAGTATGAGAAATACGGAAAGCATAAAGAACAGCTAAAAAATCTAAACAAGATAAAGATCCGCCTGGATGCCCAGACTGAGAAGTCCGGAGCATTTCTAGTATGGTCCTTTTACAATTCCTTTTAAAGGCCTCTAAAAATTCTAAGCGCTCCTTGCCTAACTTTTCACTATCACTGGGTATTGAGAAATTCATCGTCAAAATTGTAGCGTGAGATAGTTAAGTTCTCAACTTCTTTTCTTTGTTATATTATAATATAATATTCTATTTATCTGGTGGAATTCCCAAATGTTGAAACAAAAATTCCGCTACTTTCCGGAAAGTTCCGGCAGCTGTTTCTGATCCCCATTGGGAAGAACGCGGTCTGTCAAACTTAACTAGAATGACAAAAGCTGGATCATCGAAAGGACCAAATCCCGCGAAACTGGTAATTGTAGTTCCCTCTCCTTCTAATGCCTGTCCATGCTTATACGTTTGAGAAGTACCTGTTTTTCCCATGACGGAATATCCCCAAACTTTAGCTCCTCTAGCAATTCCATTAGAAACAGAATTAAGGAGTATCGCTTTAATTTTATTGTAAGTCTCATCAGAAATAACTTTTCTAATTTTTTCTGAATGGAATTTCTTAACATTTCCGTCTGGATAACGAACTTCTTCCACCAAAATTGGCTTCATAAGATATCCTCCATTAGCTAGAGACGCAAAAGCCATCGCCATTTGGAGAGCAGTACTCGTCATTCCCTGTCCAAATCCCCTCGTCACCAACTCAGATTCCTCCCAATCCTTCCAAAACTCTAATTGTCCATCTGCTTCTCCGTCCAACTCTACATCTGTGTACTGCCCAAAACCAAAGTTAGTTAAATATTCATAAAGAAGTTTTGCCCCCATTTTACGGGTTATAAAGGCAATACCAGTGTTAAGAGAACGGTTAATTACTTCGACCATGGTCGTAATTCCTTCATATTTTTCATCCGCATTACGGATTTCAAATTCATCTACTTCGATAGGACCTGTATCATTAAACGTCGTCTGTGGAGTTACCTCATCTGAATTAAGAGCGGCAGCCATGGTTAATGCTTTGACTACTGATCCTGGTTCATAAACATCTGAAATTATTTTATTCCGGAATACTTCTGGTCCCCACTTATTGAAATACCGGTAATATCTTCCTCGGTCTACTGCAGTGGGGATGCGTTGATTAAAATTTTCATCCTCTCGGTCTTGAGCTTCCTGTTCTGGAGTAACTTCATAACGCAGGAAAGCTTTGCCAAATTCATTGGGATCAAAAGAAGGAGCTTGGGCCATAGCTAAAATTCTGCCGGTCTTGGGTTCAATAACAATCACTTGTCCAAAGTCAGCGTCAAATCTCTTCACATCTTCTTCTAGAATACTTTCTACCCGCCCCTGAATCACTCGATCAATCGAAATTAAGACATCTGCTCCATCTCTGGCTCGTAATATTTCTGATCCTTTTCCGAGTATTCTTTGTCCTCTGGTATTAGTGGCACCAAAAATAACTCCCTCTTGACCGGCAAGTTCTTGGTCAAAACGTCCTTCTATGCCGTATTGACCTTTATTACTGGAATCCACAAACCCCAAAACCTGCGCTGCTAGTTCCCTTTCTGGATAATAACGCCAGTGTTCATCACGAAGTTGTATACCACGTAATGTACTACTATAACGAGGATTATTTTTTAATTCCAAAATCTTCTCTGCCACCTCTGGTACAATTTTGTTAGTAATTTCTACGTATCGTTTCGGACGACGAGCCAATAAATTCTTTAATTTTCTTTCGTCGATATTAAGTAAGGGGGAAATTTGTTCGGTAGTATGATCAATGGAATCAATTCTAGTGGGATCAGCAACGATGGAAGTATCTTCCAACCAAATTCCCGGTAAACGAAGATCTTGGACAGTCTTCAATCTAGATTCAGCTACTTCTGTGGCCAGTACAACTCTTCTTCTTTCTATTTCTGAAAATATTTTCTCCAATTCCAGTCGATAATTATCTATTGCAGTGCGTTCTGCTTCCGTCCATTTACTTGCTTCTGTTTCTATTTCACAGCCTTCTATTTTTTCACAATGAGCATGAATTAAAAGCGGAGCTAGGAGTTCTGCGGCAAGTCCTGGATTTCCCTTCTCTTGATCCATAAAATCTAGATTAGGATTATAGCTAGGATAAGCCAAGATTATTGGATCTACGAAAAGCATTTTCAGGGTATTGTTGGTCGCTAAAGGGGTAGTTTCTTCTGTTAACCGATTTTTCCGTACCAAAATATTTCCTCGTTGAGCAGGTAAAATAGAACGCTTCTCGTGTTGCGCTTTAGCTTCCGCATAAAACTCTTCGTGTTTAAGAACCTGGAGATCAAAAAGTCGTAACACAAAAACAACAAACACACCTAGAAAAATGAATCTTAAAATCCGGACCCGGATGAGAAAATCAGAATGCATGCAGCCTTCAGATTGTAGTCAACTAAGTGTAATTGGCAATTACTCTTCGTTACTTTCTTCCTGGTCTATTTGAGTCTCATCAGTCGTTTCTTCTTCTTCCGTTTCCTCTGGTCGAACATAGAAAAGAGGAACCTCCCGACTTTCCCGAACATTCTTTATCTTTAGTTTAGATATTCCTTTCAGCAATTTTGGATCGGAAGTATCGAGAACCCTATTTTGTCGCCATACTTCACTAGCCCATTCCTGATATTCCTCTGTTTTTTGTTTACTAACACGATGTCTCAAAGCAGTTCCTAGCCTATCTGTTTGTCGTAGGGATATTCTTCCTCTAACTGTCTTTTTCACCTTAACTTCCGGCTTCCAACCAACCTGTTTCTTATCAGTAAGAGTATCTGTTACTCGTCTAGTCCTAACTCTAGCTACCCCTTTTTTCTCCTGAGCAGTTGCAGAGGCATGAAGATCCGACTGCTTTAATCTTTCAGAGGCAGAAAGATAGCGGTAATTAGGAGTTCTCTGCGCCCTTATTCCTGCAGAACTTCTATACCTTCTTTTGGCATTAAATTCTCTAGCAGCCTCTATTGTTTCTTCTGGAGTCAAGTCTCCGTATTCATAACCATGAAAAACTTCATAACCATTACGATTAACGTAAGTCTTTACGTTCTTAACTAAATCCGGTTTGCCGTCGATATTTAATTCTTTAGGAAGTGCTGTGAAAGCTTCATCCACCTTAACTACAGAAGCTGCCAGTCCTTCTACCGAAATATCGGTAAATATTCCATTTATGATTAACACTAGAGAAGCTAAAGTGTAGAATCCAACCTTTATTTTATGTTCCATTTTTATAATTTATCCTGATATTTTATCATATTTTTAAATTAAATGCAAGAAAGTATTAAAAAAACTGGACAAATCACGAAAAAAAAACATGATTGCAGAGCAAATGAACCCCCAAAATTATAATTTCAGTAAGGAACTGGAAAATCTTATTAAATCTATCCAGGCCTATCATCCTAACTTTAGAAAAAAAGAGGAGGAAGAATTGCGAGTTGTTTATGAATTCGGAAAAAAATCTCACCAAGGACAAAAAAGAGCCTCCGGTGAACATTTTTTTAGTCACGGGGTAGAGGCCACCAAAATACTCCTTTCAATTTTACCAGATCTAGAAACTATCTACGCCTGTTTATTGCATGATGTTATTGAACAAACTGATGTTACTGCTGAAGAATTAGAAGAAAAATTTGGCCCCAAAGTAAGATTCTTATGCGAAGGCGTCAAAAAAATATCCCAGGTTAAATTACTAAAGAAACATGATAGTTCCCAACACTTCGAAAACATCCAAAAACTATTTGTTGCTGTTTCTCAAGACATTCGTGTTATTTTTGTCAAATTAGCAGACCGAATTCATAACCTTAGGACCATCCAATATCTCCCCAAGGAGAAAGGAGATCGCATTGCTCTTGAATCACAAAATATTTATGCGCCAGTAGCAGCCAAACTGGGTTTATTTAGGTTTAAAAATGAAATAGAAGATCTTTGTTTAAAACAACTTCAACCAAGTATTTTTAAGCAATTACAACAAGAAATAACGAATTTGAAGAAGGAAAAATTAGAATCTATAGAAAAATCTAAACAAGCAATTTTAGACGTCTTTGCTAAATCCAAATTAAAAATAGTAGAAATTCACGGTCGTCAAAAGAATATTGCTTCTGTTTATAGTAAAATGAAACAAAAGAATTTAACTTCTGTTTCTGAAATATATGATCTTTTAGGTTTTAGAGTCATTGTTGAAAACAACGAAGATTGCTATCAAGCATTAGGAATTCTGCACTCGGCTTGGAATCCAATTCCCAATAGATTTAAAGACTACATCGCTATCGCTAAATCTAATGGTTACCGCAGTCTCCACACCACTCTGCTTGGGGTAGGAGGAAATGAAATACCCACAGAAATACAAATCCGTACCGTCGAAATGAATATCGACGCTAAATTTGGTCCAGCCAGTCACTGGGCCTACAAAAAAACCGGACATTCTCATTTTGATCCAGATTACATCAAGAGAATGAGCTGGTTTCCGCAAGAATTAATGTTGCAAGAAAAATCCTCTCCAGAGAAATTTTTTGAAGAAATTTCTACTTCCGTTTTTGCTGATCGTATCTATGCTCTAACTCCCAAAGGAGATATCGAAAATCTACCGTTAGGAAGTACTCCAGTAGATTTCGCCTATGCTATCCATTCTAATGTTGGTAATAACTGTATTGGCGCTAAAGTTAATGGTGTTATTAAACCACTAGATTATCAGATAAAAAATGGAGAAATTATAGAAATTCTGACCAAAAAGGGACGCAAACCAAATCCCGCTTGGCTTAATTTCGTTAAATCTCCATCTGCCCGTAATCATATTAAACTAGAGATTAATAAAGACCGTATCAATCAAACAGAAGCTCCGACCGAAATAACCAAATCCTCTCTTTTAGCTGAAGCTAGAAAGAAGCGTGTTCATGGTTCTCTACACCAAAATCAAAAAGATCATGGATTAAATATTATTATTGGCGGAGAAAGGAATATTCCTTACCGTCTAGCTAACTGCTGTAAACCAAGGCACGGTCAGAGTATTGTCGGCTATAAATCAAGAGGTTTAGTTTTTACAATCCACCGCGAACAATGCAAACACCTAAATCGTTTAAACCCCGCTAGATTTTTGGAAGCTAGTTTTTTTGCAGAAAATGTAATAGAGATTCACGCTTTTGACCGCATTGGTCTTTCTAGAGACTATACAACAATCGTGGCTAACCACGGTCTAAACTTCATCCGTGAGTTTGGTCTAAAACACTACTATGACAAAAATAATCGTCGACTGGTAACTTGGAAATTCGTAGTAGAATCTAATTCTCCTTCTGAATTAAACAGACTTTTAGAAGCTCTAGAAAAAATAAATAATGTTTTCTCCGTGAAACACATCAAACCTACTTCTACATTGACACGAAGCAAAATTTCATAGATAATGAAAACCTGCTCTTTCACAAATAACATCCAAGTTTATCTAGTATTTATATTATAATATAATAAACATGGGGGTGATCGGCTTTGACAGAGAGACTGAGAAGTTTGTTTTCTGCGAGTTCGGCACGTTCATCTGCCGGTATATCCGATGAACAACCTTAAATGCAAAAAATTTATTTGCACGTGTAAGTAACGCTTTTGCCAGAGCTTTTGCTCCAGCACCAGCTTATGCTTATGCCTAAATTCGGCTTGAGCCTTTTTGCTCGCCAAAGGTAAGCGATGTTGATCTTAAGTCACTTACTTTTATATATTAAAGATCCTTACTTAAAAACTTTGACCTAGTTTTTAAGGAAAATATTTGGTCATCTTCTTCTGTATTTTGTTCAGTTTAGATCAGAAGAAATAACCAACTGAACTAGACTTCGTAGATGGGAATGAGTTTCCTCTTTGGACGCGAGTTCAATTCTCGCCACCTCCACCAGATAATTATTTTCTTACCAAAGGTAAAGTAGCACACCTAAAACTTCCGCCAGTTTTGGGGTTTTCGTTAAAAGAAAGAGGGATTACTTTTATTCCCTCTTTTTCCAGTAGTCCGTTTATCCGGACAGATTCCGGACGAGAAATGACAGTGCATTTATCTAGACTCAAAACATTAGTGCCAAGATTTCTTTGTTCCTCCTCTGTAACTTCAATTAAACGATAATTGTCTATTATTTCCGCTGGAACTCCCTCTGCAAAAGCCGGTAGATAAATTAAAGCCAAATCTTCCCCAACAGGCATAAAAGCACAATCTAGATGCAATATCTCTCCTATGACAAGTTTCTTGATAAAAACAGGCACTATTTTAAATTCTTCTGCAAAACCATTCTCTTCTAAATAATTTTTTAACCATTTCATGCCCTCTTCATTGGTTCGCACCCCTACTCCAATAAAAACATGCCCTTTATCCACAACTATATCTCCACCTTCAATCATGACTCCTTCTGGAACACGAACTACCTTGGGAAATTTTTTTATAAAACGTTCAATTGCGACTATTTCATCCTGACGAGTATCCACTTTCATGTGGGATACAAAAAAAGTATCTTGGATAACAAATCCAATGTCTCGTGTATTAAGTTGCTCTGGTGTATCTAAAATATCCGGACGAAAAACTTCAACGCCTCTTTCTTTTAGAATTTTTCCTAAAGCAGTAAATTCTGCTATGGCCTTCTCCTTTTTGGGCAAGTCTGCATTCTTAAAAGACTCCTCCAAGTGAAAGGAAATTAGATCATCGGCTGTTAAATTCAAAGTCTCAGCTCTACCCAAAATAACAGAGTAAAGTTTACCGGTCTCACTAGAAACATAAATATCACTCATCTAATCTAAATTTTATAAACTCAAAAAGGGAGAGATTAAAATAAACCTTCTAAGATTCTCTTTCAAAAACAATTTTTGTCAATAAAAAACAGCTGTCTCTGCTCGTAATTTAATGTTCGCTTAATACTATTGAACACTTTTTTTATTCAATAAGGGTAAAGACCAGAGTCTTTACCCTTATCTATTCTTTTCTAACTAAACTTTAAAATGTAATAGCGTATCCCTTAGATAAAAGGAAAAGTCCCACTACAAAACAAAATACTAATCCAAATCCACACCAAGTACTAGTACACATTGTTTGCTTCATCTTTGTCATCCACCCTGGGAAAAGCAAAAGAAGCACTCCTTTCACCAAAGAAATCCAAGCAATAACGGTGATTAGAACTACCCAGCCCCCTTCCCAAACATTGTGGAAAAGTACCAAGAGTATTCCCATCATGAGAGATAAGAACCCGCACAGATAAACCAAAGCTGAATTTTTAAGCACATCACCCATTACTTTAGGGTAGGTCTTAAAATTAAACAGTATGGCCAATCCCATAACGGTGAACATAATACCAAGGAATTTGGCCAGAAATAGAGAAGTTTCCATATTAATATGGGTTAGAAAATAAAACTTCTTGTATTGTAAAGGATAAATAAAAAAGAAAACAAAAATATCTTCTGGAACAAACAACCATTTCATGTTGTTTTAATCTTTGTTTTTTGAACAAAATTATTGTTCTATAGAATTTTTTAGAAACTCATTTCTTTCCATAGGTCGTTCACCAGGAAAGCGCATTTCTGGTCTTCGTCTCTCCCCCTTCAAGTCCCTCCTTGGTTCCATTCGCCAAGGACGAATCACCTTTGCTTTAAATTCGTTTTTAGAAATCTCCTCACCAATCATCCTGATTTTCATTCCCACTTGAAGCTCGAAAGGTAGTTCCCGAATTAAATCTCGAGCATCTACTCGCCATTCTTTTTGGTCAAAATCATTTAAAAGAAAGATCTGTTCTTTTTTTATTTCTATAATTTCTCCAGCAAGTCTTCCCTGGCTTGGACGAGCCCAACGTCTTAAGCGTTCGTTATGTATTCCTCGGTAGAATCTAACATTATTTGCAAAAACACTTTCAAATTTTTCAGATCCACCCAGATTGTAAAAAACAGTTCCCAGCAATATTCCTAAAACCATATTAACTAGTAAAAGTTTAGATACGGAAAATCGATAACCTCTTTTTGTTTTTCGCAGTCCAATTAAAGCTATTCCAACAAATACCGCAAAAAATAAAAGCCAGAAAATTGGCAGTAAACTCAAGAATCTTTGTAGAGCAGATCCATCTAAGTAAGAGAAAAGATCAAAATCAGTTTCCCTAAAAGCAAAGATAATCACAGAGACCCCAATAGCACTAAGTAGTACCGAAAAACCAAATAGTATCCAGAGCAGAACATTTTTGAATAAGAATTGCCATTTACTCTTAGGAACTATGTTTTGGGTTTTTATTTTTTTGAGGACGGAAGCGGATATTTTGGTAGGGTTCATTATAATAAATTAAAAATTCAAATTAAGACGAGAAGATGCTTCCCGAAAGCTGTTTTTAGATCGAGCAATAAGGGTGGCAACGGTTCCAGAAGGAACTTGAAGAATATCAGATATTTCCTCATAGCTCTTATCTTCAAAAAAACGTAGAACTAGCACCTCCCGATATTTCTCGGTTAAAACTGCTAAAACCTTCTTGATAGCCAAAGAAGAAATCTCTTGGTCAAACTCCTCCACGAAATCAGATTTATCCGGCAGGAATAAGTTCTCATCTAGTTCTACTTGTTCTGGTTCTCCCCTAGATTTCATTTTCCGGAAAGTGGAGATAGTTTCGTTATGCGTTATTCTATAAATCCAACTAGAAAATTTCATCGGTGCCGAAAAATCATTCAAATTTTTCCAGACCTTGAGAAAAACCTCCTGAAGGATCTCTTCAGCAATCTCGGGACTAAACCCAGATATTCTAAAAACATAATTCAATAATCGTTTTTCGTAGCGTTCTACCAAAGAACCAAAGAAATCTATGTCTTCTAGAGATTTTCCCACTAACTGCTCATCTGTAAAATCCTGTCTTTTCATCTAACAATACTTTAAACGCAATTAATGATATTTTCTTTCATCTTTATCACAAATAAAAAGCTCCCTATTTTATAGGGAGCCCTTAATTAGACGAGAATAAAAGTACTTATTGAATATTTCCCTCTTTCTCACCTTTCCACTGTCCTCGTCCTAATTTAGATACAAATCCTCGACCTCCCCGGCCCATACGACCTCGAGCAGACATTTTCTCTTTTCCAGACTGAATATTTTTCACTAATTCTTCGTTATCTGAAGTAATAGTAATTTTGATCCCATTAGTAATATTTTCTTTTACTCTAGTAACTTCTGAATTACGAGGGGCTCTTTCTTCTCTGGATTGAAGTCTAACCACTACTTCTGGATCTGTAGAAGTAAGAGTCATTTCTACTCCATTGTCTATACTAATTACTTCACGGGTAATACTATCCTGAGAAGTCTGTCGATCTTCCATATAACTCTGACGTTTTTCTTCCATAACCTTCTTGAATGATTCGAAGTCATTATTTAGGAAAAGTTGTCTCATTTCCTCGAATCTCTCCTGAGTCATTTCCCTGTGACTACCTTTGCCTCCAAAAGCATAAGTCTGAGAAGTAACGATAATCATAGCCATAAGGGCTACTACTGACATGAAACTGATTTTAGAAACTTTCATTGTTTTTTTGATTAAAAAATAAGAAATAAATTTTAGAAGCTTCACCTCCTAATACGCAGAGGGAAATAATTCCTTTCAAAAATATTTGTTATATTATAATGTAATGTACTTTTGTTTACTATTTAGCCATTTCCAAGACTTTCCGACCGTTAACTGTTGCCATATCTACGAGCTTATCCACTTCATAGAAACGAGTAGTTTCTAAGAGAAATACAAGCTCAGTAAAGATATCTCCATCAATAAAAGGACAGAAGTAGTCATGGACATTATCTACTCCCAAGCAAACATTTACCCCCGCCTCTACTAGGTGTGGTACGGGAGCAATAGAGTTATGGATTGGTCCGGTCTTATGTCTCGGCTGTTGGTTATCCACCATAGCCCGCGGACAAACAATAACATTCATGTCTGCTTCTTTAATCATCTGCGCTACATCGCGGATATAATCATCTGGTTGTGCAGATAAGGAACAGGCATGAACCGCATTTACCTTTCCCTGCATCTTGTGCTTAATAACCATCTTAGCCAGCATCTCCGTATCATACTCATCTGGATCATTATTCTGATCCACATGCACATCGATCGTCTTATTATGTCGACGAGCAACATCAAATAAGAATTCCATATGAGCTTCCTGATGAGGACGATCTCTTGAAGGTAGTCCCCCAAGCACATCTACATATTGAGCTGCTTTTTCTACCCATTCCTGCGCCTCTTTACTCATTGCTCCTTCCAGTACTTGAGAACAGATCTGAATATCTATCTTATCCTTATATTTCTCCTT
>JAIPIW010000008.1 GCA_021734525.1 Candidatus Altimarinota bacterium | reverse complement strand
GAAACAGTTGGAGTGCTCCACGAAGAGGTTATGAAGGAATATATAGAAAAGCAGGGAGAAGAAAATTAAGATCCAAATTGTGCCGCCTGTGTAAAAAAATGCCCCGGGCTTTAGCCCGGGGATTGTTTACTATAATATAACTAGTCAAAGATTACGTAATCAAAGCCACCAATGCCAGTTTTTTCTGCTATCTCCACGCTAATGGTACGAGAAAAATCACCAATGGAGACTGCAGAAGTAATAGTGTAATAAGGCAATGGGACTTCAGCATTTTCAGCCGGATCAAAAACAAAAGGAATTCCGGGGATGTTGGCATCATCGTCTTCGGTTTCAGGATCTCCCTCGTGAGAAAAAGAAAGAAGTGGGCGGAAAGACAGCTTAAAAAGGCTAGCAATGTCATAATCTAAGAAGCCGGCTAGGGTGATATCGGTTAAACCGGGAGAAATTTTTCCGTTTATATTTGCGGGAACGTCAAAGGCGAATTCATCCCCAACTAAAAATTCGTCCTCACAAATAAAGGCGGAGGCAGGGTCACAAACCCCTCCGGCCCCCTTGTCTGGCAAGAAGGTTTCAAAGCCTCCGTCGTCTAATTTGCGGGAGACGGACCAGTCCAGCAGAACTTCATTATCGGCATTCCCAAAGTCAAAAGGACGGGGGATTTTTGCATTGGAGGTGTTGAAAGTTAAGGAGAAGCCAGCATTAAGGTTTAGTTCGCCGGCATTGTCATGGGTAGGGTCAAAATTACCATTCATATCAAGGGGAGGGGCTTCCGTTGGGTTAGTAGAATTGTCCCAGAAAAAAGGAATTTGAATGGGTTGATTTTCTTTCAGGAGAGTGTCAATAGTTTCGTCACGACCGGCAATTTCCCAGGCAACAGTAGCAGATGAAGCTGGTAAAGAAATGCGTTGTGGGAATTCGCCAGCAATTTCGACATCATCGGGGAAATGGACACCTTGTCCGCGCGCATTATGATGAAATAATGCCGCCTCAATGCCGGACTCAGTAGCAAAAAAAATCTGATTAGACCTTTCTATGGCCGTTCCCTGTTCCAATCCCTTAGAAACGGAAGAGAGAGTTGCCATAGCAACCCCAAGAACCGCAAAAGAAATTCCAAGAACTACAATTAGAGACACGCCGGAATTTTTTCGTTTCATCAAAATTCATTTTAACCTAGAATTCAAGTGATGAAAAAAGTTTATTTAATCATTTTAGACGGATTTGGGTTTGGGAAGCATGATCGGGGAGATGCTGTTTTTCAAGCTCAGAAACCATTCCTCAATGAAATATTGGAGAAATACCCAATGGCACAGTTAAAAACCTATGGGAAATCAGTGGGACTGCCAGAATTTCAAACAGGAGGATCTGAAGTGGGGCACATAACCATTGGTTCTGGGCGGGTTATTAAGCATTTGCTTACCAAAATTAACGACAAAATTGAATCTGGAGCATTCTTTAAAAACTCCAAACTCACAGAACTTTTCGAAAAAGCCAAAAAGAAAGGGCGAATCCATTTTTACGGTTTGGCTTCAGACGGAGGAATTCATAGTTTTCTCCCCCATTTATTTGGCTTGCAGAAGATGGCCAAAAAATACGGAATTCCAGAGATATATATTCATGCCGTATTGGACGGGAGAGATGTGGGGGAGCGCACGGCTAAAGAATTTTTAGTTCAGATAGAAGAACAAAAGGCAGGAATAATAGCAACCGTAGGAGGAAGGTTTTTTGGGATGGATCGAGATCAGAATTGGGACAGAGAGGAAAAACACTACCGAGTTTTAACAGATAAAAAAACTACTGGCGGAAAAGATTGGCAGAAAGAACTAAAGAAATTCTACAAAGAAACAGACAAATCAGATTATTATTTCCCGCCCATACTTTGTAAGGAAGAAGGGCAAATAAGAGAAGATGACATCTTAATCTGTTTCAATTTTCGGGTAGATCGGATGAGGGAAATTGTAGAAGCTTTGACTGCCGAAAAATTCAAACATTTTCCAAGAGAAGTAATACTAAAAACAGAAAACATAGGAGTTTTTGGAAAATATGGGACAGGAACAAAAATGATTTTCTCAGAGAAGGGAGAAAAATCTCCGAAAAACACATTGGGAGAAGTTTTTTCTAAGTTAGGATTAAAACAATTACGAATTTCTGAGACAGAAAAATTCAATCACGTAACTTTTTATTTTTCTGGACAAAGAAAAGAAGAATTTAAGGGAGAAGAGAGGATTATGGTTCCCTCCCCTAAATGTGCTACCTATGCCACAAAGCCGGCGATGTCGGCCAGAGAACAAACCAAAAAGGTAATTACAGAGATTAAGAAAAAAAAGTTTTCTTTAATCGTACAAAACTTTGCTAATGCAGATTTAGTGGGGCATTCCGGGAACTTAGAAGCGGCTGAAAAGGGAGTAAGGGTCTTGGACGAGTGTATAAAAAAAATAATTCCTGTGGCACTAAAGGCAGATTATGAAATAATTCTTACCGCAGATCATGGTAATGCAGACGAGATGATTTATCCCAATGGAGAAGAATCTGCTTCTCATACCAAAAACCCAGTTCCTTGTGTCTGGATTACTAAAAATCCAGAAACCAAAAAGCTTAAGCCAAAAGGATTCTTATATGACATTGCGCCAACCCTTTGTGAACTTGCTGGAATAAAAATCCCTAAAGAAATGACAGGGAAGAGCTTAATAAAATGAAAGAATTTCTCTTTATCTTAGTTGTTTTAGCATTTCTTCTCGGAGGAGGATACAAATTTTATTTTTTGCGTTTACCAGAAAGAAATATCCCGCTAGAAGAGAATGTTTTTGTGAGTCCGGCTAATGGAAAAGTAGTAAATATTATTCATTGGGACAAAGAGCAACTAGCAATAGAAAAAGATAAAAATAAAGCGTTAGAAGTTTTCACTGGAGATGTTGGAGAAAGGGGAGCACTAGTTTCTATTTCTATGAACCTACACAATGTTCATTATCAGAGGGCCCCAATAGCAAGCACTCTGATTTCTAAAAAACATGAAGAAGGGAAATTTCTCAATGCTGTTTCCAATCCCAGGGCGACTTGGGAAAACGAACACAATGTCTTGTTGTTTAAAACAGAAAACGGATTGCGATATAAAGTAATTCAAATAGCAGGGATGATGGCTAGACGTATTGAGGATTTTTTAGAAACAGGACAAAAAGTAAAAACAGGAGAAGTTATTGGGCTTATAAAATTAGGGAGCCAGGTTTCTATTGTTCTACCAGAAGAAGTAGAGATTTTAGTAAAAGAAGGAGATGTTGTTATAGATGGGGAGAGCGTGATTGGAAAATGGCAAACAAAAGCTTTCTAGAGTTGACAAACCATTCTTCCACACTAGAATCGGCCCGTTCTTTTTAGAATTTATGTGTCGCAATCCGCGACGACGCACGAGTGGCGGAATTGGTAGACGCGCAAGCTTGAGGGGCTTGTGAGAAATTTTTTCTCGTGGAGGTTCAAGTCCTCTCTCGTGCACCAAATACCGCGGGGTGGAGCAGCGGTAGCTCGCCGGGCTCATAACCCGGAGGTCACAGGTTCGAATCCTGTCCCCGCAACCAAATAATTAATTTTTCAGAAGAGAGTAACGACAGCGTTGCTTTTTTCTCTAAAATCTGGAAAAATTTGTCCGAAGAAAAACGCATGAAAAAAGCCACAAACACTATTTTAAGAATGTCGGTACCCAAGCTTAACGAAAGAGGCCCAATTGCCTTTGAACAAATTTTAGCGAGTCTGCACGGACTTTTAACTAAATCGGCCAAGAAAACAGGACATGAAGCAGTGAGTTTTGAAATCGTTCGAAGCGAAGGAAGAATATATTTTTATGCCGCCGTTCCTTCTCATCTCAGAACCTTAATTTCTTCTCAGTTCTATGCTCAATACCCAGAAGTAGAGATAGAAACAGTTCCAGAGTTTTTCACTAAAAAATTAATCGCCAACAAAAAAGTTTTGACGGCAGAACTTGCCCCTTCAGAACCTTGGGCATTTCCTTTTAAGAGACACCCCCAATTCGAAGATCGTACAAGTAGGGTTCTAGAAGATCCAATAGGACCCATAACTGGAGCTCTTTCACAATTGAACCACAAAGATGATGCAGCCATAATACAATTTGTGGTGGCACCCATTGATCCAGAATGGAATGAGGTGGCACAACCAACGCTCAGAAGGTTTTTTAAACCAGGCCCTTGGCAATGGAGATGGTTTCGCAAATTTTATCAGTGGGCCAGATTACACCCCAAGAAATATGTCAGAATATTAAGAATGCCTATTTGGGGATCAATATTAATTCTTTTTAATTGGGGAGGATTAAGAAAACTAACTATGCCAGATAATTTCTCTGATAATGATGACGGAAGAGATTTGGATCGGGAAGAACAAACCTCTGGTAGACATGACAGGGAAACGGTTTTTTCTGCTTCATACGATAAAATAACTCGTCTTAATTTTGCGACCAACATTAGGGCAATTTATATTCACACTGATGAGGATGATTTACATGCGGAGGCTAAAATTCGGGAAATTGCGGGAACATTTCAGCAATTCTCCATGCCCCAAATGAATCACTTCAAGATCTCTAAACTACAACGGGGGGAACATTCCCGAGTTTTTCACGATGCAGTTTCTAGAAATACCAATAATCAATTTGCCCTTTCCCAGGAAGAGTTGGCAACAATGTTTCATTTACCAACAGTAACGGTAACAAGCTCCAGAATTCAGTGGGTAATGTCTCAAAAATTAGAACCACCGGCAGATCTTCCAGACGAGAAAGAAAAAGATGTAACCTTGATTGGGGAAACAAATTTCCGTGATCAGGATTCTAAATATGGTATTAAGATAGATGACCGCAGAAGACATGTTTACATTATTGGGAAGACAGGAATGGGAAAATCTACCTTGTTAGAGAACATGATTTTTTCGGATATTAAAGACGGGAAAGGGGTAGCGGTGGTGGACCCGCACGGAGATCTGGCAGAAGCGGTTATGCGTTTTGTTCCTAAAAACAGAACTAATGATGTTGTTCTTTTTGATCCCTCCGACAAAGACTTTCCTGTAGCTTTCAATATGCTAGAGGGAAAAAATGCAGAACAACGGGCCCTTATTGCTTCAGGACTGGTGGGAGTAATTAAGAAATTACACATAGATTCTTGGGGACCGCGACTAGAGCACTTTTTACGGAACACAGTTTTAGCGTTAGTAGAAGCTCCGGATACAACAATGCTCGGAATCGCACGGATGCTGGTAGACAAAGTTTATCGGGAGAAGGTTCTGCATTATGTAACAGACCCGATGGTCTTAAGTTTTTGGCGGACAGAGTTCACAGCCCTAGCTCCTCAGAGACTGGCAGAGGCAGTGGGACCAATCCAAAACAAAGTAGGACAGTTTTTATCTACGCCGGTAATAAGAAACATTGTTGGGCAACCAAAATCAACCTTAGACTTACGGTTTGCTATGGATACTGGGAAGATTGTAATCTTCAATCTTTCTAAGGGAAAAATTGGGGAAGACAACTCTTCGATGCTTGGTTCACTACTTATTACCAAGTTTCAATTAGATGCCATGAGTCGAGCAGATGTTCCGGAAAAACAACGAAAAGATTTTTACCTTTACGTAGATGAGTTCCAAAATTTTGCGACAGATTCCTTTGCTACGATCTTATCTGAGGCGAGAAAATATCATCTGAACCTGACTATGGCTAACCAGTACGTAGCCCAGATGTCAGAAGAGGTGCAGGCCGCGGTATTTGGAAACGTTGGTAGTCTTATCTCTTTTCAGATTGGAATAGATGATGCCAAAGTTTTTGCAGAACAATTTGACGAAGAAAGAATAGAACCAATAGATTTAGCTTCTCTACCAAAATACTGTGTGTATAACCGTATTATGGTGGATGGACTAACCTCCCCAGTTTTTTCTGGGAAAACACTTCCTCCTCCTAAAATTATAGATGAGGAAGATCCAGATGTTAGGTTTGAGAAGATTAAAAAATTCTCCAGACAAAGATATGCTAAATCTAGAAAGGAAGTAGAAGACAAGATTAATCGTTGGGCAAGGCCAGAAGAAGAAAAAAGAAAAACTCAAAAAGATACTGGAGACAAGAAAGTAGAAAAAAAAGCAGAACCTAAAAAAGAAAAAGAGCAGAAAAAATAACATCATTATATTATAATATAACAACATGAATTTCTCGGAAAAATTGGAGGCGGTCGTAAAAGAAAAGAATTCTTGTTTAATCCTTGGACTGGATCCCAATCCAGACAAATTCCCAGCCCAGTTTTCTAAAGACGCTAAAGGGGCACAAGAATTTTGCGAAGCGATTTTGGAAGCTACCCATGATTTGATTTGCGGAGTAAAAATACAGATGGCCTATTTTGAAGTTTTTGGATCTGCTGGAATTAAAGCGGTAGAAAACCTTCTCAAAATAGCTAAAGAGAAAAATCTCATCACTATTGTTGATGGCAAAAGAAATGATATTGGTTCTACAGCAGAAGCATATGCCAAAGCTTACTTAGAGGATGGTCCCTTGGGTTGTGATTCTATTACTGTAAATCCACTTCTGGGAACAGATGGTATGCAGCCCTTTATAGATAAGTGTGAGAAGAATGATCGCGGGCTTTTTGTTCTAGTTAGAACTTCCAACCCGTCCTCCCAAGAATTCCAAGGCGGAAAGGCGGAAATTTCTTTGCGGATTGCCGAAAAAATAGAAGAGTGGAATATAACCACCCAATCTCCGCAAAATCAGTTTTCCTCTGTAGGGGCAGTAATTGGCGCAACGGTGCCAGAAAAAATGTTGGGATTCTTTAGGGAAGAAATGCCCCATGCTTGGTTTCTTTGTCCTGGGGTTGGGGCACAAGGAGGTTCTTTAGAAGAAGTATTAAATGTCAGAAGAAACGGAATTGGTGTTTTAATCCCTGTTTCTAGGTCCGTGCTTTACGCAAGTAACGGAAAAGACTTCTGTGATGCAGCCAGGAAAGAAATGCAGAAGATGTTTGATTTGCAAAAAACTTAGTTCTCTATAACCGCCTTTATTCTCCTTACCCCTCGGGAAGAAGCTTCTTCTTTTTTGATTTTGAATTTCCCCAACTTTCCAGTGTTTCCCACGTGTGGTCCGCCGCAAATCTCCTTGGAGAATTCTCCCATAGAGTAAACTTTCACTTTATCGCCGTATTTGTGTTCAAAAAGACCAATAGCGTTTTTAGATTTGGCATCATCTACAGACATTTCTTCAAATTCAATGATAACATCGGCCTGGATAGCCTGATTAACAAAATCCTCTACCTCTTTAATTTGTTCCGAAGTCATTTTTTCTGGATGAGAGAAATCAAAACGCAATCTTTCTGGGGTAATATTAGAACCACGTTGCTCCACATGTTCTCCCAGAACTTTTCTTAGTCCCGCATGAAGAAGGTGGGTAGCAGTGTGCAAAGCTGTAGTTCTTTCTGAATGGTCCCCTAAACCCCCTTTGAATTTCTTTTCAGAACCTGCCCTTGATAGGGCTTGGTGTTTTTTAAACTCTTTTTCAAACTCTTTGATATCGATATTAATTTCGTGCTCTTTTCCCAATTCTTCGATCATTTCGATTGGGAAGCCGTATGTTTGATATAAATCAAAAGCCCACTTCCCATCTATGTGTAATGGATTCCCAGCAAAGGAAGGGTCTGAATGCAATATTTTATTTCTTTTTTTTGTGTACATTCTGTAGAACTCCCTCTCTCCTTTTTCTAAAGTCTTAGAAAATTGCACTTCTTCTCGTTCTAATTCTTCCAAAATAAAAGCTTCATTCTGTTTAATTTCCGGATAAGCTTTGCCTAATTTCTCTATCACAACTTTTGCAATAATCTTGCAAAAACTTCCAGAGATATCTATTTTACGTCCATGACGAATGGCTCGCCGCAAAAGTCTGCGTAAAATATACCCCTGATCTAAGTTAGAAGGAGCAATTTTATCAGCCAAAATTACTACCGCTGTGCGTAAATGATCTGCTACAATGCGTTTGGAAGTAGTATTTTCTGTGTTATCAGAGAGTTCTGATAGTTTTTGCAATATACTTGCAAAAGCGTCTGTTTCATAGACAGAAGATAGTCCATTAAGAGCGGCGACAGTTCTTTCCAACCCCATTCCGGTATCTATATTCTCTTGCGGGAGGGGGGTTAGTTTCCCATCTGGACTTCTATTGAACTGCATGAAAACGTCATTCCAAATTTCTACCCATTGAGGGTCTTCACAAGTGTCTTGGAAATTTTTTGGACCATTACCATCTCCAACCCAAAAGAACATTTCTGTGTCTGGACCACAGGGGCCTGTATCTCCCTTAGCCCACCAATTATGCTTTTTATCTAAGTAAGCAATACGTTCTCTTCTTATTCCCTGCTTTTGCCAAAATTCGGCAGATTCTTCATCTCGAGGAGCATTTTCGTCACCCGCAAAAACAGAAACAGCGATTTTTTCTACCGGAAGTTTTAAAATCTTAGTGAGGAATTCAAAAGACCAGGCAATTTGTTCTTTTTTGAAGTAGTCCCCCAATGACCAATTCCCTAGCATTTCAAAGAAGGTGAGATGGATATCATCTCCTACTTCATCAATATCTATGGTACGGATGCATTTTTGGGCATTGGCGAGTCTAATCCCAGCGGGATGTTTTTCGCCCATTAGGAAAGGAACTAGCGGATGCATTCCAGCATTATGGAAAAGAGCAGTGGGGTCATTGTCTGGGATGACTCCAGCGCTAGGAATAACTACATGATTTTTGGATTTCCAAAAATCAAGCCATTTGGTTCGTAGATCGTCAGTTGTATATTTCATTTAAAAAACCAGAGTCATTGTACACAAAAACAAAAGCTCTTGTAGGGTTATTTGTAGTGAACTCGCACGGCCCGATCTCGTCCTTCGCCAACAGAATCGGTGCTTAGGTCAGGATAATTATCTGCAATCCAGAGATGCACTAAACGACGAATGAAAGGGCGCATTGGCTCTAACTTTATTTCTGATAAATTTCGTTCTTTCATGAGGTCGATAGTTTTGCCAACCTTAGAATAAACACGGTCGTATTGTTCTTGGCGATAACCGTCGACATCGATAGTAACAAACACCTTCTCTTCGTTCTGGTGCCACAAGATGTTCTTTAACAAAATTTGGAGGGCGTTGAGAACTGTTCCATTGCGACCAATAAGTCTGGCGGATTCCGGAGTTTCTATACTAGCTCGATAATGACCGTTTTCCTCTATAACAGTCACGCAATCGTAATTTGCCCCATATTTATCAAGCAAAAGTCGGAGGGCCTTTTGAATAATTGTCTCCATGTAGGCCGAATATAGAAATTTTTTCCTAGTCGTCAAGACAAGTTAGAGAAAATTCTTCTAGAAACTTAATTTTGTCTTAAGATTTCGTTGCAGAAAATTCACAAATTTTTTCTTGTTGGTTATAGGAAACCTTTAGAATAGAATTATCTTTGACTTTGCCATTAAGAATAGCTTCGGCTAAGGGATTTTCTAGTTTATCCGCTAGTACTCGACGTACTTGTCTGGCCCCAGATTCTGGGTGATAGGATTCTTTGGCTAGGCTATTTAGAACAGATCCGCCCAACTTAAGAATGATATTCTTGTCCTTTAGTCGATCTTGAAATTCATCAATTTGGAGCTGACAAATCTTCTTGATAGATTCTCTATTTAAAGGATGAAAAACAACCACTGAATCTAAACGATTAATAAATTCTGGTGAGAATTCTTGTTTAAGATCCTTCATAACGTTATCAGAAGCTAATTCGAATTCATGTTCGTGTTCAGCCATATCTTTATCACTATCAGCAAATCCAATAGCATTAGCAGTTTTTTGGAAACGAGAAGCTCCAACATTAGAGGTCATAATGATAATGGTATTGCGAAAAGAAATTTTTCGTCCTTTGCCATCTGTTAGATGACCATCTTCAAAAATTTGCAGAAGCATATTGTGCACCTCCTTATGAGCTTTTTCTATTTCATCAAAGAGAATAATAGAATAAGGTTTGCGTCTCACCTTTTCGGTTAATTCTCCACCGTCTTCGTGTCCCACGTACCCTGCTGGAGCACCAACAAGTCTAGATCCAGTATGACCAGAGGAGAATTCTGACATATCCATTTTTATCAAAGCCTTTTCGTCGTGATACACTTCTTGGGCTAGTTTTTTTACTAGTTCGGTCTTTCCAACTCCGGTGGGACCGAGAAACATAAAGACCCCCAAAGGACGATTAGGGTTTTGGATTCCAACCCGTGATCTGCGGATAGCTTTGGAAATTTCAAAGACTCCTTTATCCTGTCCAATAATTTTCTTTTGTAAGATTTTTTCTAAGTTTTGGAGATGTTTTACTTCCGAATCCAACAAAGCGGATACAGGGATGTCGGTCATTTGCTCTAACATTCTAGCAATATCATAAGCCTCTATTTTTTGAGGAATGCGTCCAGATGCCTTTTTGGATTTTAGCGTTTGGATAGCTAGTTGTAGTTTTTGTTCTTCCTGATGAAGCAAATTGGCCTTCTCATAATTCTGAGCCACAACAGCTTCTTCTTTCTGCTTCTGGATACGAGAAAGCTTCTTTCGTAAATCTTGGATTTCTTTGCCATTTTCCCGATCGGCGACGGACTTGGAAGCACAAGCTTCGTCCAGTAAGTCTAAAGCTTTATCTGGTAAAAATCGGTCGTTGACATAACGAGCAGATAATTTTACTGCGGCCTCAACAGCACTATCTTCTATTTTTACGACATGATGCTTTTCGTAATGAGAAGCAAGTCCTTTTAGGATTTGGATAGCCTCGTCCGTGCTTGGTTCAGGAACATCCACTGGTTGGAAACGACGCGCTAAAGCTGCATCTTTTTCTACGTATTTGCGGTATTCTTCCACGGTCGTAGCGCCAATCATTTGGATTGCTCCACGAGATAAGGCAGGTTTTAAGATATTAGCGGCGTCTAAAGAACCTTCAGCACTTCCTGCTCCAATAATAGTGTGCAATTCATCAATAAAAAGTACCACTTCATTTTCCGCTTCAGAAGCCTCGTCCAAAATTCTTTTGAGACGCTCTTCGAATTCTCCGCGGTACTTTGTTCCGGCCACTAGGTTGGACATAGATAAACACAATACTCGTTTATCTATTAAGGTGTCAGGAACTTCTCCATCGACAATTTTTTGGGCAAGACCTTCGGCAATAGCCGTCTTTCCCACTCCCGGATCTCCCAAGAGAACAGGATTGTTTTTTGTTTTACGGGAAAGAATTTGGACAACCCGTAATATTTCTTTTTCTCGGCCAATAATATTATCTATTTTGCCGTTAGCAGCCATTTCTGTGAAATCTGTACAGAAATAATCTAGAGCCATTTTCTTCTTGCGAGATTTCCTTTGTTGAGAGTTTCCAGTCATTGGACCGTCCATGTCGGCGGCACCAAATTGTCCACCAGCACCACTTTCTACATCCTGAGGGTTAACACTCATTCCCACCAAAATTCCATGTAGCCCACTAAGGAATTGTTCTATCTGGGACATCTGACCGGAATTAGTAGGACCAGAAGAAAGGTCATTTTGGGTTTTACGAAATAAGTTTTCTAGGTCTTCGATAATCTGGTCTGGTTTAACCATGAGGGATTGTAGTATCTGCACAGCCCCACAATCACTTTGACGAAGGAGGGCGTACAAGATGTGTTCTGAATCAACCATAGAGTGTCCAAAATCAAGAGCAGTTTGGGCAGAGAATTCGATTACCTTTTGGGAGAAAGCAGAGAAGATATTACCGTCGGAATCATTGGGATGGGGGATAGAAGCTTCTTTTAGGTCTTCGGCAATACGAAAAGCATTTTCATAAGTAACGCCAAAATTTCGTAAAATAGACCCACCAATAGATTTCGGTTGACGTAAAATACCAAGGAGTAGGTGTTGAGTTTGTACCTGTCCCTCTCCTAGTCGGCGCATTTCTTCTTGAGCTAAAATAAGGGTGTTTTTGGCAAAGTGGGTAAAAGAATCAAAATGAGACATTGGTTAGTTGTTAGGAATTGTTTATTTTTAAATTAAGTTCAAGTTATTCTACATATTTAAGGAAGAAATGACAAAGAAGTTATCTTGATTTTTTACCTAAAACATGGGGAAAATTCATTTCTGAGCAGTGAAAACATCTTTGATAACAACAAAACGTTGCCAACCGCGTTCAATCATGGCATTTTTTTCACTTATTTTGGAGATGTATTCTTGGGCTTGAAATTTAGCAATATCAGCATTTAACTGCTCTAAACTATTAGATAGTTCCATATTTTTTTCTGTAGTTTTAGTTAAAACGTATCCTTGCATACCAACCCTGTTTAACCAAAAGAGGTAGGAACAAGCCAAACAAAGAGCAATCCCCGAAAGCAAACAAAACAGGAATTTCTCTGTTCTGGCGACCAAAAAGGAGATGCGAACTCTTTTTTTATTGGGAAACATGGGGGGTGTGGATTGCCTAAAAAGACCTCTCAATTTTAAGTTTATTATTCAAGGGGGTCAAAGAGATTTTTCTCTTTATTATATTGTAATGCAATAAAGAGGGTTAAGGCTGTCTGTCGATTAGAGTGACTTTTGTACCTTCGATCTCATTGCCATACCAATCTTTTACGCCAGAAATTTCTAGATAAAAGCGTTCTTCTGGTTGTTTTTGTGCTTGGGAAAAACCAATAATCAGTGTCCGACTATCTTTGAGAAGAACAGCGTGTAAGGGGACAGCACTTTCGGATATATCTTTATTATGGAAATTTCTATCTATCAAACTAATTAGAAGTTTGTCAGTCAATATTACCTTTTCATTAAAGTGAATTTCTGCAAAAAGATTAGCAGATTTAAATTTCTCCCTAGATTCTGGTTCAAGTTCTATAGAATCTAAACTGGCGGGAGGTATTATTTCGTGGAGGGTGATAAATGGAGGAGAAAAATCAGGGCGAGTTATCCAACGGAATATCTTACGAAATCGTTTAATTTCTCCAAAAAAGTAGCCGACATTTTCATGGACGGAGAATGTTGATTTGGCGAATGATTTTTGTGGGAAAAGGGAAACAGATACATTCGTAAAAAGAGTTTGTCCACGCGGACGAAAGATAGAGAACTCGGTGAATTCTCCCTGATATTCAAACATCATAACTTTCCGGAAACTTCTTCCCGGTTCTATTTCGGCCTCAATGAAGATAGGTTCAGTTCTTAAGATTCTAGGAGTAATTATTTCAAATCCCCCCTTCCAAGTTTGGGATAGTGGTTCGTCAAAATCTCCTAAGTGATTCACTTCTAGTTCAATAAAAAATCCCCATTTTTCGGGGGCAGTTTCTCGGATGCTAAGGTTTAAAATCTTGTGAAGAAAACGAGAACTTTTTCCTCCGCCAAGATTCCATTCCACAACCCCAAAATCGTTTCTTTCGGGACGAATTTCTGGGGAAATTTCTGGGGAAAATATCTGTCCGGTTTCAGAATTACGTGCCAATATTTTAGTAGCTTTGGGTAAAATTGTTGGATTCCAAATAGCGCGCCAGATGAGAGATTTTCCAAGCCTAGACAGGGGAGATTTTCTTTCTGCTAACGATTTTTCATCATGCCGATCAACATTAGCAACAGCACGAGACATCTCGGCAAATATATTTTTGGAAAAAACAGATTTACCACCCAAAGGAAGCTTACCAAATAAATCAAAAATTTCTTCGGCGGTGGCTAAATCAAAAAGAAGGACATGATCAATGTTTTGGTTGGTAGCAGTTTTATAGGCGGTACGGAATTCTTCGCTACAGATTTGCAAATCACTAGAAGTTCCTAAATCCCAGAAATTCTTAGTTGCAGAAACTCGATCCAAAGGAGGAGTTGCTGCGCCAAAAAAATGACCATCGAGAGTATAAGAGTTCTTGAATTCCATCTCTAGAGGAAAAAATTTCACTGTGCCGAAGGCGGTTACAAATCCACCACAGGGACGAGCTTCTGCTTCATTGGTGAAAAGAACCAGGGTTCTCCCCCCCAAAAAACCATTAGATATGAAACCACGAAGTGGCCAAGCTACTACAAAAAAATAAATGATAAAAATTAAGACAATAATTTCCCAAAGTTTTATAGGGGATTCTTTCTGAAGAGCTTTGCTCCAAGAAAAAAAATTCCATTTGGTCTGTTTTTTTTTCTTACGGGATAGGGAATTCCACCAAGGGCTTTTCATCGGATCGAATTTTGGCTAAAAATTAGCTTTTTGCCAAGTATAAAAGTGGTAAAATGCAATAAATGGAAGAATTAAATTTCACCGAAAAAGTTCTCTTGGTGGTGCAAAATATTCCTAAGGGGGAAACAAAAAGTTACAGCGAAGTCGCTCAGTTGGCAGGATCTCCTCGTGCAGCTAGAGCAGTAGGAAATATTATGAAGCATAATGTATATCCTCATATCCCATGTCACCGGGTAATTAAAGCAGATGGATCGTTAGGGGGGTATAACGGTTTGCAAGGGAAAAAAGAGGCGCTGCTTAGGGAAGAGGGGTGGTGATTTGGCGAAGTATATTATAATATAATACCTAAGAATTCATCCACTGCTTCCTGCCAATCTCTTAAATTTTCTGGTAGTTTAGTATTTTGGAGAACAGAGTTTTTTGGTCGAATAACTTTGGCTTCTAACTCATCGGAAGATATTTCTCTGATTTCCCCGTCCCAATTCTTTTTCTTTAAAAAGTATTTAGCAAATTCTGCCCAGCTCACGGGATTTCCGGAATTTTGTAAATGGAAATGTCCAACTTCTTGAGTTTTAAGTAGGAAATTTTGGACAACAAATTCAGCTAAATCCTTAGTGGAAGTTGGTCGGCCGATTTGGTCTCCGACAATTTTTAAGACATCTTGTTCTTGGCTTAATTTGAGTATTTTGGTAACAAAATTTTCTTTGTTTTTACCAAAAAGCCAGGAGGGCCGAACATTCCAAAAAGGAACATTAGAAGTTTCTAATAATTTTTCTGCCTGTAACTTACTTTGACCGTAAAAATTGAGAGTTTTTCTTTCATAATCTTCGGGAATAGAAAAATTAGGAGGAGCATTAAAGACATAATCTGTAGAAAAATGAATTATGGGGCGACGATGGGTCAGAATGTTTTCTAAAGCCTTTACGTTCATGCGTTCACAGAGCCCCCGTTCTGTTTCTGCTTTGTCCACATCAGTATAGGCGGCACAGTACAGTATTTTATCAAAAAAATTCCCAGCCAAAAATTGATCTACTTTGGCAAAATCTAGTAAATCTAATTCTATGTGAGAGGGAGCAACAAATTCTATTTGTGCTTTTTCTAGGATTTCTGGAAATTCAGAACCAAGTAAACCAGTTTTTCCTAAGAGCAGAATTTTCATATTTTTTTTGTACCTTAAAGTTGGAACTTTGCAAAGCTCCAACCGTAAGAAAATACCCTTTTTAGTAAGCCGAGTTTTGTTATGGCTGTCATTTATCTGATCACCAGCATTGCTGCTAATTGTCATCGGCAGGACAAATTTTGTTTCAGCGTGGGAAAAACACCACTAGACAAGATTTGGCCCCCTGCTTCTCCGCTAGAAGGGTTTGGCACTACGTAGTGTTACCACAACGTAGACCGAAAGAATCACCTTTCGAATGTTTCACCGGAGCCTCGTCAGACGAGGACGTATAATTTCTGTGCCACTTTCCCTCCTTGTTTGTTACCAAACAAAGGATCATCGGTGAGATGTTTCTATATTTTTCGTGCGGCTCGGACTTTCCTCTTCGCAATTGCGAAGCGACAACCTTAAAAAGAGCGGTTGCTTTTTTGCACAAAAAATGAGAAAAAGCAATAGAAAAATGTCCGATAGATTTCTCGAAGACCTCAAAAATAGAATCGACCTAGTCGAACTAGTTCGCAAATATGCAGAATTAAAGAAAGCGGGAAAGAATTTCATGTGTCGCTCTCCCTTTAGGAACGAAAGGACGGCAAGCTTTTGTGTGAGTCCAGACAAACAATTTTGGTATGACTTTGGAAATTCAGAAGGAGGAGATGCTATTTCTTTTATAGAACGCATCGAGAATTTGAATTTCCAGGAATCAGTAGAAATGCTAGCAGAGATGGCTGGATTAGAAATCCCAGCTTCTTTTGGAGAAAAAAAAGGCCCATCTTTAGCAGAAAAGAAAGATATTTTTTCTTTGCACGATAAAGCAGTAGAGTTTTTTACAAAACAACTAGAAGCCTCAAAAGAAGCCAAAGAATATCTAAAAAAACGACAAATTTCTGACGAAGTTATTGGTGTTTGGAAACTTGGTTATGGAGGAGATAGCAAAGACGGTTTAAATAAATTTCTTTTGGAACAAGGATTTGCAGAAAAAGATATTACTAGTTCTGGAGTAGCTTTTGTCCGAGAATTTGGCGCTAAAAAAATGGGAGATCGTTTTTGGGGCAGACTAATGATTCCAATTAGTGACTCTAAAGATGGCCGGATTATTGCTTTTACCGGACGAGATTTGTCTGGCAAAAAAGACATTGCGAAATATGTAAATTCTCCAGAAAATCCGGTTTATCATAAATCAGCGACTCTTTTTGGTTTAGATAAAGCGAGAAAGGCAATTAGGGAAAAAGATGCAGTAATTTTAGTAGAAGGAAATTTTGATGTCATCTCTACTCATACTTCTGGCTTTACTCATACCGTAGCTACCTGTGGCACTTCCTTAACAGATGAACACTTAAGAATTCTCAAAAGACTTACTAAAAATATTTATTTAGCTTTTGATTCTGATATCGCCGGAAAAAAAGCCACTCTTAAGGCCGTAGAGATGGTTTTGAAAATGGAGATGAATCCTTTCATCATAGATATTCCGGAAGGAAAAGATTTAGATGATTTATCTAGAAAAGATCCAGAAGGAGTAAAAAAGGCAGTAGGAAATGCTCAAAACGCAATTCTTTTTCTTTTTGAAAGATTTGCTGCCAAATATTTCGACGAGACTATTGAGGGAGAAAAGAAATTTCTAGATGCAGTATTTTATTTTTTACAATTTGTACATCGCCCAATAGAAAGAGACGAAGTACTAAGTCGTTTAACCAAAAAAACCAAAAGAGCTAAAGCAGTTATAGAAGAAGAATTTAGAAAGTTTGTTGCTCGCCAGAAAAAACATGATAAGCCTAGAATAGACGAAACAAGAAGAAGGGTTTTTACCAGAGAAGAATGTTTTGTTGGATTTTTGAGTGCTAATTGGGAATTTTTTAAAGAAAAAGTTTCGGAAAAAACCCTAGATATTTTATCTGGATTTCCCAAAGATATATTGGAAAAGAGGCTTATTGGAGAAGAATTAAAAGAGGAAGAACAAAAGATTCTTCTTTCCTGGGAAATGCACGAGGAGAATTTATACGGAGAAAATGTTTCAGAAGATGTCTTAGAAAGAGATGCCAAAGTTTTTGCAAGCATATTGCAAAAAGAAAAAGACAAAAAAGAAAGAACTGAAAGTGCTAAAAAAATGAGAGATGGCCTGAAAATAAATTAGGTTATAGCTTTAAAAAGTTTGGACTCTAGGGTACGATTTTAGAGAATGATTCTCTTGGAAAACAAACGCCTCCAATTTGATTATGAAATTATAGACACCTTTGAAGCTGGAATGTACTTGGAGGGCTGGGAGGTAAAGTCGTTGCGAGCTAAACATGGTAACCTCAAATCTGCCTGGGTAAAGATAATAAATGGAGAAGTTTTTTTGGAGAACTTCCAAATTCCACCATGGCCGTATGCTAGTGGTGTACAAGATCGCGATCGTCCTAAAAAATTGCTTCTCAAAAAAAACGAAATAGAAAAAATTCAGACTAAACTTAACGAAAAAGGAAGAACAGTGGCGCCCACTAAAATCTTTACCAGTAAGAGGCATATAAAGTGTGAGATTATTATCGGGAAAGGAAGAAAGAAGTATGAAAAAAGACAGGTTCTGAAAGAACGCTCTATGGACAAGGAAGCTAGAAAAGCCCTAAAAAATCATTGAGTAGAAAAAAATAATTTGAAAGTTTTTGGATTAAACATTAAAACTCTCCTATGAAGTGTCCTAGTTGTAGCCATGAAAACTCTAAAGTCATTGATTCTCGGGTCACTGATGGAGGAGTAGCAATTAGAAGAAGGCGGGAATGTGAGAAATGTGAATTTAGGTTTACTACTTTTGAAAGAATGCAGACCACGAACCTAATGATTGAAAAAAAAGACGGGTTAATGGAACCATATGATCGTGAAAAATTAGAAAAAGGGATTTTAACTGCTTGTGGTAAACGACCAATTTCTATTGAAAAGATACGAGAGAAAATATCAGAACTGGAAGAAAAATGGGGAAAAGAAAAAATAGTGCGATCGGGAAAGATTGGCGAAGATGTTATAGAGATGCTAAGGGACATAGATGAAGTAGCCTTTATTAGATTTGCATCGGTTTATAGACAGTTCCAAGATATGGAAACTTTTAAGACGGAACTAGAAAAGATTTTCAAACAAGAAAAATAAGAGGCTTGCAAAAAGAGTAAATTTTCTAACAATGGAACCAGCTTTTAACTTACAAAAATGAACGATCTTATTTTGGTTGGGATCCAGGGGTCAGGAAAAGGAACTCAGGCGAGAATTTTGGCAGAAAAATTTGGTTACCAAATTTTCGAAACCGGTGGAGAACTAAGAAATATTGCCAAAGAAGAATCAGAATTAGGAAGAAAAGTAAAAGAAATTACCGAACGAGGAGACTTAGTTCCCAATGAAATTGTTATGGAAATTGTCGAAAACTTTCTGTCCAAAGTTTCCAACGACACTCCGGTTATTTTTGATGGTATTCCGCGATCAGATTCGCAAAGAATTAGTTTGGAAGATCTTTTAAATCGTCACGAACGGAAATTCTCTGTACTAGAAGTAAAACTTTCGGAAAAAGAGTCTATGCAACGAATGATGAAAAGAGCCGAAATAGAAAATAGAGCAGATGACACTCCAGAGGTTATGAAAAAAAGAATAGCTAATTTCTATACTCACACCCAACCACTTTTGGACGCCTGGAAAGACCGTTTAATTACTGTCGATGGAGATCAGCCTATTGAGGAAGTGAGCAAAGAAATTTTAGAAAAACTAAACCTTGTTTCATGAAGATTATTATCAAAAATACAGAAGAGTTAGAAATCATGCGTAAGGCGGGAGAAATTTTACGTACCACCCAAGAAGAATTAAAAGCCCAAATTAAAGCAGGAATAAGTTTATTAGAACTAGACGCTTTAGCAGAAAAAACTATTCGCAAATTTAAGGCAGAACCATCTTTTAAGGGGTACAAGGGATTCCCGGGAACACTATGTACCATGCTTAATTCGGAAGTTGTGCACGGAATTCCAGATGAACGAAAAATAAAAGAAGGGGATCTGCTTTCGGTAGACTGTGGAGTAAAATTTAATGGTTTTCATGCGGATGCTGCTTTTTCTGTGATTGTCGGGGGAGATGAAAAAAACCCTGCTAGAGCAGAATTCTCTAATATTGTTAGGGAAGCCTTGCTTGCAGGATGCCGAGCAGCTAAGGTTGGGAATAGGACAGGAGACATTGGGTCAGCAATAGAAAAAGTTATAGTCAAAAATGGTTATTCTATCTGCCGAGAATATACAGGACATGGATTAGGGAGAGAATTGCATGAAGATCCCCACCTCTTCAATTACGGACCAGGAGGACAAGGAGAGAGACTGGTTGCTGGTATGACGTTGGCGATAGAACCAATTGTGGCCAGTGGTAGCGGGAAAGTAAAAACTTTGTCTGATGGGTGGACAGTGGTAACAGTAGATGGAAGAGATGCTTGTCAATGGGAACACTGCGGAGTTGTTACCGTTAATGGTTTAGAGATTTTTGCCTAAATTATCCCTTTCTTTCTGAGATAATTGTTTCCGCCACATTTCTTGGTACTTTTTGGTAATCCCCAAATTCCATAGTGTAATTAGCTCGTCCTTGCGTTACAGAACGAAGATCAGTGGCATAACCAAACATTGAGGCTAACGGAATACGAGCTTTAATAAATTTGGCCAGTCCCCGATTACCAGTTTCTTGAATTACCCCTCGACGAGAAGAAACATCTCCCATGACGTCTCCCAAATAATCTTCTGGACTAACCACTTCTACCTTCATTATTGGTTCTAAGATAGCCGGATTTGCTTTCATAGCTCCTTCTTTGAAGGCCTGGATAGCAGCAATTTTAAAGGCTAGCTCTGATGAATCAACATCATGATAAGAACCATCGTATAGTTCTACTTCAACATCCACTACTGGATATCCAGCTAAAATTCCGCGAGTAACAGCTTCTTTGAATCCTTTTTCACATCCTGGAATATATTCATTAGGGATAGAAGCTCCTTTAATAGAATTAATAAATTTAAAGCCACTTCCAGTTTCTCCTGGTCGGATTTTACAAAGGACATGAGCAAACTGTCCTCGTCCTCCAGATTGTTTCTTGTGTTGGTATTCAGCATTCACTTCAGACTGAATTGTTTCCCGATAAGCAACTTGTGGAGCTCCAATATTAGCTTCCACCTTAAACTCTCGTTTCATTCGGTCGACAATAATGTCTAAATGTAATTCCCCCATTCCAGAAATTATTGTTTGGTTAGTTTCTTCGTCGGTTTTTACTTGGAAAGTAGGATCCTCTTCAGCTAGTTTTTGTAAGGCTAATCCCATTTTTTCTTGGTCGGCTTTGGTTTTTGGTTCAACAGAAATAGAAATAACTGGATCTGGGAAATGAATAGATTCTAGTAAGATTGGCTTAGATTCATCACAAAGAGTTTCCCCAGTTTTAGTGCTTTTGAGTCCAACGACTGCCCCAATGTGTCCAGCACAAATTTCCTTAACTTCTTCGCGGTGATTAGCATGCATTAGAAGTAGCCTTCCAATTCGTTCCTTCTTTTCATTAGAAGCATTGTAGACATATGATCCAGATTCTAGTTTTCCAGAATAAACACGTACAAAAGAAAGTCGCCCAACAAAAGGATCGGTGGCAATCTTAAAGGCTAAAGCGGATAGAGGTTCTGATTTATCGGCCTTTCTAGTTTCCGATTCTTCCGTAGTAGGATTAATTCCGGGGGTATTTGGGACATCTAGTGGGGAAGGGAGATAGTAATTTACCGCATCCAGCATTGGTTGCACCCCTTTGTTTTTGAGGGCTGTTCCGGTCAAGACGGGAACAAATTCATTGGCAATGGTGGCACGACGAATAGCCGCCCTAATTTCATCAGGAGTTAGATCTTCTCCTCCGAGATATTTTTCCATTAAGGCTTCGTCACTAGTAGCAACAGCTTCTAACATCTTATCGCGCCATTCTTTAGCTAAATCTAATTCATCATTAGGGATGTCAGTAATTTCGATATCTTTTCCCATATCATCCTTGTGGATAATGGCCTTCATTTCTATGAGATCAATAATTCCTTGAAAGCCTTGTTCAATACCAATTGGTAATTGGATAGGGAAGGCATTTTTAGTAAGTCTTTCGGTAATAGAATCATAAGAACGCCAGAAACTAGCTCCAGTTCGGTCGAGTTTGTTGATAAAACAAAGACGAGGAACTTTATAGTTATCTGCCTGCCTCCACACAGTTTCAGACTGTGGTTCTACTCCCGCCACACCATCAAAAACAGTTACGGCTCCATCCAAAACTCGCAGAGATCTCTCTACCTCGGCCGTAAAGTCTACGTGTCCAGGGGTATCAATGATGTTAATCTGGCAATCTTTCCAGAAACAAGTGGTGGCGGCACTAGTAATGGTAATACCACGTTCTTGTTCTTGTTCCATCCAGTCCATGGTGGCTTCTCCTTCGTGAACTTCTCCTAATTTATGAGTTTTACCAGTATAGAAGAGAACCCTTTCTGACACGGTTGTTTTTCCAGCATCAATGTGGGCAATAATCCCAATATTACGGACTTTGTCGAGAGTATAATTCTTTTCGGCCATTTCTAATATTTAAAAAATCTCGCTTACTGTACGAATAGTATGTCATTTGTCAATTTTTAGAAACAAAGAAAAAATATTGGATAAAAACTTGACTTGGTATATATAAAAAGATATATAAATACATATTAAATATATTATTTATATAACAAAATGAAAAAGTTGATAATCATTTTCACTTTTATTCTTACAATTATTTTAGTTCCCCTTTCTTTTGCTAAAACTGGAAAGAGTAATTTTATCAAAAGTACCAAACAGGAAACGTTAACTTTTGTAGATTCTGTTAAACCAATAACGGAAAAACAAAAAAAAAAGCCATAGAAAGATCAAGGAGAGCGCAGGAGCAAATAGATGAACAAATCAGAAGAGGCGTAATTGTGCCAATAAGAAGAGTGGTTCGGGGACCAAGAAGGGATGATGGAGTTCCCTTGGAGCTAAATATAGAATTTGCTGGGAATGTATCAGAAGAAGCACAAGAAGCTGTTTCGCGTGCTTTTGAAGTAGCTACCGAGAGAATTTCTTTAGATGAAGATAGTGATTATCGTACAATGAGTGTTAGAGTAATTGCTTCTGCAGCTTCTTTGGGAGATGGAGTTTTGGCAGTAACTGAAACGATAGATAGTCAGTTTAATGGTCTTAGTTATCCCAATCCATTGGCAGAATATTTAGCGGATAGAAATATGAATGATGGGTTTGATGCTTATATAACCTATTCTTGGCGAAGACCTCCCGCTCCTTGGTATTACGGACTAGAAGAAGATTGCGAAGGAAATGATCAAGTGCATTTTGGTGCAGTAATGACTCACGAACTTGGTCACGGACTAGGATTTTTTTCTCGTTTAGTTGTAGAAGATAACGGCCAAGGCAGAATTTCTATGAGACCAAGTATTTATGATACTTTCCTAGTCGATGAAGATGGTAATTATATTTTAGATAATTATGGAGAGGGAGAGGACTTAGGGGAAATATTAACCAGTGATGCTGTTTTTTGGGGAGATAATATAAGAATTCATGCTCCAGAAGAATGGAGCTCAAGTAGTATCAGCCACGTTCATTCTGGCTATTACAGAGGAATTAATGAATTAATGACACCCTTCTTGAGGGAGGGAGACGGTTTCAGTTGGCAAGCTGGTCCATTTTTTTGGCGCATTTTAGCTGCTAATGGAGATGGTTGGCCCGTAACAGAAGAGGAAGAAGAAAACAGGGCTCCTATCGTTAGAGAAGAAATTGCAGATATTGAAATAGATGAAGATTTCGGGGAACTGCAAGTGGTGGATTTGGATGATGTTTTTGCGGACCCGGATGAAGATGCCTTAGTTTTTGAAATTTTAGGAGAGGAGGTTTTGAATTTGAACCTTCATAATGAGACAAATATTTTGACCCTTAATCCAGATCATAATTTCTACACTACAGAACCCTTGGAAGTTGTGGTGACAGCTAGTGACAGAGAAGAAGAAGTAACAGATACTTTTCTGGTTACTGTTAACCCAGTTAACGATGATCCGCAGTGGTTAGAATTCCCAGAGGAGAATATTACCGTAACGGAAGGAGAGGTTATTGAGTTTGTTCTTGCTGCTCATGATGAGGTGGATAACAATACTCAACTATTAATAATTATTGTAGACAGGGGGGAACTACCTGGAGAAGGACAAGATTTTTTAGAAGATAATGGACAGGGATTAGCTAATTTTAGGTGGCAAACAGGACTTAATCACCATGGTGAATACAGTCCTACCTTTTTAGTTATAGATAACGAAGAGGGAAGATCAGAAGAAGTAACAGTAACACTTGTAGTAAGAAGGTTTATGGTTCCTCCGGCTAGACCGAAGTGGTGATTATATTATAATATAACGACTAATCTCCAGATAAAATAAATGGTAGAGTGAATGGCAAAGTGTCTCCACTAGTGTGGAGATTGAATGGAAAGCACAAAGGGAAATGACCACTTTCCGAACATTTGTCGAAGAGTCTTGGATCATCTCCAGGCAACGGTTCAAATTCACATAGGTCTCCTAGATATTGATTTATTATAGAATTACGAATAATTGCGTTTCTAGCACATCTTTTTTCTTTGCTGGCGCATTTTTCCTGTTGGAAGTATAGGGCATTATCTTCATTGTCTTCTCCGCAGGCATGAAGATCAAAGAGGTTGGGGTAGGCTTCGGGATCAATTGAGGTTATATCCCTAGGGTTGGTAATACTAAAAGTAAAAACATCATTAGCAGCTAAGGATTCTCCATAACCAGATATTTCAATATTTCCTTCTAAATGTTTTAGTTTTACTCCTGAGAAGATTGGTTCGATAGGGTCATAGAAATTAATTTGAACTTTATTGTCTTCCTGAGTGAAATCGGTGCAATTGTTGACCTGATCACAAATTTCAATTCCCCTATTTTCATTCATAAAATCTTCATGAAAATTCCCCTTAACAGAAATAGTATTTAGGGAATTTGGGAAACAGCCAGAGCCATCTTCTCCATCATTACAGGAGATAGAGACATTAATGGGTTGGTTTGTGAGAGAGTGATCGTCATTGTTATAGAATAAGCGTATTTCCGGACTTCTGGTGTCTATTTTAATAGTTCTATTATCCGGTAAAACTAAATCGGCGCCCCTGTTTAGTGGTTCGGCAACCTCAAAATGGAGTTGCGGGATCCAGTTACCATTTTCTTCCACAGAAAAAAGATCTGCGGGAATAGAAATTTCAAAAGCATAAGAAAGTCCATCTTCATCGATATGAAGGTTTTCAGCTATAGTCCAATCTTCTTCATTTTCCGGATAAAGATCTTGAACCACAATAACTTTAGGTTCTATGTTTTCTTGCAAGAATCTTACTTCAATAAGACTGGGGAGAATTACTTCTTCAGTATTTGGATCATAAAAAAATCCTTCCCAAGAAAGTTCATCATAAAAATCTCCAGAGAATCTGATAGTTTCAAAACCCTCGGTAGATAAAGGGTTATAGACGGTATCCACTTCTGGATAATTCCAATCAGCACGCCAAGCAGCTCTGACTGACAGAGAAAATAGGAATAAAACTAGAGCAATGGATACCGGGAAAAATAACTTTTTATTCATGTTTTATTTGTTTTGAGGATCTATTTTTTGTTTTAGATCAGAAATAGATCGATAAATTTCAAAAATTAATTCAGAGTTTTTTTGGATTTTGTTATCCAAAACACAAACTCTCCGGAGGATTCGATCAAGTTCGGCAGCTAATCCTGTTTTTTTCTTGGGAGAATCTTTTTTGGCTTCTACTAGCTCACAATCAAGTTCTACCGATTGAATTGCTAGATCCCAAGAGCCAGTTTTTATTGCTCGATTTAACATTGTTTTCAGTTTCGGGGACAAACTATCGTCTTCCATGTGCCCTATTTTTAGGGCTATCTTTTTGCGAGTCAATCCCCAATGTTTCATTTATATTTCATTTTCGATATATTGATTTAAATCTTGGTTTCCCATACAAAACTTAAAAATAACTTTTTAATTATGGGTACTTCTCGTGCTAGCGAAAAAATCAGAGCTAAAATTTGTCATTTAGTAGAAACGCAGGGGATCAAGAAAACTAAATTGGGAGAGATTCTTGGTAAGGGGAAAAAAGAGTCTCCACAACAGAAGTTTTTACGAGCCAGTAGGTTTCTTTATGGAGAAGCAGAGATAAAGATTGATGCTTTAGTAAAAATGGTTCATTTTTTTGATAAGCCACTTTCTTATTTCTTAGATGATGTGACAGATGTTTTTTTAACAGGACTAGCGACGTCAGAAAAAACTAAAACTAAAAAGAGTAAATCACCAAAAGAAATAGAGAAAGGACTTAGGGAACTTGGGTTTGATGAAAAATTTATCGCTCAACAGGTAGCTAAATTTAAAAAGAAGTAATGAAAGGAGCTCTTACCTTTGTAAGCGAATTTAAAAACCTTCCGGATGAAAAAAAGCCCAGAGAAAGACTGGCTAAATATGGCGCACGGACTTTAAATTTGTGGGAACTGGTAGCTCTTATTCTGCGAACTGGAGAACGTCACAGTGGAGGACACTTTGAAGACGTTCAGCAACTTTCTCGTCGTCTTATTTCCGAAGCTGGATTCAAAGGTTTGTTCACACAGAAAGAGGTGAGAGATGTCCAAGGAAATTTCAATACACACAAAGGACATGCCGAAATTATTGTGGCCATTTCTGAAATTTGTCGCAGGCTACATGGGAAATATGATGTTTTCGATGTTTCCGAACCAAGTAAGGTGTTTAAAAAATTTAAATTCCTACAAAAAGCTAAACAAGAACAGTGTTTTGTTCTTCTTTTGGATAGAAGAAAGAAATGCATCTTTCACGAGTTGGTAGCGATGGGCACGGCAGATAATGTTAAAGTGTTGCCCAGTGATGTTCTAAGAACGCCAGTATGGCTGGGTACCAAAGAGATTATTATTGTGCATAATCATGCTGGCAATCACAAGGCTAGTAAAGAAGACATTGAATGGACATTGGCTTTAGCGAAAGGGACACAAGAATTACATCAAATAAAGGTAATAGACCATGTGATTATTGGCCCCAAAGGATATTTTTCTTTTTTAGAAAAGAATCTTTTGTAGGGAAATTATTGTTTTTACCAAAATAATTCGGTAATTTTCCGAGGATATGAATTCAGAATACGACGAATTTGCAGAACAATTTTCGCACACCAGAAATCATGCTTGGCCGGAATTTGATTTGCTCCTTCCGTATTTAAAAAAAGGAGATAGGGTGCTAGATTTAGGATGTGGTAACGGAAGACTGAGAGAATTTTTAGATGAGGGGATTATTCCGGAAGGAAATTATTTTGGTTTAGACATTTCGGAAAAACTTCTAGGTATTGCACGAGGTAAATTTCCTAAGGATCATTTTTTTCTAAAAGATTTTTCTAAAGAACTTCCTTTTGGGAATGATAATTTCGAAATTATTACCGCAATTGCCTCCTTCCATCACTTGTTATCTAGGAAAGAGCAACAGAATTTCTTAAAAGAATGTCATCGGGTGACGAAGAAGGGGGGAGCTATCTTTCTTACCACCTGGAAATTACCAGAAAAGTTTTTTTGGCCTAATGTTCTTAAAGGAAGATGGAAGAATTGGATAATTCCTTTTGGTTCAGAAAAATTACCTCGTACTTACCGGAAAGTAACAGATAGCGAATTAAAGAAACTACTAAAGAAAGCGGGGTTTAAAGTTGTCCAAGCAGAATTATTTGCAGATCGCAATTACATTGCTTTAGCAAAGAAAGAAAATTAGAAGTGTTTTTCTGGAATAGGGTGGGCGTGACACATGTCTCTGATTTCTTCTCGCACCTTTTTCTTATAATCTTCATCATCCTTGTTCTCCAAGGTGTCCAGAAGGAGTTCTGCTACCCTTATACAGTCTTTTTCCTTAAATCCTCTAGTGGTAATGGCTGGAGTTCCTAGACGGATTCCAGATGGGTCCATTGGCTTTCTCGGGTCGTTGGCAATCATGTTCATATTGAGAGTGATTCCCACTTCATCCAGGACAGTTTGAGCTTCTTTTCCAGTAACTCCCAAAGAACCAAAAACATCCGCCAGAATTAAATGATTATCTGTTCCTCCACCAATCATTCTGACTTTTCTTTGTTTGAAGACTTCGGCCATAGCCTTGGCATTCTTAATTATTTGTTTGGCATATTCTTGGAATTCTGGTTGTAAAGCTTCGCCAAAAGCTACTGCTTTGGCGGCAATAGAATGCATGTGTGGTCCTCCTTGAAAGCCAGGGAAAACAGATTTATTAACTTTCTTGGCAATTTCTTCATCTTCTCTGGTCAGAATTATTCCCCCTCTTGGTCCTCGGAGAGTTTTATGAGTAGTAGAAAGAATGACATCAAAACCAGCATCAAAAGGATTCTTGACAGCACGTCCTGCGATTAGTCCGGCAATATGGGCCATGTCTCCCACAACGTAAGCCCCCACCTCTCGACCAATATCCACAAATTTTTGGTAATCTAATTCGCGAGAATAGGCAGAAAAACCAGCCAGAATCATTTTTGGTTTTTCTCTTAGGGCAGTTTCTCGTAGTCCTGCGTAGTCTATTTCTCCTGTCTCGATATTTTTCATTCCGTAACGAACGAAGTTAAATATCTTGGTAATGTAAGTAACCGGATGACCATGAGTTAGGTGTCCGCCGTGTGATAAATCCATTCCTAAAATAGTATCTCCAGGTTCTAATAAGGCAAAGTAGGTAGCAACATTGGCTGGTGCTCCAGAGTGAGGTTGGACATTAGCAAACTGACAACCAAAGAGTTTGCAGATTCTTTCGATAGCAATTTCTTCGACAACATCCGTAAAGGTTTGTCCGCCATAATATCTTTTGTGGGGGTATCCTTCGGAGTACTTGTTAGTTAAGACACTACCATTAGCCTCTCGTACAGCACGAGAAACATAGTTCTCACTGGGGATTAACTCCAGGCCATCTTCTTCGCGAGTTTCTTCTCCAGAAATAGCTTCATAAATTTTAGGGTCTAATTTTTGTAGGAATGGTAAGGGGTCGTGAGTCATTTTTATTGAGTGAGAAGACATTCGGATTGTGCGTGTTTTAGAGGGAAGAATCAACTGAAAAATATTATATTATAGTATAACACCCCCTCTTGATATTGTTTCGAGAGGGGGTGTTGAAGAGTTTCTGTTAATCATGGTTCCATAGTCCATTGGGGATGCAGGCAACTTCGTTTGCACTGGGAACTCTGTTTGCAATTCGTTGTTGCAACTGATTGAAATTCTCGCACTGGTCAGCTATGTCTATAAAAGATGACCAGGGAGTTTTAAATTTTTTCCGTAGAGCCACAATTATTTTTGGATCTACATTAAATTTTTCAGCTAAAGATTTACGATTCATGATTGATTCCTTTTTGAGATTAAAGATTTTTTTACTGATGTTATAAAGAACAGAAACTCTGAGATGCGACAGTATTTCTACGTCAACATCTACTAAAAAACCCGACCTAAAGGCCGGGGAAAACATTTGTTGGTTTTTTCTGAATTACAAAATACTTACCGCGACTTTTAGGTCTAGCTTGTTTAATCGCCACCAAGAAGTTTTTGAAGTGTTTTGCATTTCGGGTGGCAAAATAAAGATCTAGTTTTTTTTGTCAAATATTTTTGTCCTTCTACAATTCTTTCGATGCCAAAACGCCTCCGTCCCCACGTAAACCCGCTATCTATCACCAAAGAATATTCTTTTGCTGGTTTTGATAACAATAATCCCATCATTGTGGATGTTGGAGCATGTAAGGGGGAATTTACAGCAGAACTATTGGAAAAATTTCCAAATAAAAACTTCGTTCTTTTTGAAATTAGAGTTCCTTTAGCAGAGAAACTAAGGAAGAAATTCGAGAATAATGGAAACGTTGTTGTTTTTGATGGCGATGGCGGACGTAATTTTGCAGCCATTCTTCGTCCTTCTGTAGAAAAAGGAATAAATCTAGAAACAGTTTATGTTAATTTTCCAGATCCGTGGTTCAAAGAGAAACACAAAAAAAGGCGATTTATTACTCCTAAGTTTTTAGCAGAATCTGCAAAATGGATCACGGGAGATACAGAATTTGTTTTCCAAACAGATCAGAAGTTTCTTTTTGAAGAAACTTTGGAAACAGTAGAGAATTCTATATTCTCTAACATAGAATTTTTTAAAGAACCTCCTTTTGGGATTAGAACAGATTGGGAACAAGCAAAAATAAAAGAAGAAGATGAAATATTTAGAATGAAATTTAAAAAATGAAAATTATTTCTTGGAATGTAAACGGAATTAGAGCAGTGGACAAAAAAGGAGAATTAGAAAATCTTCTCAAAACTTGTGATCCAGGTGTTTTATTAATCCAGGAAACGAAGGCCCAAGAGGATAAATTAGGACCAATAATAAAGAAATACGATATCTACGAACAATTCTATAATGCTGCAGAACGTCCTGGGTATGCTGGGACAGGTATTTGGATAAAAAAATCATTACATTATAATATAAGCTTTTCTACAGAATTTCCAGGGTATAAAGATACAGAGGGAAGAGTCGCTAGAATAGATTTAGATGATTGGACTATTTTTAGTATCTATTTTCCTAACGGAGGAAAATCTGATGAAGCTTGGCAGGAAAAACTAGTTTTCTATGAAAAATTTCTTTTTTATGTAAATAAGTTAAGACAAGAAGGAAGAAAAGTTATTTGGGCTGGAGATGTTAATTGTGCTCACGAGGAAATAGATTTAGCACGACCAAAGGATAACGAAAACTCTATTGGGTTTTTACCAGAAGAAAGAGCTTGGGTAACGAAGGTAATAAAAAATAACTGGATGGATATTTTTCGTTATTTATATCCAAAAAAGATAATTTACTCTTGGTGGCATGTCATTACCCGAGCTCGAGATAGGAACATAGGTTGGCGGATAGACTACTTCTTTTTAGAAGAAGGATTAATGAAAACTGTCAAAGATATTAAATATCTTAATGGGCAGATGGGTTCGGATCACTGCCCGGTGGAATTAGAAATTAGTATCTAATTCATTAAATCTGAGGAAAGCCCTCGGCATTTCCAGATGGAGTTTGAATGCCAATGTGAGAGAAGTATCGGAACTCTTCTAGGTTAGAAGCTCCAGAGTAAGAACAAGCAGAAGTCAGTCCGTCAATATATTGTCGGACGATATCCATTACAGAAAGAATTTTATCTGGTAAATAAATTCTTTCTTGGGCACCTTCAGACCTCATCCCAATCGTTTCTCTGGCAATTTGTTCAATGCTTTTTTTTACGCCATTACCATTACGATTTTTTGCTGCTTCATAGTGAGCCATTCCACTATGAATTTTAAAAGCCCTACCCTTTTTATCTCTTTGTAGAGGAGCAGCACTTTCCCAAGTAGGAAGAAGGGAAGTGCCCATCATTCCCTTTTCTGCCCCGGCAGCAATAGCTAAAGCCAAATCTCGGGGATTTTTAATCCCACCGTCTGCCCAAATTTGTCCACCTAAATCAACAGCAGCATTAGCACATTCCAGTATGGCAGAGAATTGGGGACGTCCAGCTCCAGTTTCCCTTCTAGTACTGCAAGCCGCTCCGGGGCCAATACCTACTTTTACAACGTCTGCTCCTGAAGATAAAGCTGCCCGAGTTCCTTCTTGGGTAGCTACGTTTCCCACAATTAACTGAATATTTTCGCGGGACTCATATATAAGACTTCTTATTTGTCTAATAAGATTGTTATTAGCGTAGTTACGATCAAAATGAGCGGTGTCTATCACGATACCATTTACTCGTAACTTAATAAGTTGTTCTACCTTAGCTAAAACACCATTATTAACTCCGACAGTAACTAAAGATCCCAAACCATTTCCATCTAGACTTTTATATGGCTCATAGCCCAGGATACGAAGAGCAGCTAGTTTTTTGCTTATACAGCCGATAACATTATCTCTATCATCTAGAATTGGTAAAATCTCTTCACCTTCTTCATGCATTGCTTCCAAAGCTTCGGATGGAGTAGTATCTTCCCATCCAATCAGAGGATTTGAGGAAGCATAAGTAGCTATTCCTTTACCTAAATCTTTTCTATATTTTTGGGGAATATCTTTCCAAGAAACGGTGCTGTGAAATTTATTTCTTTCAACGAGAATAGCTGTTTCAAAATCATATTTATCTAATTCTTCCCTAAGTTCTCCAATTGTTGCTGATATATCTAGAATTACTGGGGTTTGGTATTCTGGATGTCTAGATTGCTGATGTTTCACAAACTCTTCTGGATTAGGATAATCTTGAGGGAGGGCGGCTTGTACACCAATCAATGCTGCAGTTTCTGCCATCCTCGGACCAACTACCGTATTCATGTTGGCAATAACAATAGGAGTGGTTTTGTCTGAAGCTCTAAAGTCTATTTCATCTCGCGAACCAACAAGTCCTAATTGGTTATCATATTTTGCGGCTAAGCAATCTCGGTAAGCAAAATATTCTTGGTTATTCCCATAATTGTCTTCGGCATCATAGTTTCCGCTTTGAGTTTTTTTAAAAAGTATGTTGAGCGTTCTTCTTTCCTTATTCGTGGCCACAAATTTTAATTTTTCATCTAAAGAATTATAGGGAAGTAGGAAAACATCTTCGTATGATAGTTCTGGGTGAGAAGCAGGGTTAAATTCTAAGTTAGTCATTTTTTAAACTTTATTTGGTACGGAAAATTTTTTGATTATTAATCATTACAATTCGGTCTTCAGCATAGAGAGAATCGATAAATTCTTCAGTTAATTCCACTATTTTGGGATCTCCGTTTAAAAGAGGACGTTCTTTTCCCCAAGATTTAACAATACTAGGGTTTTTAAAACTTAGTTCTATGATGGCATTAAAAAGTATTTCTAGCTGATACAGAAGATTAGAAGGGGGCTGATTGGCAGAAAGATCAATTTTTTCTATATCTTCAAAACTGAACCCTGGAGAAGAAAGGACTGACTTGGGAAAATATAAATCATCATTCCACAAAGGTTTTTCGGGCTTATTAGTTTTTAGAACGTATTCGGCGAATTCTTTTGGATCTGTACCAAAATGAAATTTTAGGTTTTGATCAAGACTATCATCGAAAATATTTTTTAAATAGGTTTGTAGTCGCTTCATATAAAGTCCATCTTTTGATCGATCTAAAAGGTCAAGGGGGTAATCACAATCCCTATTGTTTTCATGGGTTATAACAGAAAGAAAGGTCAAGATTTCGTGTAAGGTACCAGCTCCTCCTTCGTGGGCACGACCCCTTTGGGAAGCTCCTATAAAGGCTATTATTCTTTCAGCTATGTTTCTAAACATAACTAAATTATTAACTAAGCCATGTGGGGGTTCTGTTCCAATGATTTTGGGCTCAGAGAAACCAATATAGGACTTATTTTCCACGGGTACATTCCGTTGGGAATCAGCCACTATTGCCCCCTTAAAAGGAGCCTTCATAGCTCCTGGGCCACAACCGGTTATAAATTCAGTTTTATTACTAAGAGCATCATAATAGCCTATTGATTTTGCGTAATCATATTCTTTTGGTGGGATTCTATGTCCTCCCCACACAAAAGTTCTTCGCCTTGGGTCACCATCTAGCAACCCCGCTCTTTCTACCATGGCACGGATATAGGCCACTGTTTCCTGAGGATTTCCAGGAGGAGGAACAAATAAATCTCTGATAGCATGAACAATCTGAAGGCGTTGTCTTTCTAAAACTATGGGGCCATCTTCGGTCGAAATAAGGGACTTTTTCGGTATATCTTGACACACTAATTTGAGATTTCCATTAGTGCCAACGGCTTGCATAACCATGCCAAAAAAGGCCCTTCTTAACCCTTCAATATCATCAATAAATTTTTCTTCTCCCTGAAGAAGGGTGGAAACAACATCCCTTACACCATTAATATTATGAATAATTCCGGTAACAATATCCGCTCTAGTGCTTTTATCAATTTCTGATAAGCCTAGGTCTTCACTTGTAATAGGGATTTCGATATCAGTTGACATTATTTAGGAATCAAAATTCACATAATCTTTTAACTATTTTGATAATTTTGTCAATAATGTCAGACGTTAAACCGGAAATGCATTACGTCCCCGTCTTGTACAACATACTCTTTGCCTTCAGTTCTTAGTTTCCCAGAATCCTTGGCACCAGCTTCTCCGTGACAAGCAATATAGTCTTTATAGGCAATAGTTTCGGCTTTAATAAATCCTCGTTGGAAATCAGTGTGGATTTCTCCGGCAGCTTGGGGGGCAGTACAACCTTTTTTAGTGGTCCAAGCTCTGACTTCCTTCGGTCCAGCAGTAAAAAAACTCTGGAGACCAAGGAGGTCGAAACTCTTTTGGACTAGATTTTCTAATCCAGAATGTTTAGCACCAAGTTCTAAAAGAAATTCTTTAGCTTCTGCTTCTTTTAATTCTACCAGCTCTGCTTCTATTTTGGCACAGACCGGAATGATTGGAATACTGGGATCAGCATTAATTTTAGCTCTAAATTTTGCTTCATCAAAATCAACGAAGGCTTCTTCGGAGACATTGGCAACAACAAGAAAGGGTTTCATCGTCAGTAATTGAAATCTTTTAGACAGTAGTTTTTCTTCTTCGTTGAGTTCTACAGAAGAAACTAGTTCTTCTTGAGACAGAGCTACTTTAAATTTTTCCAGAATTATTAACTCTATTTTAGCTTCTTTGTCTCCAGAACGGGCTTTCTTGCTGACAGAATCTAGTTGTTTGGTGACACTTTCTAAATCCGCCAAAATTAATTCGGTCTTAATCACCTCTAAATCACTAGCAGGATCCACTACTCCTTCCACATGGTGGATATCATCATCTTGAAAATCTCGGAGGACATGACAAATAGCATTACATTCTCGAATATGAGAGAGAAATTTATTTCCTAACCCTTCTCCTTGGGAAGCTCCTTTAACCAGTCCCGCTATATCTACGAATTCCACTACAGAAGGAACAATTCGTTCTGGATTGACTATTTTAGCAAGTTCGTGGATTCTTTCATCTGGAACTTCCACAATTCCAATATTAGGATCTATGGTACAGAAAGGAAAATTTTCTGCGACAGCTTGAGAAGATTTAGTCAACGCATTAAAGAGCGTTGACTTCCCAACATTAGGCATTCCCACGATTCCAATCTTGAGATTCATTGGCTGAATTTTACAAATTAAACATAAATTAACAAGTTGTGCGAGGGGAAATTGTTGACCAATTTTTTTGATCAAATATAAAGTAAAGAAGAACTGAAGTGTGCGTGTTCTTTTCTGGATCTTTTTCTCCTAATCAAAGATAAAAGGGATTCCAAGTTATTTGTCTCGTGGGACAAGTAAGAGGAAACCCCCCTCGCACTGCGAGGAAAAATCGATCGGAAAAGCACGGCATTTTGGTGCCAAAACAAAAACAAAAAGCCCTCTGTGGGCTTTTTATTTTTCTAGTTTTTCAGTTTGTAGTTGAAAATTATGTTTAAAAAGATTTTGTAGCTGCTTAGGGGTAAAAAGTCCTTCGTTGGTAATAATTGTGGAAAAAAATTCAGCAGGGACCCGGTCATGCGAATATTTTATACGTTCGTATTCAATATTCTTAGTGCAGTGCGTTCTAGTGTGACGGTGGTAAAAGACTTCTTCTCGTTCTTTTGATTTCCACAAACTAAATTTACTGGTTTTCAAAAAACAATAGATAGGAATTTTGGTTGTATGGAGTTCGGAAATAACTCCGTGAGAACCAGGATCCATCACGAAGTCCATGGTGTTTTTTAAAGTCAGTGCTCCAAAAAAAGCCATATCTATGTTTTCATGAACATGGGAAAGCATATAAGCAGGTATGACTTGAAAAGGAATTCCAGTTTCATGAAGAACTTCAATATTTTGTTGGGTTTTGTCGTGCTCTTGTTCAGCAATAACAATTTTAAATTTTCTCCCCTTGGCTTTTAGATGTTGCAGAACAGCATGAACAGTATGGCTATGATCATGAATAAGGATATTTTTTCCTTCAATATCAATTTTTTCTGCATATTCTAAAAGCTTTCTTTTGTTTTGTTCGATCTGATCAACGACATTTTTTATTTCTTGAATTAAAAATTCCTTGGGATTTTCTGGCGGTGGAGAAAGTTTTTCAAAATCAGTAATAATTTTCTGAAAATAAAAATTAAGAATACCGAATTTAGGAGTGGTACTACACACTACGTTAGTAAGCTCTTGTAATTGGGCATGGAAAAGATTGCTTGTTTGAGAGGGGAAATGTTGTAGAGATTTCTTCAGAGAGTCTAAAACTAATAATGTCGTATCACTAGTTCCTAAGTCGGCTTCTAGTTCGAGTAGTAGTTTAGAAAGAAGATCTATTTTTTTTTGCATAGCAATGACTAAAGAAGGTGAAAATAAATAAACACACTACAAATTATTAACATGCAAATAGTGAGGGGGAAGCTAAATTTCGTATATTGCATAAAAGAAATGGGATAGCCTCCTTTGCGAGCAAGATTTGCAGAAACTACATTAGCAGAGGCGCCAATGAGTGTTCCATTTCCTCCTAAACAAGCCCCTAAGGACAAAGCCCACCAGATAGTAGCCATTTGGGTTTCTGGGAATTGGGTTTGGATTCCTAGGATTACGGGAATCATTACTGTTACGAAGGGGATATTATCTAAGACCATGGAAACAATCCCCGAGACCCAGAGGATAAGGAGAGCTAGGTAGGTAATATTGCTAGTAGTATTAACAAGCCAATGACTCAGGGTTTCTAGTAATCCTGTTTTTTCTATCCCTGCGACCATTATAAAAAGACCAGCGAAGAAAAAGAGAGTTGCCCATTCTACAGAACGAAAAGAATGGTGAATGTCTATGTGACTGGCACTAATAATTCCCAATAGGATAGCACCAGAAAAGGCGGTAATAAAAGCAGGAAGGTGAATTATTTCCTGTAATAGAAACCCAGTAATGGTACACACAAGGACAATAATTGCTTTAATAATAAATCCTTTATGGAGAGGTATTTTGAGGAATTTATGCTTAATCTTTTGAATCAAAAGAGTTGCCAGAGTGAGATTAGTAAGGTTGTCAGCAATAGGACGAAATTGTTTTTTGTTCTTTAAAAAGAAAAAGAGAAATAAGAAAGTAATGCAGGCCGTAATTGGTCCCCAGAGATTTTGAATGAAATCTAAAAAGGAATATCCAGTTGCTCCTCCAATAATTATATTGGGAGGGTCTCCCACCAATGTTAATGCTCCACCAACATTAGAAAATATAATTTCGGCGAAAATATATAATCTAGGATCTCTTCCCATTCCCTTCAAAAGTTCAATGGTTAAGGGAACAAGGAGTATTACCGTAGTCACATTATCTAAAAAAGCAGAAAGGACAGCTGTTAGAAGAGAAAAGAAGAAGAAAATGGCTAGGGGATTTCCTCTTGTAAGGGTGGCAATATGAACATTAAGCCATGATAAAATTCCACTTTTACTTGCCATATTAACCAGCATCATCATTCCCAAAAGGAGAAGGATGGTTTCAAACTCCACTGCTAAAATAGCTTCTTCTGGACTAAGTACGCCTAAAATAACCATCAAAATCGCCCCCCCTAGGGCAATAATAGACTTATCCCATGGTTCGAAAATAATGAGTAAAAACGCAGAAATGAATACTCCGAGGGCTAAAAACGTCATGCTATAAAATTTTTGGTAGGACACTATACTCTTTCTTTATTTTTGTCGAAGGGAAATTTCTTATCTTAATTAACAAAAACTCCCCAATTATAGGGAGTTTTTAAGTTCTCTTTCATCTCGGACGCATAGACCAGAGGATTTACACAATGAGAATCAACTTAATTAAAAACTCATTGTTTTTCTTCTATAAATAGAATTACCTCCGTTTGCCTCTAGAAAGGCGATAATCCATCCGCACATTCCCGTACGGATACCTTGTTACGACTTAAGCCCAGTCACTGGTTTAGCCTTAGGCCACTTTTAATAAGCAGACTTCGGGCTCCCCCAGCTCCCATGCCTTGACGGGCGGTGAGTACAAGACCCAGGAACACATTCACCGTACCATGACTGATATACGGTTACTAGCGATTCCGGCTTCATGAGGTCGAGTTGCAGACCTCAATCCGAACTGAGACGAATTTTATCCGATTTGCTCCACATTACTGCTTTGCTTCGGTTTGTATTTCGCCATTGTATCGTGTGTGTAGCCCCAGGCATAAGGGCCATGCTGATTTGACGTCATCCTCACCTTCCTCCGACTTTGAGCCGGCAGTCTCATATGAAAGTACAACATATGATGAGGGTTGCGCTCGTTCACGGACTTAACCGAACACCTCAAGGCACGAGCTGACGACAACCATGCAGCGCCTGTCATCTATCCAGCCGAACTGACCTCCGCATTTCTGCAGAGTACGATAGAGATGTCAAGCCTGGGTAAGGTTACTCGCTTATTAACGAATTAAACCACGCGATCCACCGCTTGTGTGGGTCCCCGTCTATTCC
>JAIPIW010000043.1 GCA_021734525.1 Candidatus Altimarinota bacterium | reverse complement strand
CTAAAATTTGGGCTGTTTTTGAGGCATTTATATCCTCACAAAAACACTTCAATATTTTTTTAATTTTGAAACTCGAGATTTTGCTGTGCTGGAGCATGTTAACAGGTTATCAGATGATAATCTGCTACTCAAGAGCCTAAAAAAATAAAAAAAACAGGCGTACTCATCCTGTTTCTTTCATTTAAATTATGTACTGAAAAATATTATCTTTCAGTTTTTGGTCGAGCAATGTTGACGATAATTGGTCGTCCCATTAACTCTTTGCCGTTGAACATATCAACAGCAGATGCGGCTTCTTGTTCAGTAGACATTTCTACGAAACCAAAACCTTTAGAACGGTTAGAAAACTTGTCGATAATTACAACCGCAGAAACAACAGTTCCTGCTTCTGCAAAGAATTTACTTAGATCGTCATCTCTGACGTCGTAAGACAAGCTTCCAACAAATAGTTTTTTCTTATCCATTTTAATAAGGAAATAAATACGAGATATAAATCGTCTGATAGTCGCTTGGATAATTTTTAGTTTCTATCCCAATGCGGAGTACGAATTCACCTCGGATCAGAAAAAACCTTACGATACCAATGATTTACAAAAAGCACAGTACTCACAAAAAAAATAAAAGCAAGCGATTTTGCTAAATAAAAGGAATTTCAATACATTTTGTGGAAAAAATGTGGAAAACTTTCATTATATTATAATATAATTATTTGCTTTCTAGGGGGATTTCTACCCGAAATACCGTTCCTATTCCTTTTTCGCTCTCAACTACGTCTATATTCCCCTGATGAGACTCTATAATTCCTTTCGCCTTGGTTAGTCCAACTCCCAGACCACATTCCACAGGATTACGACTTTCTGCTACTACAAAAAGTAAGTCAAAAATACTGTTCCAATACTTTTGTTCTATACCAAAACCATTATCTCGGAAGTGCAAAATTAGTTTTTTGTTTTGCTCTTCTACTTCTATCTCAATCTGTAATTTATTCTTTCCGCGAAAGAAGATGCTATTTTTAACAATCTCAGCAAAAGCCATTTTTATGGCTTTGGTATCCATAAGAAAAAGTTTATTTCCCAAAGATTCTGGCTTTATCTGGAGAGAAATACACTCTGATTCTTCTTTAAACTCTCTTTTAAGAAAGGAAAATAGGTCAGATAAGGATAAATATGATTTTTCTAAGGGAATTAAGCCCTGTTGCCACTGAAAAGCTTCTGTAATGCTATCCAATTTCCTAGTTAACTCCTGAATAGATTCATCTGATTCTGAAATAAATTCCTGATCTTCTGGCTGTAATTGCTGCCAAGCAATCATCTCTTTGATGTTTTGAGCCATCATAAGCGGAGTCTTTATTTCATGTAGAAGGTTATTAAGAAATTCCTTAGAAACCAGATTCTCATCCCGTAACCTCTTTTCTATATCTTCTTGTTTATCTTCTGCAGATAAATAAATTGTTGCCTCATCTAGCATTACTCTGGTTTCTCTTATTTCCTGAACCGAGAATAATCCTCCTTCTATTTTCTGCTTCAAGAGAATAACTCCCAGTAATTTTTTATTGTTATCAAAAACAGGAATTGCTACCGAAATGAGATACTTATCTAAAGCAGATTTTATTTTCCGGAGATCTTTTCTAGGGCTTATACCCAATTCAAACTCCACCTCATCTCTAACTAATTCACTCTGAGGATGAGTCTTGAAGAAGTTAGTAAAAACTGGATCTACCTCTCCTGCCAAAATAAATTGTGCTTCATGTACCTGCATTCCTTCTGCTAAGATATCTAATCCTTCCCTAATAGATTTTTGGAATCCTTTAACCCCTTCTTTTATTCTCTGCAAAGGGTTTTTTCTATTTTTATAAAAAACTAAGTTCCAGAAGATATCAAAAGCAGTTTTAGTCTTCTCCCAAAAAAGCATGACCAAGGCTAGAGACAATAGAAACACCCCTCCTACCAGAGAAGTAGTAACTTCTCCTGCACTTCTGGAAAAATACAAAGTAATCAAAAGAGGCGAAGTACAAACCAAAGCACTAGAAATATAGGTAGAATATTTCTGAGCTGTAAGTTGGAGATCGAAGAAACGTAACTTAGTAACTGCATAAAAGAAAAATCCAGCCTCAATAAGATAAATTGCCGGCCCAATAATATTAAATTGAGGTAGATGAAAATAGGTTGGTAAAACCATATTCGTTAACATGACGGAAGTATTCAAAAACAAGAAAGAGGTTAATAAAATCTGGAGTTGTTTTTTGTAAATCTGGTTAACAGATTTTTTTATCCTAGAATAAAGAACTTCAATACAAGAAAAGTAGAAAAAAAGCAGATAAACAACAAAAAAGTGAATATATGTTTCTCTTTCTAGAAAAGCATATTTTCCTGGAAACAACTCTATTGAACTAAAAAAAGCATCCTTCTTTAAAATTAGTACCAGAAAAATAAAAAATAGAACTACCGAAATATAATGTCCTGCTGAAAGCTTAAAGTCTTTATTTTTATAAAGACTAAAAAACCAGTACTGAGAAAATACTACTAATGCTGCCCCAGTATATAAAATCTGCATGATGATGTACGGCAAATCCCCATACTGATAAACAACTCCCTCTGGAAAAAAGTAACGGGAGAAAATTCCTCCTGTCCAAATAATTATCCCCACAATATAACTCATAAAAAACATCTTCTCTCTTGAAGAAATCTTAGGCTCACAGAATACTATCACCCCAATTAAGAGGGCGGAAAGTAAGGAGACACCTAAGATAGTTTGTAAAATCATTTCAAATTAAATATTAGTTATTTCTGACGTCTTTTCCAACATGGATTGTATTGAAAACCAGTGGGTAGACACTTTCAATTCATCAACATGTTTCACCCATGATTCTATCACTTTATCTGGCCATCCAAGTTCATCTTTTAATCTTCGTTTCATTTCTTCCACTGATATTTTTTGTTCTTCTTGCGGTATAGACACCTGATGCAAGTTTTCCTTGCTCAAAATTCTTTTCAGAAGGAGTCTTACCCCCCGATGAATAGAAGCAACGTAGTTTTTATAATCTAGATCCTGCTGAAGAATTTTTGCTCCCTCCTGAAAAAGTTTAGGCAACACTATAGCGCGGAAGAGAGGGTGGGCACAAAAAGTCCCCAACTGGCCACATTCTCTTAAAGAAGTCCCTGGTCCAGAACTATTTAAAGCCTCTTCACAAATATTCGCATCGTTAGGAAACCTTTGAAAGGTAAAAGGAACTGCTTCAGGATGGATACCGCTAACAGCTACTGAGGCTAATAATTCATCGTTATCAGAAACCAATACTATCCTATGTGTTGCATCCGCAATAGTCGGCATTTCTAGTTCTAAGAAATAAAATTCTTCTATGGTTTGCCTATATTTGTCTGGCATTGCATCGTTAGGAATCATTTTGACAGTCAATCCTCTTGGAACAAGAAGTTCTCTTATTTTTCCTTCAAATACAATTGACTCTTTTCCTTTAAGTGTATCATCAATAAGGTTTATTTCCTCTTGAAAGAGGGTGTTATTTTTATTCTGCAGAATATGAACGATTCCTTTTTCTTTATTTGGAATACAAATTATCTCACACCAAAAAGAAGGTTTCTCTTCTGAAATATCCATCTCATATTTTTCAGAAAGAATTTTATTCTCATGCAGAGCCCGTTTGGCAATCTGATGAGAAGGATTTTCTTCTTCTAACTCATTTTCTCGTCTCACTTCCACTAAATCTATTGAGAAAACTCTTCTAATTTTATCTAAGAATTCAGGATTTGTAGCAAAGTCTTCTGAGTCCTTTTCCTCTACTACTTCGGCCTCAATATCTCTTAAAGCAATACTTTGTCTAGCTAAATACTCCAAATAATAATCGTCTGCGGCCTTTCTAAAAGCCTGAGAGTAATTTTCACTCTCTGAAGCATATATTTTGATAATTAACTCTGCCAAACTATTAATATAACTAGGAATACCCTTGATTTTACGAAATTCCTGTCTTACCAAAGGACTCTCCTCAATAATCGCTGAAACCTCACTAGAAACTATTTCTGACAGATTATCTACAGATACCAAATTTTCCCCGAAAAACTTAACCACTCTTATCCCTGATCTTGTTTCAATAATCCTCCAGTTATCAAAAAGAATCTTCTCTCGTTCTTCTGACTCTATCTCATCAAAAAAATGTAGAGCTCTCTTTATCTCCACTTCAGCTACACAAAAATCTTCATCATGTCTTCTGTAAATTTCTACCGCCTCTAGAACAGTCTTTTGATCATGAAGATCAAATCCCTCTTTTTCTAAAACATCAGCCATACTAGAATCGCACAATTTAGGTCTATCTTTAGACCTCTTTCTCCAAGACCTAAAATAATCTAATTTCAGCTGTTGATATTCCTCCCCTCTTTTTTCCTCTGTCGAAAAACTAGTAAGATATTCCCTCTCTGCTATGGTTATATATCTCTCCTCTTGTATTTCTAACTCCTCTGGGGACAGCAAAGCAAAAAAGTCAGTAAAATTATCATTTCCAGACAAACCTTCAACAAAAGATTGATAAGAATTCAGCAAAGTTTCTAAAAGGTCATGCTTCTGTTCTGGAGGTAAAAATTTAGCGGTCTCTACTAGAAAAAAAATCTTTTTTGCTGCTGGAATCTCTATCTTACCTTCTAAAACATCTCTCATTAAACCTATAATTTTCTCTATCGTACCTGGCCCATCTAAACGACGATAAATTTCCAAAGAATTTAGAACGTAAGGCCCCATAGAAACTAAAGGCATTTCCTTTCCGCTTAGATCCTCTAGTATTCCCTCTTGTTGCTTAATAATATCCTGCGCTAGAACGAAGTCCTGTTTGGGCCAAACTACTTCAAAAAGTTTATTGAGAATACTAAACCTCGTTATTTTATCGTTTGCCCCTGGTTCTTCTATTTCATCTAAAATAGACAAACCTTTTTTTAGGAGTGCCTGAATTTCTACGTCATTAGCAGTTACATTACTAAATAAACGCAAAAAAAAGGCTGACTGATAAGGAATTCTTTCTTTCAAAGCCTGCTTCAAATCTGCCCCCCGATCCTCAAGAGAAGTGCTTTTGTTATCCAATATTTCTTTTGCACGAGGAATATGTTCTTCCATATTCAAGGTCACCATCAGCTTGTC
>JAIPIW010000042.1 GCA_021734525.1 Candidatus Altimarinota bacterium | reverse complement strand
TATACCGGAATTACTATTGCGGAATACTACCGAGATATGGGTTACAACGTTGCTCTAATGGCCGACTCTACTTCTCGTTGGGCAGAAGCCATGCGAGAAATTTCTGGACGGTTGGAAGAGATGCCTGGGGAAGAAGGATATCCTGCCTACCTAGGATCTAAAACTGCCGAATTCTATGAAAGAGCTGGAGCAGTGGATTGTTTGGGAGCAGATGACCGTAAAGGATCTTTGACAGTAGTGGGAGCAGTATCTCCTCCAGGAGGAGACTTGTCAGAACCAGTTAGTCAGAACACCTTAAGAGTTACGAAAACTTTCTGGGGACTAGATTCTAAGCTGGCTTACCAGAGACACTTCCCTGCTATTAACTGGCTCAAGAGTTATTCTCTTTACTTACCAAACCTAGAAAAGAATATGAAAGACGCTATTGCCCAAGATTACTGGGAGGTAAGGGGACTAGCGATGTCACTTTTACAAGAAGAATCTAAGTTAGAAGAGATTGTTAAATTAGTTGGACCAGAAGCTTTATCTACTCGAGAAAAACTTACTCTTTTTGTGGCCAAGTCTATTAGGGAAGACTTCCTTTATCAGGACTCTTTCAGTGAGACAGATGCTTATACTCCACCACGAAAACAATATGAAATGTTAAAGACCATTTTATCTATCTACAACGAAGCGCTCAAGTTAACTGACCGAGAAGACTTTGATTTTGCTAAAGTAGAAGCTCTTCCTTGTATCCAGAAGGTAGCAAAGATTAAGGAACAAGAACTAAAAGACGACGATGTATCTGCTTTTGAAAACGTCAGAAAGGAGGTTGCTAAAGAAATGGGAGCGTTATAAAAAGGATTTGAATAATTAAAAAGGACAGAGCATTGCTCGGTCTTTTTTAATGTAGAATTAATCTCTTGAGTCTATTTATTTTTTGGTTTAGACTCCATTCGTTTGGACCCCAATACCACAAATTCCTTGAAAAATGACGGATAAAATTTTGCAGAAACTTCGGGCCGAGATTCCTTTTTTTGTATTTTTTATAGCAATCACAATAGTGATTGCTTTTTTTTATGGACACACTCAAATTGCCATGTGGATTGGATTTTCTCTAGCAGCTCTTTCTGCTATTGGAAATGACTCTATCCAGAGTTTAGGAACTTTTTTGAGTTCCAATAAGAAAACTCCTTGGTGGATTTTATGGATATTCATTGGTGGTATTTTTATTCTCACTGTAACTTACGGTTGGTTTTCTAATGGTGGGGGAGGGGTGGATTTTCATCGTTTAGAAAAAATTCCCCGGCCAGAAAATTTTACATTTTTGCAGGTATTTGCACCGGCAGTACTTGTTCTTCTTACTAGATTTAAGATTCCGGTCAGTACAACTTTCCTAATCCTATCTGTTTTTGCAACCAGTAAAACTATTGAAGCAATGCTGGCCAAGACTTTTATCGGATATGTGGTAGCACTAGTAGTTTCTATTTCGGTATGGTGGTGCACGGCTAAATATTGTAATGGTTTTTTTACCAAACCGTTATCCAAGTTGGCAGAAAAGAAGTGGCGAATTGGTCAGTGGCTGACTACTGCTTTCTTGTGGATTACTTGGTTAATGCAAGACACAGCTAATATTGCTGTTTTCTTGCCACGGTCTTTATCATTTTCGCAGTTTATTCCCTTTGTTTTGGTAACCTTTCTAATTATTGGGTTTATTTTCTTTTTTAGGGGGGGGAAAATACAGGAAATTGTGACGGAAAAACGGGATTTAATGGAAGTACGGGCGGCCACCTTAATTGATTTAGTGTTTGCCTTTATTTTGCTTTTCTTCAAAGAAATTAGCACACTTCCAATGTCCACAACTTGGGTATTTTTAGGACTGTTAGCGGGAAGAGAAATTATTCTTTGTCACCTTCTCGACAAGGAATCTCAATATAGAAAGACTTTCTGTCTAGTGGGTAAAGATATTATTTTGGCATCCGTGGGTCTGCTAATATCCGTAGGATTGGCAATGATTGGTAGGATGTAAGAATAGCCGGACGCAAGTTGCGCCCGGCATAAATGATAAATTCAGGAGGGTATTATGTTGGCAAAAAGGGGAGCGTATTCGTTGATATTAGAGACGTGTTGTTCGACGAAGAAAATAAATTCTTCTTCATTATCGAAATACGATGGTAGAGATTGCTAGGCTTTTTGCCAGTTTCCTAATCTCCTCTCCACAATCTGGATGAGTTTTTCTGGATTCAAGATTTCCTCCTAGCTAAAACTTCAGTAACTGATAATTGAGAATAGAAAGTTTTTTTGTATTTGTAGTAGGCAGCCCACTCTATCTCTCCAAAAGAGTAGTGCCACCATTCTCCCCAGTAGGGAGCAAATCCGGCTTGAAGCATAGCATCTAGAAGCAATAGTCGATTGCTTTTTTGTTCTGCCAGCAAATTTTTTGCTTCCCAGGAGAGCTTTATTGGGTCAGAGAAATCATAGATAACAGTTCCCATGTCTAGGTTTTTGCACAGCTTGGTGTCGAAAATCGTTACGTCTACGGCTCCTCCGGTCGGATGACCAGCAAGTTCCGGAATAGCTGTTAACTGGTGTGCGGCCTCTTGTAGTTCCTCGTTACTGGAAAATGTCCTATTCCCTGATTTGAGAAATTTTATCTTTTCATCAAATCTTTCTTGTTGGATATTCATTGGGCGATATCCTTCACAGAGTTTGAGACATAACCAGGGTTTTTTTGCCCATATATATCCAGCAGCTAGGGCAAGTTTTGTAGCCACCTCCTCTCTGACTAACCAGATAATATCCCGTGGTTCTCCAGGATCTTTTCCAGAATTCAAGGCTTCGTCTCCGAGAAGAACCTGTTTACTGAAGGTATTTCCTGAAACGAAGGAAGTATTATCTTCGGCGATGGATATTTTCAACAATTCTTGATGACTAATAATAGGAACGTCAGCTGCTTTTTCGCCGGACCGATACACTTCTGCTTCTGGAGCGCCGACTCCATCAACAATATGATGCTCTCTTTCGCGAAGATTTCTTGTTGTTAAAGGCATAATTTCCTCTCTGAATTTATAAAAGAACAAGTTCCTCAAGTTGAGATTTGCACAAAGCAAACTGGCTCTGCTATTTAAGCAGACCAAAACTTCCTCCCTACTTTTAGGGGAGGGAACTATGTTATATTATAATATAATCTTAACACAAATCCTTCCCCTCAAGCAGGGATGATTTGTGATGATGATTTAGTCGGTCTAGGATTAAACGATAGCCACCAAAAGAGCCATTAAGGAATTTGGAAATGCGGGCAATGGTGGTAGAACTCATCCGAGTTTTATTTTCTATTTCCGTATAGGGAAGTCCTTTATCCAGCATTTGAACAACTTCAAAACGACGAGAGAATTCTTCTATTTCTATTTCGGTCAAAAGATCACGAAAGAACTTCCGTGCTTCGTTCTCATTTTTTAGAGAAAGGATTGCACGGTATAAATTAGTGGTTCTTTTAGGTAAATTTTTCATCGTAATTCACTTTACTTAAATAAAGTAATGATTAAAATATTTATGTCAAAACTTTTTTTGATATTTTTTTCTGCTACCATTTCTATGATGAAAAAATACAACATCACCTGTCCTTCTGGATTTCCAGAATTCAGTCCCGCTGAAGAGAGAGTTCGTCAGAATTGGTTAGCTGTTATTCGTGGTGTTTTTGAGAAAAATGGCTTTTTGCCAGTAGAAACTCCACTGGTAGAAAGAGAAGAGAACTTACTAGCCAAAGGAGGTAATCCGAAAGAAATGTATGTTCTCAAACGAGTGCAAGATGATGATGACACTTCTCATTCTGGTAATGCTTTAAGATTTGATCACACCGTTCCTTTAGCTTTGTATGTTGCTCGTCATTTAAACGAATTAGCTTTTCCTTTCCGGAGATATTCCATTGGTCCGGTACTTCGTGGGGAACGAGCCCAAAAGGGAAGATTTCGTCAGTTTGACCAATGTGATATAGATATGATTGGTTCTGGGGAATTATCATTATTAAATGATGCTTTAGTGGCAGTGGTAATTGTGCAGCTTTTTGAACAACTAAATATTGGGGAATTTTTTGTTAGAATAAATAATCGCAAGATTTTAACTGGTTTTTTTGAAAATCTAAATATTAAATCGAAAGACATTTCTGCGGTGATGATGATTGTCGATGATTTAGAAAAAATCGGAGCAACAAAAGTTCTAGAAAATCTAGTTAAGTTGGGAGTAAAAAAAGACTTAGCTCAAGAAATACTAAATTTTACAGAAATTTCTGGAACAAATGAGGAAATCTTTAAACGTTTGGAACAAATAAAAGGAGGAGAATTATTTACAGAAGGGGTACAAGACCTTAAAGAAGTTTTTAGTGCTTTATCTGCAATGAATGTTCCAGAAAATAGAGTAAAACTAGATCTTTCCATTGCTCGAGGACTAGATTACTACACTGGTACCGTTTATGAGACAATTCTTACAGGTTATGAAGGTCTTGGTTCTATTTGTTCTGGGGGTAGATATGATGATTTGGCGGAAGTATTTACTGGTAAAAAACTTCCAGGAGTAGGGATTTCTATTGGATTGACTAGACTTTTATCCCAACTCTTTGACGCCAAGATCATAGAACCAGAACGTAGTTCCCCGACAGAAGTATTGATTATCACCACCAGTCCGGATTTTATGTCCAATGCTTTAGAGATTGGAGCGAAAATTAGAGGAATGGGGTTTTGTACGGAAAACTATGTAGAAGATAAGAAATTAGGTAAACAATTTGATTATGCCAACAAACTAGGAATTCCAGTTTGTGTTGTTATGGGAGAAAGTGAAGTAGAAAAAGGAACAGTACAGATTAAGAATATGACTTCTGGAGAACAAACAGAGGTTACTTTAGAACAACTAGAGAAGGGATTGAAAAATATTTTAAAGTAATGTTCATTATGGAAAATAGGAAGGGGTGTGTTCGAGAAGAAATGGAATCTTATAAAGAAACAATACTAACTCTTTCTGATCCCGAAGCTATGCAGGCTTTAGCTGAGGCAGAAAGAGATTGGAAAGAGGGGAAAGTCCATTCTTTTGAAGATGTTTTTGGAGAATAAATAAAATTATTAGTTATGGCTCTTGCCTAGCAGATTTAGAATTTTTTGAGTATTTCTAACATTTTAGCATAAATATTTTCGTTACGGAAGTTCCAACGAAACTCACATTCTTTGAGATGAAGATTAAACTTTTGGGAAGCAATTCCATTGAACTT
>JAIPIW010000007.1 GCA_021734525.1 Candidatus Altimarinota bacterium | reverse complement strand
GTGGTTTACAAGCTGGATTATAAACCTTTGAAATGCTTAAGAAAATAATATTTCTACGGTGTAACATTTGTAACATTATGAATATTTGATAAAATTAAAATAAGCAAGTTAAAGGGTAGGAGTTCTACTGGCTCCGCCAGAGTGGGGTGTCGCCAAGCGGTAAGGCAACGGGTTCTGGTCCCGTCATACGGGGGTTCGAATCCCTCCACCCCAGCCAATATAAAAAATAAGTGCTACCGAATGAGGTAACACTTTTTATTACATCTGCAAAATAGAAGAGGAATTTAAGCCTGAAATAGTAGTAGTGTTATCCATTTACTTTAGAGTATTTATTGTCGAGGAATAGATCGATTAACGTTAAAATTTGCTCTTATTGAGGGAAGATGGGGACGTACTGCCCGAATCCTTCCTGAAAAGAAATTTTCTTTGATGGTAAGAACTTTATCACGATTATTAACTACTGCTTTTGGATAAACTTCAGAAAGATATTTTTTTTCATAATAAGCTGGATTGAAGGTACTGTGCTCTAATCTGTATTTATCATCTAATTCTTTTGATGTTTTCCCTTGAAAATCAGGATCAAAGGTACTATGTTCATTAAATTCTTCAACTGTTTCTCCTCGAAAATCAGGATTAAAAGTACTGTGTTTGAGTTTGTATTTGTTTAATTCTTTAGAGGTTTTTCCTTGAAAGTCAGGATTGAAAGTACTTTCTTCTAGTCTAGTATCATCTAATTCTTGAGAAGTTGTTCCTCTAAAATCAGGGTTAAAAGTACTATGTTCAATTCGGCTATAATCCCATTGTTCAGAAATTTCTCCTCGGAGAGTCGGATTGAAGGTACTGTGTTCCAGTTTATATAGTTTAGATTTATCTGTTGAGTTAAGAGCAGAAACTCCGAGAGGAGTAAGAAGAAAAGAACACAAGAGCGACGAAAAGAAAGTATAAAAATATTTCATAGTATTGACCCTCCTCTTATCTATATCAAAAGCAAGAATATTGCCTATACAAAACACTCTTTATATCTAACTTTACTACTTAATATTTTTATTATAATTTTAAATTTTATTAAGCAAAGCAAGCAATTGATTGAAAACCTTACTTCTATTGAGAACCCACTGTCCTTTGCTTTAATTTATGGACCAGTTCTCTTTTATAGTAATTTTATTTGGGGTTTCTCCTAAAAAATAGATTGTTAATACAATGCTTTTCTTTAATCGATATTGATCCTAATAATAGATTAGATAGAGTCTTCCACTAAATTTCCTACCAAAACTAGTCTCTTCTCGTTAGTTCCAATTGGAGTACAAGTCATTAGAATGATGATCTTTTTATCGTTTGGCTGATATAAGAATCCCAGTTTCTGTTGGAGCAACTACACTTCTTTCCGCAATCTTATAGGTGTACTTCTTCGCATTACCATTCGCCTCGTGGCTAAAACCAAGAGTAATCTGGCACGATAATATATCACAAAGAAAAAATGTTTTCATAGGGAAAAACAAAGACGTCTTTATTGTGCACTCTATCCTTTCCTTATATCCACTTCGAAAAAAATATCCCACATTCTTATCATCAGAACGGAACAGTTTTCTTTATGGTTTATGTTGGATTTTTCCCATGTTTATGGTATAATTACCAGATTTATACATCCAATGAAAAAACACCTTTCTGCAGGAATAGAAAACATCATTCATCCATACTACAGCAGTGATCTCTTGGTGCGGTCGCTGGTGCGAGCAGGAATACCACGCTACAAGGCATATCAAATCACACATGGAATCTGGGAGGATATAAAAGGACAAGCGAAAACAGAAAAAAAATTGGAGAGAAAAGTAATAAAAATCATTAAGGAAAAATACCCCGAACTCCTTGATCGGTACCGAAATTGGAGAGGTATTATGCGAAAAAATAAGCCCCTTATTATACTTCTCGGCGGAAGTACCGGTATTGGAACATCTACTATGGCAGTACGATTGGGTTGGCTTTTGGAAATAAACCAAATTCTTGGTACAGATTCCGTACGAGAAGTGATTCGAGGATTTCTACCAAAAAGAATCGAGCCCCTTCTTAACGTCTCAACCTATGAAACCGGCGAGCTGATGGAGCACATCCATTCACATGAAGACGCTCTAATTTACGGATTTTTGTCTCAATCTCGAAAGGTTATTTACGGTGTTGAAGCAGTCATCAAAAGAGCGATCAAAGAAAAAATGAATATTGTCATCGAAGGAGTGCATCTAGTGCCAGGGATTATTAACTTTCTTTCAAAGTACGAACACAAAGCAACAATCATTCCCGTACTTTTGGATGTGGATCAAGAAGAAAAACACCGACAACATTTTCTCACGCGCCAACTCCAGAATGCAAATCGGGCAAAAAAGAAATACATCGATCATTTTCGAGAAATCCGAACAATTCGAGATTATCTTTTTTCCCAAGCGAAAAAAAACAAAATTCCAGTAATTGAAAATTACAGCATCCACCACGCAGAAAAAGAGATTTTAAATGTTATCTATGAACTGTTCTACAGTAAAAAAAAGAAAAAATGATACTAAAAAAGAAAGCAATCGCTTGTCTTGTCGACGGGGAACACTACCTACCGAACCTTAAGGAGTCTTTGATGCAAATCTCCAAACAGTATGACATTCAATATCTGATTTTTATCGGCGGAACGGAAAAAATTGGAACACCAAAAGATGTCAAAAAAGAGCTTCCTTACCCAGTATTTTTTGCTAATAATGAGAATAAACCAGATTGTAGGGCAATCGATAGTATTCTAAAGAAACATCCCATTTCGCTCGTTTTGGATTTATCTGATGAGCCGATTATGGACTACATGACCCGTTTCGAAGTGGCAAGCCATGTGCTTTATCATGGAGCGACGTACAAAGGATCAGATTTCCAATTTGATCCGTTAATCTTCAAAAAAATACTCACCAAACCTTCGCTCGCCATTTGGGGAACAGGGAAGCGTATCGGAAAAACCGCCATCGGAGGTTTTATCGGACGAACACTACGAGAGGCACATCTTGCACCCGCTATTATCACCCTGAGCCGGGGGGGATCAACCAAACCAATTGTAGTGGAGGGCGACAAAATACAAGTGAATTTGGAGTATCTTTTAAATATTGATGCACAGGGCATGCACGCCTCATCTGATTGTTTTGAAGATGCACTCACGGCACAGGTAAAAACCTTTGGTTGTCGAAGGTGTGGCGGAGGAATGAGCGGAAAAGCCATGATAACTGTACTGGATACCGGTGTCCACATGGCGGAAAAGGACAATAAAGTAAAAACCGTCGTCATTGAAGGAAGCGGAGCGACAGTACCGGAAATCAAAACCGACAAGACAATTCTCGTCATGGACGCGACACAACCCTTGGAGATTCTTGAAGGCTATCTTACCCCCTTACGTGTTCTATACACAGATCTAGTCATCCTCAATATGTGCGAAGATTTTTTGGTAGACAATGCAAAAATCAAACGGATTATTCACCGAATTCGGGAAATAAAACCTCGTATACGGATTGCCACAACCGTCCTACGACCAAAACCAATTTCTTTTTCTCTGAAAGGAAAAAAAGTATTTCTCGCTCTCACTGCTCCGAACAAGGCGTTGCCATTTCTAAAAACCTATCTTGAAAAAAAATATCACTGCAAAGTAAAAGGCATGACAAACAATTTATCCGTCCGTCCGTTACTTATCAAAGAGCTCAAAAAACTAAAAAACATAGACGTCGTCGCAACCGAACTTAAAGCCGCAGCAATCGCCATTGTCGCCAAAGAAGATATAAAATTGGGTTTAAATACAGTATTTCTCGACAATATCATCATGACCGTCAATAAGGGTGGGAATGTGAAAGATTTGAAGAAAGAAATTTTAGGAATGGTGAAAAAAAAGAGAAATAGAAAGTAAGAAAGAAAAATTTTTGCATTTATTTTTATCGATCATTATGGGGATGATATTTTTAAAAAAAACGAAATATATATTTAAAATATTACTTTTTTTACGCGAGAGAATTTGGGATATCCCCCCTTGCTAAGGTATGTAGAAGGTCTACATTCTCCTTGCTTATCCTTTTTATACAAATGAATACAAAGATTCTCGGTGTCGCATTTTTATTCTCTGTTCTAATGATATCTTCTGCTTTTGCCGTCAAACGGTCGACAAAAAATTTCACAGAGCAAGCGAAACAATACATTCAACTCTCTCCAGAAGAAGTAGCTCAGAAAAATAAAAAATCCACAGTCAAAGCTCGGGTAAAAAAAAATAATCCTGAAGTGCTCAAAAAGTTTCTTGAGTCTCAAAGAAATCCGAAAGCGCGCAAAGTGCCTACCCGAAAGGTAAAATAAAGAAACTGATTGAGAAATGGTCGATAGCGATGTATTCTCAACGTGCTGACCGCCGTTTTTTATGCCCACCTATCCCATACTTCGTCTTCGCAAAGGAAAAGAATAAAATAATGAAGCCTTCTCCCCGAACTTACGGTCGGGTAAATTCGGCGGTATATTATATCTCTCCCCTTCTTTGTTATTGGACTACTTTTCCTTCTAAGTTTTCACTTAACAAATTCTGATTCTTAAATAGTATTTTCCTTAGGATCTTCTATTAGATTCCCTACTAGAACTAGTCTCTTCTCGTTAGTTCCAATTGGAGTACAAGTCATTAGAGTGATGATCTTTTTATCGTTTGGCTGATTAAGAATCCCAGTTTCTGTTGGAGCAACTACACTTCTTTCCGCAATCTTATAGGTGTATTTCTTCGCATTACGATACACATATACTACGTCCCCTACTCTTACTTCATGTAGTAGAGCAAAGACATCTTTAAATCTTCCTTTATCCCAAGCGTAATAAGAAGAGTGTCCGGTAACAAAGAAGTTGCCTTCTTGTCCTGGTTCCCTAGAAATAGGATGAACTACTACCCCTTCTTGTAATCCTCCTTGGATATTTCTTTCTAACTGATACCAATTCCGGTGATTAGGAACATCTACTAGAGGAACGTTCTTATTAATCCTCGCAATCTCTATCCGATCATCTGAAGGATTAATAGACATTGTTTCAAAAGTCTCTTTCGCTTGGTTCTTTGGCTTAAGAGTTTTGTCTCTAAAAATAGGTCGTCTTTTCCCCTCTATTTTCTCAAGTTTCAAAGTTCCAGTTTTTTCTGGTTTAGAATAGTCCTCGTAAGACTGAATTACAGAAGCTTTTAGTTCATCGAATTTGAAAGAAGCTACTTGCGCAAAGGCGTTGTAGTTCATAAAGATATGTGTTCCCCCCCAAACCATAACTACTGTCATCAAGAACATTAGGGCGTCTTTCCAGAAGGGTCGACGGGGACGAAGTCCAAAGTTAAATTCCGAATTACTCATGTTTATTGAAAAAAATCAGGAAATTGTAGCACAAAAAAGGCCTTTGATCAAGCCACTACACCTTCTCTTATACCTAATTTATTATATTATAATATATTAGACTAAGTGCTTAGAAGTAAGTCCCATTTTCTCTCTTACTTCTGCTAATTTTTGTTCCGCAATTTTGTTAGCTTTCTCTGCCCCTTCTTTGAGTATTTTTTCTACCAACTTTGAGTCTTGAGCAAGTTTAGCTTTTGTTTCTCTGGCAGGCTTAAAGTGCTCCCAAATTAGATCAAAAAGTTGTTTTTTAGAGTCTCCGTAACCAATAGTTCCTTTCTTGTACTTCGCTTCTAATTCTTTGAGATTAGGGTTTTGGAAAAGCTCGTGAAATCTAAAAACTAAACACTTCTTCGGATCTAGAGATTTACCCAAAGGAACAGAATCTGTCTTAATCGACATTATTTTCTTCTTGAGAACTGCTTCATCAGCAAATATCTCAATGGTATTGCCATAACTCTTAGACATCTTCTGTCCATCTAATCCTGGAATTGTTTCCACATCTTTGAGTACCTGTGGTTCTGGTAGTACAAAAGTTTCTCCATAGTGATTGTTGAATTTCTGCGCGATATCCCTCGCCATTTCTACGTGTTGTTTCTGGTCTTTTCCTACTGGTACTTTGTTGGCACTATAGAGGAGAATGTCGGCAGCCATAAGAACTGGATAAGTAAAAAGACCGCTATTGGCTTCCAGCCCCTTAGCTTTCTTGTCCTTATATGAATGAGCTCTTTCCAGTAAGCCCATCGGAGTCTGACAAAGAAGAAGCCAAGTAAGTTCTGTATGAGCCCTAATATCTGATTGTCTGTAAAAAACAGATTTCTTGGGATCTACTCCCAATGATAACCAATCTAACACACAAGTTTCCTGGTTCTTCTTAAACTCTTCTGGATCTCTTTGGGTAGTAAAGGAATGAAGGTCGGCAATAAAGTAGAAACATTCATTTTTCCCTTCATTCTGAAGTTCTATAGTTTGTTTCATCATCCCAAAATAGTTCCCCAGATGAGGGGTTCCACTTGATTGCATGCCAGTTAAAATACGTGTCATTCTTGCCCTATTCTAAAAACAGGACCCTTAGAAAGCAAATTAACTTCTTAGAGAACTAATAAATCTTTGTAATTCTAAATTATCTTCTTCTGTAACAAGACCTCCAGCAACTCCTTCCTCAACTCTTGTTCTAATATCTACCAATAGTGCTTCTAATTTCGAATTTCCACTCAAACACATTTCTAAAGCAGTATCTGTACAAAAACCAGTATCTCCCTCTACGACAATATTTTTTGTTTCTCTAACAAATGCTTCTTTTAACTCAGAATCTTCTATAGTGTCAGCGTATCGTCCCAATATTTTTCTATTATACATGTGAATAATTGACTTTATTAAACACTCTCCTACTTATTAAGTAAAGAACACATTTTATTCCACCGTCTCTACTATTTCTTTCACTTTCAAACCCAAGGTCTGTGCTGCTATTTTCAGCTCTTCTAGAGTTGTAGTATCCGAAGTAACTTTAACACTATCGCCTCCAAGTGGTTCAACTACTACATCATTAATTCCCTTTCGTACAAAGCACCCATCCATTCCGTTAATAAACTGCTCGTCAAGTATAATTTCCACCATAATAAAAAATTAATAATTACAATTTGTTAGTATAACTTATAAAAATAAATGTCAAATCGTAAAATACCTCTTTCTTAATTTATCTACTAATTCCCCTATTTTTACCCTTTCTTGTTTCATACTATCTCTATCCCTAATAGTTACTGTTCCTTTTTCCATGGTATCGTAATCTATCGTAACACATACTGGTGTTCCTATTTCATCTTGTCTCCTATATCTCTTACCAATAGATCCTCCGTCATCTAGTTCACAATTTCCGAATTCTTTAACTAGTTCAAAAACTTCTTCTGCCTTTTCTTTCATCCCATCTTTTTTCATTAACGGCATAACTGCTACCTTTACTGGAGCAACTATTGGTTTAAATTTGAGAACTACTCGTTCTCCATCTTCTAATTTCTCTTCGTGGTAAGCTTCACAAAGTAAGGCAAGTACTGTTCGATCTACTCCCCAAGTTGGTTCTATCACATGCGGTAAGATTTTCTTACCAGATTCTTCATCATGAATCTTTAGTTCTTTCTTAGAGAAAGCTTCATGTTGGGCGAGATCAAAATCAGTCCGATAAGCTAACCCATAAAGTTCCTTTCTCCCAAAAGGGAAATCATATTCTAAATCTACTGTTCTTTTAGAATAATGAGATAATTTCTCTTGAGCATGCTCTAGTTCATGAACTTTCGTTAAACCAATTAACTGACACCAGTCTTTCATATCTTTTAGCCAAGCTTCAAAAGTTTTTTCCCAAGTATTTTCAAAAATGAAGTACTCGATTTCCATCTGTTCAAATTCTAAACGACGGAAAATAAAGTTTCCGGGCGTAATTTCATTCCGGAATGCTTTTCCTATTTGTGCTATCCCAAAAGGAAGTTTCACCCTCATCGTATCTACTATATTTTTGAATTCGAGAAAAATTGCCTGTGCGGTTTCTGGACGAAGATATGCAACAGTCCCCTCTCCTTCAAGGGTTTTAGACATTTGAGTCGAAAACATAAGATTGAATTGTCTAGGTTCTGCCCAATCGACCTTTCCACAAAAGGGACATTTAATCTTTTGCCCCTGCAATATTTGATGAACTAACTTTAAATCATCTTTAGCTATCCCTTCTTCAAATCTCACAACTTGTTTTGCATACTCAGAAAAATTAGAAGTTTTTTTAGCCCCCTCTTTCAAACCTTCTTGATAAACTTCTTCTTTCGGAACATCCTTGCGAAACTTTTCGAGTATCTTTTCATACTCCATCGTTGCTCCTGTTCTTTTTTTAATCCAATCTTCCAAAAAATCATCAACCCTAATTCTCTTTTTACAACTTTTGCAATCCACCAATGGATCATTAAAATTATTTAAGTGCCCAGAAGCTTCCCATGTTTTAGGATGCAAAATAATATCTCCATCTATCCCAACCACATCTGTCCTATTTTGCACAAAAGTCTTCCACCAAAGGTCTTTAATGTTCTTTTTAAGTTCTGAACCGTATGGTCCATAAGTATATGAATTAGCGAATCCACCGTAAATTTCTGACCCCGGATAGGCAAACCCACGTCGTTTAGCTAAAGCCACAATCTGATCCATATTAAAGTTTTTCATAAAATTCTTCTAAAGAAATTCCTGCTAAATCAAGAGCCCCTTTTAGAGTGAAACGATCTAGTTCTCTATGATTAGGAACAATCGTCACCCTTCCTGATTCCAACTTTATTTTAACATGACTTCCCTTTTGGGAAACCACTTTTCCTTGAAAATTTTTACATAAATTTTTTACAGTCTCTTCTCCTGAAACCATTCGATATTTAGACGGCATATTCTATTTCAAAATTTTCAATAGAAGGATTTTGAGGAATGACTTCATCGTTATCTTCTAAAAACAGCTCTACCGCTTCTTTTAAATTTTCCTGTGCCTCTGCTTTCGTCTCTCCCTGAGAGACAACTCCCAATTCCATGCATTTAGCCACCCAAAATCTTTCGCTTTCGAAAATGATACTGGTTAACATTTGTCTCATGCTCAAATGATAACCCAAAAACTATTTTTTACAATATAGATAGAACAATTTATTATATTATAATATAATACTAGCTACACTGTGCCTGAGTAGGTCCAGTGCCTTCATCAAAACCAAATCCAGGTGAAGGAGGATTAGTAGGAAGTTCTGTATTACACTCATCAGGTAACTCCTTGAATCCAGCACAAAGTGTCTCCAAAAGACTTTTAGAATCTCTTTGGGCATTAATCTGTTTTCCATTAATAACTAATGTCGGAGACCCTTGGACACCATATTCTTCATTTTCTTCTTTAGAGATATTGAACATAGGAAATTGTCCCCCCCGCCAACTAGCTTTGTCTTCTAAAGAAGCTGTAATACCAAATTCTTGGTCTGTCTCTGCTACACAATTTTCTAAGGTATCCATATCTATTCCAGTACTGGCTAAACATTCTTCTCCTTTTCCTTCTACCAAGAAACAACCCAAATATTCCTGTAATTTATCTGGTTGTTCTTGTTGAATACAATGTTGATTTAATTGTTCTTTCGCTTCTGTTTCTCCATGCATAACGTAATCCACAAACTTGAGTTTAAAATCTACCTTGTCTCCTAAAACATCTAAAACAGGCAAGATCCCCTTTTCTGTTTGAGTCCCATAAGGACAATGACTCATAACAAAAAGTTCTACTTCTGGTTTTTCTTTCTTATCTAGTGCGGCCAAGGTTGCCGCTTTCTGTAAGGATTCTACTTCTGCTGTTTTTTTCTTTTGTTCTGCAAATTCTTCTATGTTAATTCCTTGGGGAAAGAAGATTTCTCCATCCTTAGACATATAGGTAGTAAATTCCTGCCCATCTGCCTCTAATGTTATTTCGTAGAGTCCCCCATCTAATTCTATTTCCTTAATGCTAGCTACTGTTCCAGGACGCATCATGTTTTCATTAACAAATTCTGTTACTTTCATCTTCATTTCTTCCTGGGGTATTACCTGGCTTCGTAAGTTAGGTACATCACAACCAGCAAGAATTAATAATCCTCCGAGACCGACTATCATCTTTTTCATCAACGGAAAGAATAGTGTCTAACCCAAAAAAGGCAAATTGAATATGCTCCTAAAAAAGCCTTGAAAAAAGGGTTTTTCTGTGCTATAATGTCTGGATAAATATAAACACAAACAAATGAAAGACACCGAACTTATCGTAAAATTGAATCAGGCAATTACTTCTGCTAAAGCTTCTCTAGAAGCTGTAGAAAGATGGTCAGAGATGTTGTCAGAACAAAACGGTGTCGATTCTGATGTTATTAAAGAAAAAGCTAAAAATCTTCCAGAACTGGAAGATTTTGCTAATGAAGACGTAAAAGTTGTTGAAGGAATCTTTGATGGTGAGAATATGGTTGCTAAAAAAGGAGATGTTTATCCTGTTCCTTCTAATTACGCTTCCAAATCTAAACTAATAGAAGGAGATAAATTAAAGTTAACCATTCAGCCGAATGGTGCTTTTGTTTATAAACAAATTGAACTTATTCCTCGTAAACTAGTGACTGGGAAACTTATTATGGATGGCAGTCAATACAAAGTACTATGTGATGATAAGACGTATGCTGTACTTTATGCTTCCGTTACTTTTTTCCGAGCTAAGGTAGGTGACGGCATTGCCGTTACTATTCCTGAAGATGGTGAATCTAATTGGGCCGCAATAGAAAATGTAATCCCAGTCAAGTCAACCGCAAAAGTTGCATAAAAAATTTGAACTTTCTCCATATGTTTCTTAAAATTTAAGATGATGAAATTTTTAGTAATTGTTTTCGGATTAATAAACTTTGCTTTGGCCCAAAGTACGGCTGACAGCTTCGTTGATAATTCCTCTATCCCCCGTTGGGCAAAGAGCCCTATTTCCAGATTGGTAGATAGTGGTGTTTTGTCTGGTAATCCTGACGGAAGTTTTGCCCCAAATAGAAAAATGAACAGGGCAGAATTCAGTAAAATACTTGTAAATTCTTTGGACGTGGAGAAATTTTTTCCCAGTAAAGGAAGTTTTCCCGACGTTGAACCAGACGACTGGTTTTTCCCTTACGTAGAAACAGCTAAACATTACGGTTGGATTGCTGGACATCCTGACGGAGAATTTAGGCCAGGAGATAAGATAAACCGAGCCGAAGCCGCAAAAATGTTAGTTAGTGCTTTTGGTTTCGAAGTTGGTCCTTTACTTGAGGACGACCCTTGGTATATGCCTTATTTTCGCGTTCTCAGAGAAGAAGATTTACTGGCCTACAATAGTCTTTTTGAAAACCCTGGTTCTGATTTTGAACCTTCTCGTGCAGAAATATCTGAACAGATTGTACGATTTTTAGAAAGAACTGGCCGAGAATTAGTAGCTATTCCCCTAGCCGAAAGAGACGCCACTAGAGTTGTTTCTACTCCAACAACTCCGGCAGAAGAGTATGTACCAGCACCAGATCCTTTTGAATATCAAGAAACTATTATTGGCTCCTTAACCGTTGATCCTAATGCTGGAACCCTTTATATAGAGAAACATCCTTCTTTAGCTAAGAAAGTTGCTGTCACTCGTAATCAGTCAGATGTAATTGCCCACACCTTAAAACTAGTTAGTAAGGAAGGGTTAGCGGAAGTCGCTGGTTTCCAGTTTAGGATGGTTGGTAATGGTATTTATTCCGACTTCTCTAATATTTGGTTAGAAATGGATGGTAAGGATATTTCCGAAAAAATTAAACCAACTTCCAACTTGGTAAACATTCCTTTAAATTCTACTCATCTGACTGTTGGTTCTTCCTTAAAAACCATAATGCTCAAGGTCGATATGTCACCTAATGCTAAAAAGGGAAACAGTACTAGATGGGTGCTTTTCTTACCGGAATGGATTGATGCCAACACCAACAAAAAAGTAGGGTTCTTCCCTATTGGTGGTAGTGATCTTGAAGTTAAATAAAACTAATAAAAAATCTCTTCCTCTTAAATTCTGTGGCGGGACCGACGGGACTCGAACCCGCGACCTCCGCCGTGACAGGGCGGCGCTCTAACCAGCTGAGCTACGATCCCACAATGAATTTAAGCAAAAGAACGGGCAGATTTTAGGTAAAATTACCAGACGGTCAAATTTTATCTCGTATTAAGTCAGAACTTGTCTCCTTTATCTTCTCCTTCTTTAAATTTCTTACTTGGTCACTAATGCCAGTTTTTAGATCTACAGTAGGAATGTATCCTAATATCTCAGATATTTTAGTGATATCTGCGTGTTGTCCACGGACATATCCTTCCTTGACGGGGTTAGGAATATAGACCGGTTCTACGTTCTTACCCATAGCTTCATTAATTTCTCGTAGGATTTCATTAAAGGAACAGGTCTTTCCTGTCCCAATATTAAAGACCTCACTACCGAGTTTCTTATCTGTCTCAATTGCTCTCGTGAGTCCCTGCACGACGTCTTTGACATTCGTAAAGTCTCGGAATTGATCTCCATCCCCAAAAATAACTGGCGGTAAATCTCTCGCAATATCCCAGACAAACTGGGAAATCATATTAGCATAACGACCTTTGGCTTCTTCGTTAGGTCCATAAACGGACATAAATCTAAATCCTACAGTTTCTATTTCTGGATAAACTTGGTTATAACAACGGGCACAATCCTCATACAAACACTTCGTCACCGAATAGTGATTAGGAGGGGTAACTTGTTGAGTTTCTACCAGTGGCATGGGATTGTTGGCATAAAGAGAAGAAGTAGAAGCATAGAGAAATTTTTTGGCTTTTATTTTCCGTGCAAACTCCAAAGTCTGACAAAAACTTTTCACAGAATTTGTGTAACCATCTACAAATCCATCGTCCATAAACATGGGTGCAGAACTTGTTCCTGCAAAATGCAAGACATAATCAAAGGCATCACCACATCTCTGTAAGTCTTCTAATCTACATGCATCTCCCTTAATGAATTTTATTTCTGGATCTAAGTTATCTGGATCACCCAAAAACAAATTATCTAGAGCAACAATTGCAAACTTATCTTTATTTAGATTGCAAAAATTAGATCCAATAAACCCCGCCCCACCAGTCACTAGAATTCTTTCTTTCATTTTTGGAATTGTAAATGAGCGAGTGAAACTCGCAAATCTTCTTGTTTCTTATAACTCCCCTCTTTTTTCTTTTTCTCGTTCCAGAGAAGCTATTCTTTTCAGATATTCTGCCCTGACCTTAAAAAAAGTAAGCACTCCCAAGATTAGAGTTAATAAGAAAACAATATAAAGAAGTAACCGCATAGAAAAAACTGGTACCCCAGAAAAACGGGCAGAAACAAGGATCAATCCAATAATTCCCAACGCCACAAACTTCCCAAATCTTTTCCGAATCGATTTTCGGAAATACTTATTGTCTGGAAAAAATCTCTTCAAAACACCTTTCGCAAAAATAGTAAGGACAAAAAATACTAAGAGTGGATATCCACTCATAAAATCCCCACCAGGAGTTTTATCTAAAAAATATTCCAGATCCAGTAACCGAGTAAAATCAAAATACATTATTATTTAATTACAAATATCAAGATAGAAATTAATAATTTCTTAGAATTTTGCAACCTTTCTCTGCCCTATAAAAAAAAGAAAAACTATAACAATTACATCAAAAATATGTTCTATTCTAATTGTTCCGCCCACAAGGAAAGTTGGATCTCCTCTAAAAAATTGCAAAAGAAAGTCTATTCCGAACAATAATATCCCAGCCCGCAAAGCCAATTTGCCTGGAATTCTTTCTAATTCCTTCATATTATTTCTAATCCAAACAAAAACAAAACAATGCGCTAAAAAGGCATAAAGAGCCACTGGGTGAGTAGGCATTAAAATATCTACGCCAAATGTTTCATATTGTACTCCCCAGGGCATAATTGTTTCTTTTCCGTAAATGGATCCCGTTAAAAAGGCCGCAACATCCACCATTAAAATTCCTATAAAAAATGATTTCACTCCGCCATCTATCCATTGCCAAAAATCTATTTTAGATTTTTTAGTGTTCCACCACATCATTCCCAAAAAACCAACTAAAAGTCCTAAAAAGTTTATCCGTCCATCCCAAAATTCAAAAAAAGAGGTTAAACCATTACGCATAAAAATATCAGAATTTAAAAGAAAACTAAAAAGTCTTCCCACAACTACCCCACTTATTAACCATTTCCAAAAATTACGAAGAAAAAAATCCATTGGAAATCTTTTGTCTTGTAGAGTTTTGTAGTAGTGCCAAGTAGCAATTACAAAGGCAATAGCTAAAATTACTCCGTAAATCTCTAAAGCAAAGAACCCAAAGCTTAATCTTGAAAAATTCATCAGAACTATTTTACCTTAATTTAAACTGTCCACGAAAAGAAAACCGGAAATTCTATCACAAAAAATAAAGCCAGTAATATTGCCCCCGAACATAAGACTGTTTTCTGTATGACAGAGAGAGGTTTTTTAGCGAAAATATCAAAAGCAAAAAGTAAGGTAATTATTCCAGAAAACAAAGTAACAAACCAAAATGTTCCCGAAGAAAAATAAAAACTCACTCTAGAAACATCGTAATTACTCATTAATTTGACAACATTAAGACCCCAAAAATTAAGCAACATGAAGAACAAAAAAACACAGGCCCAATATAAAGTAAAAAATACTTTATGAAGTGGTTTCATCTTAATAACCGCCTGGAACCTCTCTAAGTCTGTTCCAATCTGGATAGATGATAATCCTTTAGACAAACTACCTTTCAATGTTCCAGAGACTTTTTTAAAGGCATCTATTCTTATCTGAAAATCAGGAAATTTATCTTGTACGGGCAGGAAAATATCATCTCGAGCTAGTTGAGCAAAAAGACGTTTCATCATGCTCTCTAAGTGATTTAGAGAACTAGATTGCCGCAAACGAGAAAGACGATCAATTCGTTCCTGAATATTACGTCTAACGTTTGGATCCAAAACTTCAGAATTATCTTGTAGTAATTTTTTTACCTCTCTAATCACCACGTCAACCTGAGCCTGCAAAAATTGCATTTCTTTCTGCTTATCTTCCAGCATAGTTTCTACCTTATCTCTTTTTTCCTTCTTCTCTTTTGCCCTAAAAAAGAGTGTTTTCTTATTTTTCTCGTCTTCCAAAAATTGTTTTTCTAATTCTGGTGAAATTCCCTTTTTCTTTAATATTAACTTCTCTGCCTGAGACAAATCCTGTGGTACTAAGTAAATTAAAGTGAAATCGTATTCTAATCTTAGTTTTTTATAAGCTTCATATTGGTTTTCAGCTTCAATATGCCCTCTTTTTTCTTTTCCTAAATCGTCAATAGCTTTGAATTCAAAAACTGTAGAACTTTTGTTACCTTTTTGTTCTGCCACAAAAGGTTCAATAGAAAGAATGGCAATACCATCTTTTTTAAGCTTAGCTCGAGCATCTTCTTTAGTTTCAGAAAAAAGAAAACCAGACAAGGTTTTCCCGTCTTTTCCTAGTCCTTCGAAATGATATTTCTTAACTGCCATTCCCCCTATTGTACCACAAATAGAAGCCTTTTTCAAGCGATAAAGAGCTATTTGCCCTTAACTATTGCTGACAAAAACCCTCTAAATAATGGGTGTGGTTTGAATGGTCGAGAAAGAAATTCTGGATGAAACTGCGAACCGATCATAAATGGATGATCTGTTATCTCTACTACTTCCATTAAACTACGGTCTGGAGAAATCCCCGCAATACAAAATCCTGCTTTTTCAAAACGTTCCCGATATTTATTATTAAACTCATAACGATGTCTGTGTCTTTCTGATATTTTCGTTTCCCCGTATAATTTCTGTACTTTTGTTCCCTTCTTAAGTACACAAGGATAAGCTCCTAATCTCATTGTCGCTCCTTTCTTCATGATTTTGCGTTGCTCTGGCATAAAATGCACAACGTGATTTTTAGATTTCTTGTTTTCATCAAACTCTTCACTAGTAGCATCTTTTATTTTTAGAACATTACGAGCAAATTCAATAGCCATAATTTGTGATCCTAAGCATAACCCTAAATATGGTTTATTACTCTCCCGGCAGTATCTAGCCACCTCTATCTTCCCTTCTATTCCACGATTTCCAAATCCCCCCGGAACAATTACTCCAGCAACTTTTGTTAACTTTTCCCATTCCTCACCGTCCTGTTCTTCTATTTTTTCGGTATCTATCCATTCTATTTTTACTCGTTTATCAAAAAAGAATCCGGCGGATTTAGAAGCTTCTATTACTGATAAATAAGCATCATCTAGTTCATTATATTTACCAGCTAATCCTATTAACAATTCCTCCTTAGTTGTCTTCATCTTATCAATTCCCTTTTCCCATTCTGAAAATTTAAATTTAAGTTTTCCCAAATTTAATTTTTTAGCCAAAATTTCTCCAAGTCCTGATTTCTGGAAACGAAGCGGTACTTCATAAATAGAATTAACAGTTTCTGCTGGTATCACTGCTTCTTCGTCTACATCACAAAAATACGAAACTTTTTTCAGAAGTTTTTTTGGTATTTTACAGTCTGCCCTCAGGAAAATAACATCCGGCACAACTCCCATCCGACGTAGTTCTCGCACAGAAATTTGCGTTGGTTTAGTTTTTAATTCATTAGAGGCTGCTAAAAATGGTAATAAAGTTACATGCTGACAGACCATATCTGATCCATATTTGGATTGCATTTGACGAATCGCTTCCAAAAATGGTTCACCTTCAATATCTCCTACAGTTCCTCCCAGTTCCACCACTAAGACATCTACCTCCATCTTTTTAGCTGCCAGTTCTACTTTAGAGATAATTTTCCCGGTAATGTGTGGCACTACCTGAATTGTTCCTCCAAGATACTTACCATCTCTTTCTTCTTCCAAAACCTCTGAATACACTTTCCCTGTACTAACAGAACAAAATTCGGATAGATGGGTTTCTGTAAATCTCTCGTAGTGTCCAAGATCTAGATCTGTTTCTGCTCCATCATCCAAAACAAATACTTCTCCATGCTGAAAAGGACTCATTGTTCCAGGGTCTACATTGAGATAAGGATCTAATTTCATGATAGCAACTTTTAGTCCAGCAGATTTTAAAATCGCCGCTGTTGATGCGGCGACAATTCCCTTGCCTAAACTAGAACAAACTCCTCCAGTAACCAGAATAAATTTTGGGGTCTTCATTTTTACTAAAGAATTGTAACCCAAAATAAAATAGTAGTAAAAAAGTTTTTTAGATAAAAAATTAAACCGCCAACAAATTCTTGACCCCCACTTGAGATAACCCCAATTCTGTCACAATTCTTCCTCGTGGAGTTTTTTGTAAAAATCCTTCTCTAATTAAAAAGGGTTCAATCATATCTTCTATTGTATTCTCGTCTTCACCCATGGCCGCTGCCATAGTAGAAAGACCAACTGGTCCCCCTTTGAATTTTTCCCCTAAGATTTTTAAATACATCTGGTCAGCATAATCTAATCCCCTGTTATCTATACAAAGATTATCTAATCCTTCTTCTACCACCTTCAAGGTAATTTTTCCATTATGTAACACTTCTGCAAAATCTCTCATTCTCCGTAGCAAACGATTAGCAATACGGGGAGTAAACCGGGAACAATGTGCTAATTTTTCTGCTGCTTCCTTTTCTATATCTATCTCTAAAATACCGGCAGATCTTTCGATGATTTTTTGGACTTCAGTTGATTCATAGAAACGCAAACGTTCTACATGACCAAATCTATCTTTTAATGGACCCCCCAACATTGCCGCTTTGGTAGTTGCTCCCACCAGAGTAAATCGTGGCACATTAAGTCGCATGGTTCTGGCAGACGGCCCTTTACCAACTACAATGTCTATTACGAAATCTTCCATAGCAGAATATAGAATTTCTTCCACAGAAGAACGCAAACGATGAATTTCATCAATAAAGAGAAAATCATTCTCTTGGAGATTAGTTAGAATAGCAGCAAGATCACCTGGTTTCTCTAAGGCCGGTCCAGAAGTAATTCGTAAATTTGTTCCTAGTTCTTTAGATAGAATAAGAGAAAGGGTAGTCTTTCCAATCCCTGGCGGACCATAGAACAAAGTATGATCTAAAGGTTCCCCTCTTTTCTTTGCCGCCTGACAGAAAACCTTTAAGTTCTTCTTTACCTCTGTTTGTCCAATGTAATTAGCAAAGTCCTGTGGACGTAGGGTGTTTTCAAAAGCATCCGTATCATCTGTAATTACCGGAGAAGTAACTGTCCCCTGTTTCCGCTTGGAACTAAAATCTTCTTCTATCATCATGTTAATTATCAATCTTAAGCCTTGATTTATCAAATCTTTTTATTTTCCTAGTAAAACCCCTTGAATACATTTTTTATACTTCACAATATTTTATATTCTTTTTCAAGGTATTTTCTTTGACGAATTCTTATATAAAGCATAAGATATCCTGAAGATTTCGCTTGAGAGTCAAAAATCAAATTAAAAAACTTCCTCAACGCGCTAAAGATTCACAAAAAGGAGGGGAAAAAACGGGGGGAGAAAAAGTTCTTTAACAGACCGATAGAAGTGGAGAGAAATGAGAGAGTAGGCTTTCATTAATTTAATACCAAAATAAATACCAAGTTTGCTTTCTCTTTCCTCTCCGCTTTGCGATGCCGTTTGAATTAGTGATCCTAATTCGAATGCACCACAAAACGCGAGAGGAGCGATTTTCACTGGACGACTTTTTTGTTTCATAGAAAAAGCCGCCTTCTCGGAAACCGTTTTGAGGTCCAAATAAAAAAGACAAATTTATTTGCCTTTCTTATTTAAACCAAAAACAGCTCGTATTATATGAATTTTTCCCTAAAAGTCAAATTCCTGTAGTACAAACAGAGCCCCGACTGGTAACGCGGGTCTGCAACGCAGATAAAAAAGTTTCCCTCAGCAAGGCAATTGAGAGGTTGACCACTAATCATGGTCATGAAAAACCGGCAGGATGTTCCGCTCGTTATAATTGAGTTCTGAATATCCATCGCCGGTTTTTCGCTATCTAAATAAAAAAATCAAGCATCAAAAGGACATCCTTTCGCTACGAGAACATCAGGATATCCACCACTTTCTTTTTGCAAAAGCAACCCAACTTCTTTCTTTTTTTCTATAATAACGGGCATTAGTCTTGTTTTGGAAATCTGCCAATCGACGCAAGATCCAATGTCTGGACACTCAGACATACCAGCAGTATCTACACAACCGAAATCACTTCTGTTACATTTCATAATATCACAAATCTTTTAATTATTAATTCTTATATAAATTTTATATAAACTTTGTCAACTATTTTTATTAAAAAAACTTGCTATTTTAAAATACAGCACATTATAATATAAGTCGTTCTTAACCTTTTTAATATGACCCCTCGTCCAGCTGGTTCTAAAAAATCTTCAGCCGCTCTAAAGAAATTTGGAGAAAGAGTTGGAGAACTTCGTCGTTCTAAGAATTGGTCTCAAGCCCAGTTTGCCGAAAAAATGAAGACTTATTCTTCCCATGTAAATGCTATAGAACATGGTCGACAGAATGTTACTTTTGAAACCATGGAAGAAATTTCTCAAGCTTTGGGAGTTTCTATCAAGGAACTATTCTAAATAGTAAATTTATCAGGAATAAACAAAAGATCCGTCTCTTTTTAAGAGAACGGATCTTATTTGTATCTACTAATAATTAACTAGACTTTAGTTAACTCTAAGCGGTGTGAATCTAAATTGATTGATTCTATTTTTCCTTTTAACTCATCCCCTTCTTTAATCTTTAATTCGCTATAAGCTTCCACACCAAATTCTTCTAAATTGCCAAAAAGTCCTTGTACATCTGGTTCAATTTCGATAAAGACACCATTGGCATTCCAACGAAGAACAGTTCCAGTTACTTCCTGACCTTCTTTATATTTCTTTGCTTTTTCTTTCCAAGGATCATCTGATAGTCTTTTGATAGAAAGAGAAAGTTTATCGCCATCAATACCAATAACAACCACTTCTACCTTGTCCCCCAGAGAATAAATCTTTCCTGGATCAGAAACATGTCCCCAATCTAGTTCTGACAAGTGCACTAATCCTTCTACACCATCAAAAGTCACAAAGATTCCATATTTAAGAACACCAGATACTTCTCCTTTAACAATATCGCCCTCTTTCAAATCTTTGAGAGTTTTTTCACTCTGTCCAGAATGGGCAGATTTTTCAGAAATAATTACTTTCCCATTTTCTCGATCAATATTAATCACACATACGGCAAATTCTTTACCAATATGAGACTGAAGTTTCTTAAGAATTTGTGCTGAATTAGCTCCATCTACTCTAGGGTAGTTTAGAGGAGTTAATTGAGAAACCGGCAAGAAGGATCTAAGTCCTTTGTATTGAGCCATAAGACCTCCTTTGTTAGCTTCGGAAATCTTAACCTTAATGATCCGGGCATCATCCATAATGGTGTTAAGTTCCGCCCAAGCCATGTCTTGAGAAGCTCGTTTCAAAGAAAGAATTACGAGTCCCTCATCATTTTCTGGATCAATAATAGCAGCTTCTAGTACCGCCCCAATTGCCATTGATTCATCTTCTAAATCAATACCGGTAGATTCTTTTTTGGTAATGATTCCGGTTACTCCACCTTCGAGGTCCAATAAAATACGAGAAGGGTTAATATCTATAATAGTTCCCTTCACATTATCCCCTGCCCGATACAAAACTACACCTGCGTTATCTTTAGCAAGCAAATCGTCCATTTCTGTCATTTGAATATCAGACGCTGAATTATGATTTTTTACAGCCTTGGATTAATTATTTATGTCGCGTCAAAAACAAAAACAAAATCTAAAGCGGAAGAATTTTAGGAAAGTGATGTTTTTTGTCAAATGCAAAATAGCCGTGCATAACACGGCTATTCTGTTCTTTGAAACAAATTCAATTAATAAAAACCTCCTGTCCTGTTACCTCTCCTTTTTTGTTCAGAAGAACAATACTTAAGGTTTCCACCACCCCATCGGAATACGTACTCCTACCTTTGTGACGAGAAACCCTTAATTTAGAATCTTCTTCAAAAGGAATCTCAGTCTCTAACCTTTTGTGCCATTTTTTTCCGCTCTCGAATTTTCTATAAGAACGGATAACTACCTTTTTTCCAGAAAGACTGAACATCACCTTTTCTCTTGTTCCGTAAGCAAAAATGGTATTTCCGCTTACTATGGAAAAAGAATGCGGCAATTCTATACGCAGACTTTCTAACCTAGCTCCTCCAGTCAAAAAAACTCTGGACGAAGAATCAAAAAAATCACTATCCCAACTATCAGAATAGGACATCAGAACCTCCCTAGAGATTTAAAATTATGTTATTACTTCTTGTGGATACTGTTCTGATCATAATTTGTTACAAACAAAACTATATCCACAAAAAATAAAGATTTTTTCAAAGAACTGACTTCTATATTTCTTTTGAAACAAAGAAGTACTTTTCCTTTTTAATAATTATTCAATTTTTGTCAAACACAAAGCCCCTTATTATATTATAATATAATAATTTTCCTTTGACATCCAATTAGAAATCTGCGACAAAGAAAAAAGAAAAGACCCCTGATTTTTTTTCAAATGGCAGATTTAAAGACACGTGAAGGTGTCCCTTTGACCGACTTTAGTCCTAGTAAAAAACTTCCTCCCACCGCTCCCGAAGCGGAGAGGTCTGTACTGGGATGTCTGCTGCTCGACAAAGACTCTATTCTAAAAATTGCTGACTTTATTGAAGCTAGTGATTTTTACCATGACCACCATCGCTTCATCTTTGAAGCTATTTTGGCCCTGTTTCATAAATCAGAACCAGTAGACATTGTGACTGTAGCTACCAAACTTCAAGCCCAAGAAAAATTAGAACTCATTGGGGGGCCAGAATACTTAGCCGAACTTCAAAACGAGGTTCCCATTTCCACCCACATCTTCCAGTACGCCCAAATTATCAAACACCGTTCTACTTTGCGAAAGTTAATTAAAGCAGGAAATGATATCACTTCCTTAGGATATAACGCTGACAAAAGCATTCAGGAACTTTTAGAAGAAGCAGAAAAGAGAGTTTTTTCTATTTCTCAAACCTTCATCAAGAATCGATTTATACCAATCAAAGACATCTTAACTTCTAGCTACGAACGCTTCTGTGAGATTAATGAAAATCCAGAACTAGCTAACAAGAATAGGATTTCCACTTCTTTCCCAAACCTAGATAATAGACTTAATGGCGGATTCAATCCTTCTGACCTAATTATTGTTGCTGCTCGTCCTTCTATGGGGAAAACAGCTCTAGCCTTAGCTATTGCGATGAAGGCCGCTATTGATCAGGGAAAAAAGCTAGGAATTATTTCTCTAGAAATGTCCAAGGAACAAGTTGTCGAAAGAATGCTTTGTTCTCGTTTGGAAGTAGATTCTTGGAAACTACACAAGGGAAAATTAGAAGATTCTGATTTCGATCGTATGGGACCAGTAATGGATGAATTATCTTCTGCTTCTATTTTTGTTGATGATTCTATGGGAAACTCCATTGTCGAACTCCGGGCTAAAGCCCGCCGACTCCAAATGGAACACGGACTAGATATGTTAATGGTTGATTACTTGCAGTTAATGAGCGGACAAAATCCTTTGAACCGTGTCCAAGAAATTTCAGAGATTTCTCGTTCCCTTAAAGAATTAGCCCGAGAATTACATATCCCAGTTATTGCTATTTCTCAGCTTTCTAGAAGTGTCGAAGGACGACCAGATAAACGCCCTATTCTTTCTGATCTCCGAGACTCTGGATCCATCGAACAAGATGCCGATGTGGTGATGATGCTTTACCGAGATGATTATTATAACCAGGATTCCGAAAGTCCTAATGAAATGGAAATTAATGTCATTAAACACCGTAATGGAGCCATTGGTAGAACATACCTCCATTTCGATAGAAGCAAGATGAAGTTTGAAGACCTCAATAAACAACAACAAGCGGGATTTTAAATCTCAGTTATTCAAACTTCTTTTTTTGAGAAAAAGAAGTATATAAAATCTCCTGCTTCTTATGTTCTGGCAATCTTTTAACGTAAGCCATAAATTCCTGCACTACGGGATTTTCATGAGCACAACGCATCTTCATATTGTGATCTATTTTATAGATTCCTTTTATCCTTTGTTCCACTATACGTTCGGTAGAAGGAATAGGTTGCCCACCTCCTCCAATACACCCCCCCGGACAGGCCATAAATTCTATATAATCATAGGCAGTAGGATCACTTTTTAATTCGTAAATAACTTCTCTAGCGTACTTAGCAGTAGCTACTACCCCTAACTTCAATTTCCTCTTACCAATCTTTACGGTGGCTTTTTTTATTCCTTCCATCCCCCTAACAGGTCTAAATTCTATCGGATCTAATTCTTTAGCGGTTAATAGGAAGTAGGCGGTTCTAAGAGCAGACTCCATTACTCCGCCAGATGCTCCATAGATAGCTGCCGCTCCAGAATAAGTACCTTCTTTATCTATTTTACTTGGTTTGAGATTAGGAAGATCTATCTTTCTGTCCTTGAGCATTACTGCTAATTCCCTAGTAGTTAATACGTAATCTACTGGTTTAAGACCATCAATTTTTAGTTTATCGAAAGAAGCTTCATATTTTTTGGAAGTACAAGGCATGGTAGAAACTACTACAATTTTACTAGGATCAATCCCTTCTCTTTCTGCCCACCAGGTCTTATATGCCCCACCAGAATGAATCTGCGGAGAACGAGCAGTGGTCAGGTGTGGAATTAATTCTGGATGATAAAATTCTAAAAACTTTACCCAACCCGGACAACAAGAAGTGAACATTGGTAAATCTTCATTTTTCTCCAATCTTTCTACTAGTTCCTGTGCTTCTACCATAGTAGTAATATCTGCCCCCATGTTAACGTCAAAAACGTGATCAAAACCCATCATCCGATAAGCAGTAGCTAATTTTTCAGTTAGATCTACTCCAATCTCTACTCCAAATTCTTCCCCAATACTGGCTCGAACAGATGGAGCGGTCTGAACAATAACAATCTTATTTGGGTCTTTTAATACTTTTTCTACCGCATCTATGTGACCTTGTTCTCGTACCGCTGCTACTGGACAGTGTGCCGTACACTGTCCACAGTAAATACAATCTATCTTAGGGTCCTTATTGTAAGTAACACGAGTTCTAGAATTTTTTCCTTCTAACTTTAGGAAATTAATCCCAATTTTTTCACAAATTTCCACACATTTGTTACAGGCAATACAAATACTAGGATCAAATTCAGCAGCATTACCCATCTTATGAAGCGGACAAACTTCATCCCTCTGATACTTATCCCCCTTTACACCGTATTTTTTCATTAACTCCAAGGTTTTGGAAAAGTGTCCTGCCTTACAAAGTGGAGCATTTTTTTCGTACTTAGCTAGAAGTAGTTCCATATTCTCCCTACGCAATCTTTTCACCTTAGGAGTATCTGTCTTAACCTTTAATCCTTCTTCTGCTTTGAGCGTACAAGATGTCATGACATTATCATCACCTTCTTTTTGTACCAAACAGGTCCGACAATTAGCGTCAGTGGACAAATCCTCATGATGACAAAAGTGTGGAATTTCTATATTATTTCGTATTGCTACCTGCAAAATACTCTCCCCTTTTTCAGCAGAATATTTCTTTCCGTTAATCTCAATAGTCACTTTAGTCATAATTTCTTTTTAAGAACGTTTTTTAAAAAACTATAAACTGGCACCGGAACAGATTTTCCTAAAGCACAAAAAGAAGTTTCTTCTAATACTTCTAAAATAGGTTTCATTTTCTGCCAGGGAATGTTCTTAGATTCTTCTACCATTTTACGAAGCTGGAAAGTCCCTTCCCGACAAGGAGTACATTTACCGCAGCTTTCCTGATCATAGAAGGAAAACCATTTCAGTAATAGCTCACGAGGATCAGTACTCTTTTTGTAAATTTCTATAGATCCTGCTCCCATCATTTTCTGTTTATCTAGTTGAGAAGAATTAAGTACTAATCCACTAGCACTTCCTCCTATTTGGACAAAATAAGGAAAGTCCGGAATATTATTAGTTTTTTCTAAAATCTTCTTTATGGACCAGTTAGCTGGTAAATGGTGTACTTCTCCTTTTTTGTGCGGGAAAGAAAGACAGTAAAAACGTTTTTTCTCAAATTTATCTTCAGCTACGTCAGCCACATTATATAGAGTCTCCACATTATGAATCAAAGTTGGTTGACCAAAGAGACCTCTATCTGACGGATAAGGAGGTTTGAGACGTGGTTCTACTCTTTTGCCTTCAATAGCATTAAGAAGGGCTGTTTCTTCTCCTCCAATGTAGGAAGGATGTTCTCTAAAAATAGTAATCTGATATCCCCGTTCTTCATATTCTTCGACTAGTTCATCTATCTGCAGTTTGAGTTTCTTATAATAATCACCATTAAAGTTAAAGAAGGCTTTTTTGGTGCCAATAAAATCCATAGCTAGTTGTAAACCTTTGAAAACTCTGTCCGCATGGTTTTGGAGGATATAAAAATCCTTAAAAAGACCCAACTCCCCTTCTGAGGCATTACAAATAACATATTTCTTATCTGCTTTGACTTTCTGTATTCCTTCCCATTTTAAATAGGTAGGAAATCCTGCTCCTCCCCGACCAACAAGGTCTGCTTCTTTTATTTTAGGAAGGATATTCATTTTTATTTTAAAAACTTCAAAAGGATTTTACTTCCTTATCTACGGAAATAAAAATAAAATTGAAGACTTTACTGTTCTAACATTTCTTCCAGTTCTATCTCTTCTTTTTCTCCATCACCCATCAATTCGGTCATTTTTAAATCAAAATTACGACCACCTTCTGAGAAATCCTGCCATAACTTTCCTGCTTTCTTTCTAGCTTCCTTAGCCTTACTTTTTCTTTTCTGATTAGAGAAAAGCCATTCCAGAAGTTCTGCTGGAGAAAAACTTTGTTTCTCTAATTCCGACACACAAGATTCAAAATCCCTTTCTTCCAGTTCCGCGCTCCAAGCCAAAAGGAAAGGAAGGAAAAACATTTTTCCCTTTTGGAAAAGTTCCTTTAGAGAGTGACTACGATCAAAAAGATGCTCTACTCTTTCACGGCCTTTAGCAAAAACTTGCGGATCAAGTTCTTTTTCCAATCCCTCCCAATTGAATTTGATGTTCCCTAAATACTTGTCGTCTTCTAAGGAAGAATGCACCCTATCTGCAGTTACTGCAGAAATCTCTTCCATCTTAACTTCTTCCTCTATTTCCACAGGTTTCTCCGGTATTTCTAATTGTGTTTCTTCTTTATTAGCTTGTTCTTCTGCCTGCTTAACCTTTTTTGCTTCTTGTTCTCTTTGTAATGAAATTTCCTGCCACCTAGTATCTAACAATTCTTTAATTAAAAGATTATGTCGCTTTTTTTCTAATCTAGTAGTACCCCATTTTGCTTCAAAAGCTTTTCCTAAGAAACCCCTGCTTTTTTGTTCATTCTCACTTGGCTTCCAAGAAGAAAAAGCCTTTTTTAAAGAAGTAGATTCTGTCTGCCACAAGTTGAATAGCTTCTCTAAAGATTCTCGCCAATATTTATCTACCTGATGAACAACACTATCTATCGCCAAACCAAAGATTCTTTTTCTTTGAGTTTGGAATTGTTTTATAAACTGCTGACGATTTTTTGGATAAGTAGTAATTTCGTCCATCTGATCTAAGGAAATTTCATCTATTTCCTCCTTAACCTCTGTTAAGTTCTCTTTGTTTTTTTCATTATCTTTCTTTTTCTGATCTTCTTTCCAAATTTTATACCAACCAGACAACTGTTTTTCTATCGCTTGTAAGGTGTCTGTAGGTAGGTTCTTTTTAGGAATAAAAAACAGGTTTTCTAAATATAACCAAACCTCTTTAGTAAATTCTGCTTGGCTTTTAATATTATCATCCAACCCCAATTCTTCTGGAGAGAATGATTCTATTTTACTTTTTATCCCGGATAGATTTTGTTCATATTGTTGCCAATCCCCTCCTTGAAAACCTACTTTTCTTAGTTTGTCTTCTACATAACTCTTTTGCCTACTAGCTGCTTTTGTAAATCCCCCTTCTTCTATATTTTTCAGGAGAAGACTATATCCCTCTTCTATAAATGGAGTTCTTCCTTTTTCTTTTTTCAGAAAATCGAAAGCGTCCTGCAAATGAACAATAAGCATCGCATTAATAACCATTTTATCGATTTCAGAAATATCGAAAACAGCTTCTTCCTCATTATCTTTATCATTGGATGATAATTCTGAGTTATTCAAAAGATCGGCCTCTATTTTTTCTGTACTCATTTTAGAAATAAAAGATTAGATTCTATTAGTAACAGAGGTTTTTTCGGTAATGCGTTTTATTCCCGAGTTTATTTTTTCCTTTAATTGCGATACTGATAATTCCCCGGTTCCTGTAGAAGAGCTTTGCTGTTTTTCTACAATATTCTTATGCACCATAACCTCCCAAAGATCACTGCATACTGCATTAGAATTTCCACAACCGGGACAGCTCTGACAATCGCTAAGTTTCATAAAATACAAAATTAAGTTAGAAAACGCATAATATGATATGGAAAATTGAAGTCAAATTTTTATAAAGAACTATTGGGTGATTATAAAAAACATTTTATAATCCAAAATATGAAAAAAATAGATCTTTCTAATTCAATTTCAGAAAAAGATTACAACATTGGAAAAATTATTTCAGTTTATGACACCATGCAGAAAGGTTATAGATATAAATTATCCGAACCTATTGGTAAAAACTTCGATCCAGAATTTACACCTGACTTATCACCCCAGGAAATGTTAGAACTAGGAATTTTTGAAGGTAAATACCTCAATGACTGCACATCTGAATTTCCTAGAGAATGGTATGAAAACGCACTCAAAAAAAATAAATTATCTTTCAAAAAACCAGATATTTCCAGAAACTGTTTTGGTATAAAATCCAGACAACCCCTATCTGTATGGATTCAAAAACACTGGATTATCCCCAGTGATCCAGATGTACGAGGATGGTTCCAATGGTATTGCAGATATTATTTAGGACGACGTGAACCAAAACTAGACATACGCCAAATAAAACGTTGGCGATCCTTTAGAAGGCATGCCGGACAAATTAAAGCTAACTGTAAACCAAAAGATCTCACTTGCCGACCACGCCAAAGACAGGCCCTACTTCAATGGGCATATGATCCTTTTATTTAAAATTGAGCCACGTAATAGAGATCTGTAAAATCATTGCAAAACCAACCCATAATAGATATGGAATTTGTGCAATAGCAACACCTCTGGAATATTTCCATATTACCTTCATTGCCCAAATCAAACTTCCAAACACAATGAGGATATCTATCATTGCTAATATGTTATTTTGAAGTCCAAATTGAATAGGACTGAATGAAAAATTAGCCACAAGATTCACTATGAAAGGGATACTAACTTTACTGGGAATTCTGTCTTTTAAAATAAGATAGAAAACATACCCAAAACTTATAAAAATTATCGGGTACAAAATACTCCAGACAATCCCAAATACCTCTGCAGGAGGTGCAAAAAATGGTTTTTCTAAAGATTGATACCAAAAAGAAATATTCATTGTGCTAATTATTCAAAATTAAAAAACACAATGCAATACGAAAAAATCGTCTATGGAATATAAACAAAAGGGTGGTACACAAAGCTTGAAGACATTAGAACTTTTTTGATTGTGTGTTAGCGTAAATACAAGTTGTACGAAAGCCACTTTCTCACTATGATTAAGTTACTTTTCATTCAAATAATATGAGTAAAATAGAAACATATTCAGATAACGATGGTAATTCAATTACCATAGAAACAGATTCTGATGGTGTAACTGTCTCTGCCAGTATAAAAACGAAATCAAAATATACCGGAGGCTCCAACGCATTAGCAGCACGATCCTATGCACAAAAAAATGGTCTAAAAAAAGAATAGGAAAAGTGGACATAGCATAATACCGAAACGTTAGATGAAATAGTAGTTATAAAAGTTGTTTTTTTATGAAAAATATCAACCGAATAGCAATTATCGGAATAAGTGGAACTGGCAAAACGACACTTGCTAAACTTTTATCTGAAAAATTAAAACTTCCTATCATTCACCGTGATCAACTGATCTTTCTAAAAAATTGGAAACTAGCTGACGAAAAAAAAATAGAAGCACAAATAGAAAAAGATTTACAAAAAGATAAGTGGATTATTGAAGGATACATTCATCCAGCCAGTTCTATTAGATTGCAAAATGCAGACATAGTACTTTATCTTGATTATTCTGCATTTCAGGCTTTCTTTGGTGCCATCAAAAGGTGGCTTTCTCATCGCGGAAAAATAAGAGCTGAAATGGCTGAAGGATGTATTGAAACTTTAGATTTTGATATACTTAAAACTATTCTGAAAAAAGAAGAACGACATGAAATAGAAAAATTAGTTGCCCAGTATCCTAAAAAAGTAGTCCGCCTAAAAACACGCAAAAAAATGCAAGACTTTGTAAAAAAATATTTTTAATTATTTTCTAAAAACCGCTCAAATAAGCGGTTAAAAGGGTGGTACACCAAACCGAAAGCAATTAGAACTTTTTATTGTACAATATTTTAAATATGTGTAGGTTTTATTTCTATTTAGCGCTTATTTTGCTTTAATAACGACATTTGAATGTGTAGGTTTTGACAAAACCAAAGGTTTCCTCTACCATTTAGCGTGCGTGGTTTTGTAAATAATTTTCATTAACATGAATCCTATCGATAACTATCTAAACATTGGTGATGCTGCCAAAATGCTTAATGTTTCAATTGAAACATTAAGACGATGGGATCATTCCGGAAAATTAACAGCAACCAGAACACAAGGAGGTCAACGTAGATATTCGGTGAAATCAATAAAAAATCTTTTAGAAAAAGACTTGTTTTTGAACGCAAAACTTTGGGCAAGGGAAGGCAAATCCGAACCAAATGAAATATTTTATTGTCCAACAAGAGCTGTATTTGAATCTCGCAATACTGTTATGGAAAAACTCTTAAAAGATAAAATAGGTGAAGTGTATTCACTTATATCTAGTTCTGTTGGTGAAATTGGCAACAACTCTTTTGACCATAACTTAGGTAGATGGTCGGACATTATGGGAATATATTTTGGTTATAATATTGAACAACGACAAATAGTTTTAGCAGATAGAGGTTTGGGGATTTTAAAAACTCTTCAACGAGTTGTTCCTAATTTATCTGATCATAAAGATGCTTTATATATTGCTTTTACCGAAGTGATAACAGGTAGAGCACCAGAAAAACGTGGTAATGGTCTAAAATATGTTAGACGCAATGTAGAGAATGGTCACTTCAATTTAACATTTCAAACAGGCGATGCTGAATTAATTCTTAATGCTGGTGAATCATTCTCTATTGAGAATATAAAAAAAACTAAAGAAACCATTATTGGTTGTTTAGCCCTATTTACATTCTAATCCCCTCTTCCATATGAAAACCCAATTAAAACAATTCGGAGAGACTCTTTCTTCTCGACAAGCTGGAAAAGATGCCCATAGTGGATATTCACTTATATTTGAAACACTTAAGCCAAATGAATCAATTGAAATTGATTTTGAAGGAGTATCCTCGCTTTCTCCTTCATGGGGTGATGAATTCCTGACTCCTTTATTAAAAAAATTTGGAGATAAATTAATTTTGTTTAATACGAAGAACCTGTCAGTTGATGCAACTATTGATTTACTTGAAGATATAAATAAACAAAAATTCAACAGAAAAAGCTAAAAAATAGTAAATAGAAGTTAAATCATCCTTGCCGCCTCCATACACAAAAACCACTTAAATAAACTGTTAAAAAGGTGTGGTACAGAAAACTGGAGGAAATTAGAACTTTATTCTTAGATTGTGAGTTCATATAAATACAAGTTAGGCGAAACTAAAAAAAGGATTTAATATTAGAAAGTCCTATTTTTAATCATTATATAAATAATACTATGAAAATTGGGATTATCTCAGACATACATGAAGACATAAAACGCCTTAAAGAAGCGTTCAAAGTTTTAGATAAAGAGAAATGTAGTCAAATTGTTTGTCTTGGAGATTTAGCAGGTTATAGCGTTCCTTATTATGGTTTTCTATGGTCTAGAAACGCTCATGAAGTTATTGAATTACTTAAAAAGAGATGTGAATTCACTCTCCTTGGTAATCATGATTTATTTTCAATAAGGAAATTGCCTAAGCACAAAGCAGGATTCTCCTACCCTAAGAACTGGTATTCCCTTGATTATCAAACGAGAGAAAAACTTTCCAAGGATAAAATTTACCTTTACGAGTACAACGAATTACCTGCATTACTTACTAAAGAAGATAAAAAATTTATCCAAAAACTTCCTGAATACGTTATTAAGCAATATGGAGATCTCAAAATTCTTTTTTCTCATTACGCATATCCTGACCTTACTGGTTCTACAACTTTTGAACCCGCTACACCAAAAGATGTGAAAAAACACTTTGAATTCATGAAAAAAAATGGCTGTACATTAGGAATTTCTGGTCATGACCACAAAGAAGGAATGATGGTATTTACTAAAAATGAGGTTAGTGAAATCTCTTTCAACAAAACTATTAAACTGACGAACGATATAACTTGGCTTCATGGGGCAAGCGTTGTTAATGGTAGCTTTGCAAATGGAGTTTTAGTTTTAGATACCGATAACATGGAAATAAAAACTATTCCTTTGAAATCTAAAAAACATATACCTCCAGAATGGAGGAAATTGTAATTTTGTTCTGATGCAACTAGTAAAACCAAATAGAAAATATGAAAAAAGCTGGAAAGAAGTTCTTTCTGAATTGGAAACAGAAGGACTAATGGGATTTTTTAATCCCAATCCATTAGAAAAAACTCGTGATTTAGATCACTACATTAAACAGACAAAAGATTGTGAAGAAGGGAAAAATCTTCCTGAAGATTGGGTTTCATCAACAACCTACTGGCTTGTTGATAATAACAAGCTAATAGGACAGGTTAATATTCGTCATAAATTAACTGACTCCCTAAAAAAATTAGGTGGACATATAGGATATGTTATCCGTCCTACTGCTCGTAAAATGAGTTATGGAACGAAAATCCTAGAACTTGCCTTACAAAAAGCCGAATCTCTTGGACTCAAAAAGGTATTAATAACATGTGATGAATCAAATACTGCTTCCCAAAAAATTATTGAGAAAAACAAAGGTGTTTTTCAGGACAAAATATCTGGAAAAGACGAACCAACATTAAGATATTGGATTGATTTATAATGCTAAAAACCGCTTAAATAAGCGGTTAAAAGGGTGTGGTACACGCGGAGGGATTCTCGTCCCTTCATCCCGCATACGCGGGATTCGGTAGAGCTTTCAGCACCTCGTCTGCGTCGCTTTGCTCCTAGACTCGGGCTTCCAGTCGAACCCCATGGGGTCTCATCCCTCCATTTGCACAGCAAATAAGAAAAAATCTACGCCCCCCTTTGGGGGGTATAGATTTTTTCTTGTGTGGTACACGCGACAGGATTCGAACCTGTGACCCTCGGTTCCGAAGACCGATGCTCTATCCAGCTGAGCTACGCGTGCTTATTATATTATAATATACTGTTTTACTACTATTTCAAAAAGCGAAAGGATTGTAACCAAACACCCTTTTTAATCAAGTTATGTCTTGCAAAAAGAGCTTAATTCTGGTAAAATGGTCTGAATTTAAAAACAAATGAAAAACAAACTATTCAAAACCTTACTTGTTGTTGCGGGAATTGGGCTAGGAGCAAAACTACTACTAGAAAAAAAAGAACTTTGTTCCCAGGTTATTCCTTTTACCAAGAAGAAGGTAAAAGTATTACAAAACAAACTAGATTTTAGGAAAAGGAAAGTTAGAACTAATTTCTATTCTTGGAAGCGTTTCCTCAAAGAAAAGCCCGCTTCTCTCGTAATACTAGCCTTAATGGTTACTTCCATTTTGGGTGCTGATTTTATTAATCAGTATTCTCATTTGTTTAGAGCTAGTCTTATTGGTCTTAAGCCGACAATCTTTACTGGAACTGTTATGCCCATAGAAAAGGTACCTAATTGGGTAACCCTTAGTGAAGAAGAACGCCAAATGGCTTATGATCTCCTACCAGAACACAAGCTAGTTCCTCTACCGGAATATGACCCAAACCTTTTTAAGGAAGGACAAGTTTGGCAACCTAATAATGAACACGCTAGAAATACTTATATTACCTATCCAGTTCCTAATCTAGGAAACTATGATTTAGATGGATCAGAACATAGCGGTTCTCATACTGGAATAGATATTAAGGTTCCTGTAGGAACCCCAGTTTTAGCTATCGCTAATGGAATTGTATACAAAACTGCTAATCTTAGAACTGGTTTTGGAAAACATATTACAGTTGCTCACGTAGATATTCCCGATCCAGAAAATGAAGGTAAAAAAACTACTTTATTTTCTTCGTATGCCCACCTTTCTGACATCTTGGTTAAAGAGGGACAAGAAGTAAAAAAAGGAGAAATGATTGGTAAATCTGGTAATAGTGGTATGACTACCGCCTATCACCTACACTTCCAAATAGATAGAGCAGATGCCCCTTTCTATCCTTACTGGCCTTTTACTTGGCCAGAAGTTAGATCTGCTGGACTAGACTCATATTTTGAAGCCGTCCGCCATGGACTGGGACAAGATAAGGCAGAAAAATACACAGTTCACCCTAGTAACTTTGTAGCTCATTTCGCTAATTACATTAATCCTAATCAGTTGGTAGCTTCTAGTTTAGAAAACGTTATTGCTGACGTAGAACCAGAAGAAGATGTCAAAAAAGAAGATTCCAAAACTATTCTAATCCCCGTAGAAGCAATTAAGTCCGTCATCCAAGAAATACCAACTTCGACCTTCTCTACTGAGGATCCAACTGTTAATACTGTTAAAACACCGAATATTGCTTGGAAAAAAGATGATTTAGTTTTTGAAACAGATAATATTTTTATTCCCGGAGAAGACAAACTAGTAGAGGTTCGTGTTAATGAAGAAAAGCTAGTGGCTCTAGCAGGAATAGAAATCTCTTCTACTCTTCGTCACTTAGCAGATATTTCTCCCCGCAAACTAACTAGAGAAAATTTTTCCGAAGGAGTAGCTAAGGTAAAAGTTAATACTGATTCCAATCTTTCCTTCAAACTTATTGCTTATGGAGACTTTGGAGAAGTTAAGTCTTCTAGTCTTAAAGCCCAAGTGTTTAAGGATGTTGCTAGTGGAGATTCTCACGCTCAAGCAATTAAATACCTAAAAGAACAAGGTGTTATTAGTGGTTATCCAGATGGAACTTTCCGTCCAGAAGGAACCCTTAACCGTGCTGAAGCTCTTAAAATAATCCTTATTGCAAATAATATTCCTTTAGAAAAATTACCAACTCAATTTCCAGATGTTCCCAAAGAAGCCTGGTTCTTAGATTATGTTACTACCGCAGTTAAAAGGGGAATAGTGAAGGGATATGATGATAGTGTTTTTAGACCAGATCGAAGTATTTCTCGGGCAGAATTCTTAAAAATATCTATTCTGACAGCGGAACTAACTATAAAAGAAGATATTCTTAGTAATCCTTATCCAGATGTTCAAAAAGATTCTTGGTATGCTCCCTACTTTGATCTAGCCAAGAAAGCTTCCTTACTCTCTACCGAAAGTGGTGGATACATTAGACCAGCAGAACCTATTACTCGTGGTGAAGCCGCAACTGTGATTGAAAAACTAGCTACTTTGAGGCAAAAATAATTTGACATTTTTGTAAAATTAGGTAAAAAATATTCTGATGAAGAAAATACTGTCAGGTTTATTTTTATCGTTACTTATTGCTAGTACAGTCAGCGCTCAAAGCTTTGATTTTGAAATGACTCGTACCGCAGAAACACCAGGGTTCTTCATGGTTAGAATATTTCCTGGAAGCAAGAACAGCCCTCTTCCTATCCAAGACGTTTTTGTCGAGAATTATTCTTCTGGAGAGTCTAAAAACTACACCGAACTCATCCCCTTCATTAACGAAACTGGTGGAGAAATTATTAATAAAGAGGAGTTAGAAGAATATGCTCTTAGTAAGTACAATCGGATTGTTACCTTGGGAGAACCAATTGATGATTATCTTAACTTCAAAGTTAAAGATAAGACTCAGATCCTAGAAGAATTCGAAGAATTCACTAACCTCAACCTTAGCCCTATCTTTTTACAAGATATCGAAGCCAAATTCGGTGGAAATGTCAGTGAAGTTTTTCCTAAAAAACTTGATTCTATTGGTCTTGATCCAGTCTACTTTATTGGTAAATTCGAACGTCCTATGAAAACCAGAATGGAGATCAAGGGTATTTCTTCTGAGGGAGAAATCCAAGCTTCTGCTCCTCTGGACCTAAAAGATGCTGAATTAGCTCAAGGAGCTTTGGCACAAGAATTGCCAGATATGTGGGAACAATGGTGGGAACTAGAAAACGAAGAGGCTTCTAGGTTTAATATTAGTCTGGTTGATATTTTTCCTGCCTTACTACTAGTACTAGCTGTAATTGTCATTTTCTTTGCGGTTAAACAAGCTAAAAAAGGACAATATTTCGAGGACCAAATAGAAGAAATTATCCAAAAAAACAAACTATCTACTCCAAATCTCCAAACAGACACTGCTCCTCCAGCAGATCCTGCACCACCGCTAAGCCCTTTTGAGAACTGGGATACTGACCTTCCTTTTGAGGTAGAAAAAAAGAATTAATATTTTCTACTTATTCCAGATTCCGACCTTTTCTTCTCTAGCCTTATTTTCGTAATAACGAAATTCCTCTTTACGAGAAAAAGGAAAATAGAAAAGACCTCTAGCAAGTCCCACCTTAAGAAGTTCTGCATTAACGTCTACACCTTCTTTAGAAAAAATATAAGCTAGAGTGCGACCATATTCATCTATCTCATCTCCCAAAGGATCTTTAATGAGACAAACCTCTGGAGTTGCTAGTAATTCCTTAGTTTTGGCCGTGGCTTCTGGTCCTAATCTTTGGACCGGTTTGTCTAAATCTTTTGTTTCCGGAGTATCTATCCCAATAAAACGAATATGTTCTTCATTCTCAACTAAAATAGTGTCCCCATCAATAACACGGATTAATTTTTCCCAAACACATTTTTTAGGGAAATTGTTTTCAACAAAATTGAAATCTAATTCCTCTTCCACCACTATCTTTTCCACCGGAATAAATTCCACTAAATCCCTTTCCTTATTAGGCAGGGATGGATTAACGCAACCACTAAGCGAAAACGCTATTACCAGTAAACCAATATTTTTCATTTTATGTGTTTTAATCATGTTAGAATATGTAATGATATTTTCAACAAAAGAAATCTTTTGACAAAAAAATATCTAAAATCATAATATTTATGAAGTTTTTTTCTTGAAGGGATTTTGTTTTCCAAGCCCTGAGGTGCGAGCAACTGCTACGCAGAGACAAGAGGAAGCTTCATTTTTTTATTTCTGGAGAAACTCCTTTATAAACCAAACTAAAGAAATGTTTTGGCATTTTTTCTATTTGACGTATCACAACAGAAATATTTACTCCTCCAATAACACCTCTCAATTCCCAAAAATCAACTTTACCAGATTTTGTATATTGAATTACGTGTCTCTGGAAAACGTTGATAATTTCTATTAATTTTTTAGCTTTCGGTAAATTGTCTATCCTATTTAAAATTTCTTCCCTACTACGTTCTTTCCCTTTTGCTATATGCTCCCACCCTGTACGAGTAATATCTATTTCTTCTTGTAAAGCTAAAGAATAAATTTTCTTGTTCCAAGAAAAATATTCTTTTTGTGCTCGTTTCATTTTCGTTTTTAATACCTTTCCCGTATATGTTTTTCTCTCCATTATTTACTGTTAAATATCGTTCTTACGATTTTTAACATTACATGCTAAAAAATGAATGCTAAATCTTAATGTATTTTTCATTTTTTTAGAAAATACTCATGAACTCTAGTTTCACCAATAAGTTCTGGGTGGAAACTACTAGTTAGAAATTTGTCTTGTTCTATTAAAACTGGTTCATTGCCCATTCTGGCCAAGATCTTACTATTTTTCTGCACCTTGAAACGCGGAGCCCGAATAAAAACTCCTCCCAGTTCTGGAAACATTTCTGATTCCAATTTCTCTACAAAGGAATTCTGTTGTGCCCCATAACCATTCCTTTCTACTTGGAGATCCATCCCCAACTTAGAAAAAATAATTGCTCCAGCACAAGTGCCAAAAAATTTCAATTCTTTCTTTTTTATTTTCTTTTCTAGTTCTTCCCACAAGCCAGACTTTTTAAGAAGTTTTTCTAAGGTAGTACTTTCTCCTCCAGGAATAATTAAATGAGTGAGACCTTCTAAGTCCTGCTTAGTTTTTACTAAAACAAATGGTTGTTTTATTTTATCTAGAACAACTCCATGTTCTGCAAATGAGCCCTGTAGTGCCAAAATACCCACCTTCATTATATTATAATATAATTAACGATTAGCGAATTCTGTTTCTAAATTTTCCATTTCTACTCCTTCCATTGCTGCTCCTAAATTCTTAGAAACTCTTGCTAGTAGTTCTGAGTCTTGGAAATGAGTAGTTGCTTCCACAATGGCTTTGGCCATTTGTTTAGGATTTTGGGAACCAAATATTCCTGATCCCACAAAAACTCCTTCCGCTCCCAACTGCATCATTAACGCTGCATCTGCTGGAGTTGCAATTCCCCCAGCGGCAAAATTAACCACTGGTAATTTTTTCTTTTCTTTAACCATGCGGACTAATTTAACATCTACACCGTATTCTTTTGTTTTCTTTTCTAAGTTGGTGCTAGTTAGTTCCCCTATTTCCCGGTTAATTTTTCTCAAGTGCCGAACCGCTTCCACAATATTACCAGTCCCAGCTTCTCCTTTAGTTCTAATCATTGCCGCTCCTTCTGCTATCCTCCGTAAAGCTTCGCCTAAATTTCTCGCTCCACAAACAAAAGGTAACTTAAAATCATTCTTGTTGATATGATTCTCCTCGTCTGCGGGAGTAAGTACTTCTGATTCGTCTATAAAATCAATATCTAAAGCTTCTAGAATTTGGGCTTCCACAAAATGTCCAATCCGCACCTTAGCCATTACGGGAATAGAAACTGCTCGTTTAATTTCCCGTACCATGGCAGGATCTGACATCCGCGCCACCTTCTTATCTTGCCGGATGAGAAAAGGAATTCTCTCTAAAGCCATTACCGCAACTGCTCCTGCTTCTTCCGCAATTTCTGCTTGTTCCACATTCATAACATCCATAATAACCCCACCCTTCAGCATTTGGGCTAGTCCTGATTTCAAAAGGAATGTATTTTTCTGCACCATGTGAGGCTAGTTTAGGAATTTCTCAGTAAAAATCTAATTTTTAAAACAGTTGACAAAATATTAAAACTTCATTAAAAGTCTATCAAACTTTTTTATGAACTCTTTAAATAAGCTTGGAGAGAAGACATTTTGGGATGAGTTAATCCCAGAAGAATTATTGGAAAATGTTATTAAACAAATAAAAAAAACTCTCTCAGAAAATCATGTAATTATAGACATAATCGACTTTGTTAAAGAACAAATAGGTATCGTTATAGATGGAAATGAATCAGAAATAACTACCGAAGTTACCGGTCAAATAGAAACTAAATTAAATCGTTTTAAAAACGGAATCATTGGACGCCTTCTAAAACAAGCTTACGATGGTAAGAATATTTCTAACGAAATAACTCCTACCGAACGCCTCCTACTTTTACAACACCACGAAAAACTAATTCAAGAAATTAATTCTCCAAATAAAATTGAAACAGAAAGGACAGATCAAATTAATCGTCAAATGGAAGGGCTAGATTCTATTCTTTCTATCAGTAGTCAATTAGCAACTTTGTGGACTCCTAAAGATGGGCTTTTAGACAAAGATTTACACAATGGAAAACATTTCACCTTCTTAAAAAAGATAGAATCTCTATTGCAAAATATTGATTTAGATAGCAATGAAAGAAAAATTTCAGCTAGGGCTACTATTTACGAACCACATTCTACAGAAGAAGATGCATACAAATGGCCTAATTTAGAGTTACAACAAATACGAGACCTCATTAGGAAATTATTAGACAAAATTAACGAAATTAAAAAATGTTCCTTTTTTAGGGAAAAGAAAAGCAAAGAATTAGTACACCAGTTCGAAAGTTCTTTTCTTTTTGCTCTGTCTAGTCTTTGCAAAAGACTGGACCAAGTTTCTAGATTTCACTTAGAACAAAAAAATAAAAAAACGAAAAAGCTCTAGACTAAATTTCCATTTCCTTTCTAGAAGGAATTGGAGCTTCGTCAGCAAGATCCTCCATTACTTCTATTTCCGAAGTTTTGGGAGTTTTTCGTAAGAAAAATAGGATTGCTAAAAATGGAACAACAAAAGACAAAACTAATCTACAAATCATTAGAATTCCTAGATCTTCATAATTTTGTGGTACTAAAACTGCCCCCGTTTCATCTAGTACTTCTCTAGTGACCACAAAAATCTGATTTAGGTATTTAGTTAATAAATTACCGGCCGTTAAGGCTAGATTCATTAAGGATGCACCAATTGCAAACCAAGTTCCTCTATAACCAGGGGGAGCATAAAAAGCAATAAGAGCTAAAAGTGGCACCATGGAAATATGAGCTAAAGGACTACCTAGAGCAGTATCAAAAAGAGCTACTGTTCTAGCTTCTAATCCCAGAAATTCATGTACTCGATAGAAAAGTCCTAGCTCCGGCAAAGACATTATGGCTCCAAAACAAACTAGAAAAATAAGTACTGATCGAATAGGACGATTCGCAATAAAGTCTGAGAAAAACCATAACACTAGTAATGCTAACCCTGCTCCAATTTGCGCCAGTACTCCAAAGAAAGATTGATCAAATCCTAGCACGTCTATAGTCCACCAATTAAGACTTGGTCCCACCCCCATCAAGGCCGTTGCTCGGTAGAGAAATAGGGCAATTAGAGTCAGCAGAAGTATCTTTAATCTCTGTTTAGGAATATCTCTGGTAACCCAATATAGCATGAAAGACAGTAGTACTAGAGACACTCCAAAGACAATTTCCTGAGCAAAAGGATGATCTATTACTGCCATAATCACGGAAAAAATCGCAAAGGCTACTCCCCCACCTAAAATCTTTAAATTCACTGGTTTTCTTTCGTGTTCTGCCACCCTCTCTAACCTAACAAATAAGACCCCAATGCAAGATACCACCGGTATAATCATCGTCGCCCAAAAAATAGCTTCGTACGGGAAGTTTGCTGCTAACCATCCTCCTAGTCCCGCCACTACAAATATAGCCGAACTCAAGGCTAATCTGCCCAAAACTTGCACCATAGCCAAATCTCCTTGGATAGCTTTTTCTGTTCGCTCTACTACTTTTCCTGCTTTTAGTTCTGTTCTCTCCACCACTTCTGTTGTCATGGTATCTGCTGTCACATCCTGAATCACAAATCCAAAAGTAGAGAAAATTGCGGAAAGTAAATAAAGAG
>JAIPIW010000006.1 GCA_021734525.1 Candidatus Altimarinota bacterium | reverse complement strand
AGAGGGCATTTGTTGTAAGTTATTAGAATAGCATTTCCTATTAAGCGGGCTGTGCGTTTATTTCCATCTTCAAATGGTTGTATATAAGAAATAAGAACGATACTAGCTAAAGCTTTTTCAAAAGGATTTGAGATTTTATTTATGGTCTGACAAGCAAGTTCTAAAGCTTCTCTTATTTGATGTTGATTGTCTATTGGTTTGTAGTTTGTACCTATGATACCAACTCCGGTTTTTCTTATGCCTTTAGAAACTTTTAAATTGCGAGTAAGTATGGCATGAATGTTTTCAATATTCATAACGTTTAACTTTTTGAAATCAGATTTGTTTTTTCTGATTATTTCAAAGGCTTCTTTGTGATTTAAAATCATATTAGCTTCTTCTTTGCTGTGCCCCTTGGCTTCTTGGTGATTTTTTATTAAATCTTCTGTTTCTAATAAAGAGTAAGTATTTCCTTCAATATGAGAAGATTTCCAGCTTAATTCAATAGTTAATCTTTCATATTCCTTTTGCAGAATGGTTTTAGAAGTTCTTTGAATTCTTTTTAGATATTTTTTATTATTTGCTTCTAACAAATCTAAGGTTTTATCAGATATAAAGTTCTTCATGTTTTCTAAAATATCCCATTGAAAGTTTCTGTTTGTAATTCTTTGGTCTACTTCTTTTTGGAAATATTCATTGCTGTTTATTTCTTTTATAAGATTATATTTTTCAGATAGGGAATATTTTGTGCTTCGCCCTTTGCCGATTTTTTTTATAAAACCAAATTCTAATAGAGAAGAAAGATCTCTATTAAAAGTTATTTTTGAAATATCTTTAATTAGGTTGGAGATCTCAGATATAGATAAAGAAGTACCTTTACAAAGGTGTTTTAAGATAATATTTTGTCTTTCATTAGTTTTTGAGGACATTTTTTCGTATCATTTAAGTGTTCTAATCGTATCATGTATGACACGATTAGTAAAGAAAAATGATACGATTATTTAAACTTAATGATTTTTTAATTTTAAGACAGTCAAATTTGTAATAGCACTAATTCCGAACCAAAATATAAAAGCAAAAAGTAGGTTGGCTATTTGGCTATCAGAAAAAGAAAAACAACAGGTTTCAAACAATTCCTCAAATATAATGGATGGAATAATTAACCAAAACAGGATGTTAAAATTTCCAAAAGTTAATGCATATAAAATAAATCCCAAAATTATTAATACTGGGAAAATAATTATTCCGGAAAAAATTGGTTGTGGTAATTTTTTGAAATTCATATTTCTAAGTGGTGGGCGAGGGAGGAATTGAACCTCCCACCAAAGCGTTATGAGCGCCCTGCTCTAACCACTGAGCTACTCGCCCTAAGTGGCACTATTTTAACTTTTTTTTATAAAACGTCTACGTGATTTTGCTGGTGCTTCTTCTAATAATTTCTCGCATTCTTTCAAGGTTAGTTTTTTTGGTTCCTTATCTTTAGGGATCTTGGCATTCTTTTTACCGTCGGTAATATAGGGACCATAACGGCCATTAAGAACTTTGATACCGTTATCAAAAATCTGGATGTTTTTTTCGGCTTCCGCTTTTTTCTTGTCTTCAATAAGTTCGAGAGCTTTTTTGAGGGTGATTGAGAAAGGATCGTCTGGAGCAATAGATACAAATAAAGATCCAAACTTAATATACGGTCCAAATCTACCAAAATTAGTGGTGATTTCTTCTCCTTCTTTTGTTTTTCCAAGAACTCTTGGAAGCCTAAAGAAAGTTAAGGCATCTTCTAAAGTTACTTCGTCCATTTTTTTGTCTGGTGGAATAGAAGCAAACCTTGGTTTCTCTTCGTCATCCTTAGTACCGAGTTGAAACATTGGACCAAAGCGCCCAATCCGGACAAAAACAGGCTTCTTGGTATCTGGGTCGATACCTAATTCTCTCGTATTGGAAGCTTCTTCGCGGCTGACATTATTAGATGCTTCTACCTCTTTCTCAAATGGTTTGTAGAAATTAGCAATCATCTTGTTCCATTTCTCTTTACCACTAGCAATAAGATCAAATTCTTCCTCTACCTTTGCGGTGAATTGGTATTCCACGATGTCAGAAAAGTTTTTTACTAAAAAGTCATTAACTACTTCACCGATTTCGGTAGGGAAGAGTTTAGATTTTTCAGCACCAGTTATTTCTGATTCTTCGTCATTAAAGACTTTGCCGTCTTTTAAACTTAAGACAGTATAGAATCTTTGTCGTCCTTCGCGGTCTCCTTTTTCGACGTACCCCCTATCTTGGATAGTGGAGATGGTGGGAGCATAAGTAGAGGGTCTTCCAATACCCAATTCTTCCATTTTCTTCACTAGACTAGCTTCGGTGAATCTGGCGGGAGGACGAGCGTAAACTTGCTTGGCTTGCATATGAGTCAAATCTAATACTTCCCCAACTTTTAATGGAGGGAGCATTTTTCCGTCCAAAGGACTTGTACCATTTTCTTCATCAGAACTTTCGAAATAAACTTCTAAAAATCCAGCAAATTTAACTACTTCTCCTTGAGCTATAAGGTGTTGTTTTACTTTGGAAATAGAAATAGTGGCAGTAGTTTTTTCTAAAACAGCATCAGCCATTTGACTGGCAATAGTTCTTTTCCAGATGAGGTCATACAGCCTTTGTTGATTACGGTCATCTGTAGCTACTTCCAAACTCAAATCTGTGGGACGAATAGCTTCGTGTGCTTCTTGGGCGGAACTAGATTTAGTCTTATATTGTCGAACCTTCACAAATTTCTCACCGAATTTCTTCTCAATTACTTTAGCTGCTTGAGTGAGTGCTAGATTAGAAAGATTAACAGAATCAGTACGCATGTAAGTAATCTTTCCCGCTTCATAAAGTCTTTGCGCAGTCATCATGGTTTGTTTTACCGAAAACCCTAACTTACGACTGGCCTCCTGTTGGAGAGTGGAAGTAGTGAATGGAGCAGATGGAGAAGATTTGCCTGGTTTAGTCTCCAAATCTTCTACTTTGAATTCCGCACCAATACATTTGGTTAAAAATTCTCGGGCTTCTTTTTCGTTTTTAAATCTTTCTGGCAGTTCAGCGTGGAGAACATTCTTTTTTCCCAAATCAAATTCAGCCGTTAATTTGAAGGATGATTCAGCTTTGAATTTAGCAATGTCTCTTTCTCTTTCGACAATTAGACGTACGGCCACAGATTGTACGCGTCCAGCAGAAAGTCCGGTTTGGACTTTCTTCCAGAGTACGGGAGAAAGTTTGTATCCAACTAATCTATCTAATACTCGGCGAGCTTGTTGAGCATCTACCAAGTTTTTATCTATTTCTCTTGGTTCTTTTACAGCTTTTTCTAAAGCAGTTTTAGTAATTTCATGAAAGACAATTCTTTTGGTGTTTTTAGGATCTAGTTTGAGGGCGACAGTTAGATGCCAAGCAATAGCTTCTCCTTCGCGGTCTTCATCTGAAGCCAACCAAACAGTCTTGTCTTTAGCTTCCTTGCGGAGTTCGGTGACAGTTTTCTTTTTGTCATCGGAGATTTCGTAGACTGGTTCAAAAGTACCACCTTCGATATCTATCGACATATTTTTTTTAGGAAGATCTCTAATATGTCCGTAACTGGATTTCACGGTAAAGTCTTTTCCAAGGAATTTTTCGATAGTTTTCGCTTTAGCTGGGGACTCTACAATTACTAAATTTTTAGCCATGTTTTTTTAATTCAGAATTTTTTTCTAAGAAACGGTAAAGGAAAAAATTTCTTTTGGCAAAAAATTGATAAAAATTGGTTTTTCTAAAAAATTTGCTAGGGTCCCCGCGATGAAGATCTTAGCTTTCGAAACTTCCTGCGATGATACCGGAGTAGCCGTTATAGAAAACGGTACTAAAGTTTTAGCAAATGTCCGTCATTCTCAAGTAGAACACAACGAGTGGGGAGGAGTAGTGCCAGAAATTGCAGCTCGTCTTCATTCGGAAAAATGGAGAGCAGTGTTGAAAAAATGTTTGCAAGATGCTCACTGCACGATAGAAGACATTGATGCATTGGCTGTAACTGCTGGCCCTGGTCTCCAAACTTCACTACTAGTGGGGACTACAGTTAGTAGTTTTTTATCTTTGTTTTACAAAAAGAAGTTAATTCCGGTTCATCATATTGCCGGACATATTTCTTCTGTTGTGTTAGAAAGAGATTTAGCAGATTTTAAATTTCCATTTCTTTCCTTGGTGGCTTCTGGGGGACACACAGATTTTTATGTTGGACAAAGTTTTTCTGATTTAACTAGAGTCGGACAAGCTATTGATGATGCTTCAGGAGAGGCTTTCGATAAGGTAGCAAAATTACTAAATCTTGGTTATCCAGGGGGACCAATAGTTTCTGAACGAGCAGAAAAAGGAGATTCAAATAAATATAAACTACCTCGTCCACTACTAGAAAAAGACTCTCTTAACTTTTCCTTTTCTGGAGTAAAGGCAGCAGTTTTTAGATTAGTGCAAGAAGCTAAAGATCCCAAAGACGAACAATTCATTGCGGATGTTTGTGCTAGCTTCGAGCAGACGGTTGTAGATATTTTCCTTAAGAAATTAGATCGAGCATTAGATAAGTATCCAGACACCAAAGCGATTCATTTTGTTGGAGGAGTTTCTGCTAATAAAAGATTACGGGGAGAAATAGATAAGTTTTGTCAGTTGAATGGAATCCAATTCATGACAACCAAGAAGTTTGTTTACTCGACAGACAACGCAGCCATGATTGGAGCTGCGGCTTATTTCCAATATGAAAAAAATCCGGAAATTGCTCAAACACAATTTGTGGATGCTAATCCACAGTTAGTATTGCAGTAGTATATTATAATATGCTATGAAGAAATAATCTGATTAAAGAAATCACTTCTTAAATTTTTATCTTTCTTAAAATCTCCCCGAAAGGAAGTAGTTATAGTTTCTGCTTCGTGTTTTTTTACGCCTCTTCCGGACATACAAAGATGTCGTCCAGAAAGTTGTACCGCTACTCCTTTAGCTTTTAATTCTTTTTGTAAGGTGTCTGCGATTTGGATAGTTAATCGTTCTTGGTTTTGCAGGCGATGAGCAAAGATGTCTACTAAACGGGGTAGTTTAGAAAGACCGGTAATATGCTTATCTGGAAGGTAGGCAATATTTGCTTTTCCAAAAAACGAAACCATGTGATGTTCGCAGGTAGAGAAATATTCTATGTTCTTAACTAGAATCATTTCGTCATAACCATTGGCTTTAAATTTTTTTAGAATTTTTTTAGGGTCTTCTTTGTAGCCAGAAAATATCTCCTGATGCATTTTGGCAATCCGGCTTGGAGTTTCCTTTAAATCTTCGCGGGTTATATCTTCGCCAATATTTTGCAAGATAATTTTGACGGCTTCTTCAGTTTTCATTTAGTTTTTCTAGCAGGTTTTTGAGTAGGCCAAATTTAGGGATTTTGAAGCTTTCGTCAACTAGTTCTGATAAGGGATGCAGGACAAAAATTCGCTGGGGAATTTCTGGATGAGGAATAGTTAATTCTTCTGTTTCTAAAATTAGGTTGTCAAAAATTAAAATGTCTAAATCTAGCGTTCTATCTCCCCATTTTTTTTCTCTGGTTCGCCCATTATTTTCTTCTATTTCTTTAAGAACAGTGAGAAGTTCTTGAGGAGAAAAACTTGTTTCTATCTGCCAAACGGCATTAGAAAATTCGTTTTTAGCTACGTTCCCTAAAGGGGGATTTTTTAAAACCTTAGATTTCCTAACTATTACAACAGCATTTTCTTCTAGTTCCTTTTCCGTACTACTAAAAATATCTTCTGAGTTTCCAACTGAGGAGCCAAGGCCAAGGAAAATCATTTTTAAATGGCAACTGGTTCATGACGGAATTTTGTTTCATGTGCTTCTAGTTTTTTATCCGTATACATTTGGGAATTGTCGCTAAAATAATTCATGTTATCAATTATACTGTTTTCTACTTTTACCCATAATTTGTCGTTGAATGCATCTTGACGGTTCATGAAATCACGAACGTGGTTTAAGAAGGGGGTGGTAGTTTCTATGAAATTATCAACTCTCTCAAAGAAGATATCAGATGTTTGGATAAAATTGTCAGTTCTTTGATTGAATTTTTCTTGTTTTTGATTAAAGGTCCTTTGTTCTTGTATAAAAGATTTTTGCTCTTCCAGGGAATTAAGAAAAGTTCGATTAAAAGATTTCTGCTCTTTTAAAGCATTAAGTACTACGTTCTGGAATTCGTCTTGATTCATGACATTTCTTTTTTAAATTTTATCAAAAAAAAAGCAATTTTTTGCCTTCATAAATTTCAGAATAATTTAATCAAAAATGAGATATTACTTCTTAAAATAAATCACTAAACCTATTCCAAGCATAGTTAACAAAATTCCCACCATCTGAATCCAATTCAATTGTTCTCGGAAAACAAAAAGAGCAACAAGTGTTGCTAAAACAACAGATAGTTCAACAATGACTGCGATTGGCCCCACTCTTCCTCCCGCATTTATGGAAAGAATGTAACCAATAGTGGCTATAAAAGTGAAAGTATATAATAAACCTAAAGGAATAGAAGTAGGATCAAACCATGTCTTATAGAATATCTTGGATAATAATAATCCAATAATCACCGCTCCCACACCAGATATCACGATAGGAGAAAATGGGTTTTGACTGGTAAAAAATTTTGGTCCTAGATACCAAATAGTAGATCCTAAACAAGCCACAAACGCCCATAGTATCCACATTATTTTACAAATTTATCAACGAGCTTCGCAGACAATCCGATATACGTTTCTGGCGTAAGTTTTTTTAGACGATCCTTAACTTCCTTGGGAAGTTTTGTTTTATCTACGAAAGTGAGAATTTGTTCCAAGGACAGAGCTTGTCCTCGGGAGAACTTCTTTAACTGTTCGTAGGCATCTGTAACTCCATGGGCCCTAAGTACGGTTTGAACTGCTTCGGTTAATACTTCTGGTGAATTTTTCAGATCTGCTTTGAGAGCTTTCGGGTTGAGTTCTAATTTAAAGAGTCCTTTTTCTAAACTTTTTAGTCCTAGTAAGAAATGACCAAAAACAAGACCAAAATTTCTTTGGAGAGTGGAGTCGGTTAGGTCTCTTTGCCATCTGGAAACTGGGAGTTCGTCGGCTAGAGTTCTTGCTATTCCTCGTGCTAACTTGAAGTTTCCTTCAGCGTTTTCGAAATCGATAGGGTTTACCTTGTGGGGCATTGTAGAAGATCCTACTTCTCCCTTGATTACCTTTTGGCCAAAATATCCCAAGGAAATATAACCCCAAATATCTCGACAGAGATCAATAAGGATTGCTCCTCCTTGTGACAACTGATTAAGCAGTAGTGCTTGGCCGTCGTGTGGTTCTATTTGGGTAGTGAGTGGATTCCAGGTCAGTCCTAATCTTTTTTCGATAAATTCCTGGGACAATTTAATCCAATCTACTTTTGGAAATGCTGAAACGTGAGCAGCAAAGTTACCCGTTGCTCCGCTAAACTTACCGTAAACTGGAATCATTCGGAAAGTTCCTGCCATCATTTTTAACCGGTGGAAAAAGACAGCAATTTCTTTCCCCATAGTAGTGGGGGTAGCTGTTTGCCCATGGGTTCTAGCGAGCATAGAGACTCCTTTCCAGGTCTTAGATTTTTTTCCTAAATCCCTCAAAACTTCACCAAATTCTTGGGTAAGAAGTTTCTGTCCTTCCCTAAGCATGAGACTGTAGGCGGTATTATTAATATCTTCACTTGTACAACCAAAATGAATCCAAGACCAAACTTTCTTAGGTACTTGTTTGCGTAAGAAGAGTTCTACGGCCTTAACATCATGATTAGTCTGGGCTTCTATTTTTTTGATTGCTAAGAAATCTTTGGAACTGAATTTGTCGGCAATACGTCTTAATTTTTTAGCATCAACCTTAGGAGCAATTTTTTTGTCTCCTAGAAAAATTAACCATTCTATTTCTACTCTTGTTCTGGCTCGACATAATCCCGCTTCTGAAAATATTGGTTCCAGCATCTTAACCTTTTCCTGATACCGATCATCCAGAGGAGAAAGAGCCATGAGAGAGTAGTTAAATTACGTCTGTAATGTACTTAAAAAGGCCGGGAATGACAATTATTTTGCTTGTTAATTTTTTGTGTTAAAATAAAAAACATGAAGATTTATACTGACCGGTTTCGTAGTTTTGAAAATAATTCTCGATTTATTTTCTTTAATGAAGGCGCTCCCGAAAGCCAAAAACAGGATACTGTTTTTAGGGAACAATTACAGGGTCTAGCTACAGAAGTGCAGAGAGAGATTGAAGAGACAGGAAGAAAAGATAAACGTGCTCGAGAAGAGCGAGGAGATTTAACGGTTATTTCCAAAGGAAATAATACATTTGAAATCCAAAGTTGGAGTGGAGCACGGGAGAAAGAAATGGATGGAGCATCTACTTATGCAACCGAATTTGAAAAGCATGGGGAAAATGAGTTTGTATTGCCGGGGTTAGATATAGCTTTTAGCGGAAAAGAGATTGTGAGAATTGGAAATTTTGTGAATCTTTTAAAACGAGAATGGCAAGGGAAAGGATTGTTTTTACGTTCTACAGATTTTTTCTATGAGAAAGAGGATGGGGATTTGTGTTTTGTGTTGAGTGTTGGTCCATATGGGAAAGGATGGGCTTCTCCAGTATACAGACCTGTAAAAAAAACAGCTTGTCAGGCAAAATTGTTTGAAGATTTCTTTCCTCAAAAACAAGATAGAGCAAAATTCATTGCCTATTTAAATGGGCTCAATATTTGGAAGCGACCTAGGGAGAAGTAGGAGTGATTTTCACCGCCAATCTCTCGAGCGCAAACCGCGGATTGATATTTTGGGTAATGGCGGAGTGGGTTTCAAAAAGAAGGTCTAGATGGGAATGATGTCTTTCGAAAAACCTGGCATGACAAATAGTGTCTTCTAGAAAATCAAAAAATACCGTTCGGTCGATTTTTTTATCAGTATTATCTCGAGAACTTTTATTTAATGTTTCAATAGTTTGGAACTTCTTAATAAGATTTTTTCCTTCTAGAAATTCTTGGATTTCATCACGAATAACAAAGTCTTCTTCTTCGTGTGGCAAACGAACCACAGTCATCCGAGAGATAATAGTATCTAGTAATTGATGATGATTTCTGGTGGTAAAAAGAAAAATAGCATTTACAGGTGGTTCTTCTATTAATTTTAGTAAGGCATGCGGAGCAACATTAGAGACTCTTTCAAAGTTTTCTAGGATTACAATCCGATATTTTCCTTCGTTCGGTTTTTGATAAGCCCAACGAACCATTCCCCTGACATTTTCATATTCTCCCTGGCCATCTTTTTTGGCCGTATCTGACCAATCTATCTTAAAACTTTTGCCAATATCCCTAAAAACTAAAGTATCAGAATGAATACCTCTTTCTATTTTTTCTCGGTTAGTTTGTTGCAGGGAACTGGCTATTTCCAAAGCAATGCCTACCGCATTATTTCCCCCAGAAAGTAGTACTCTTTGAGGGAATACTTCGGCTTGGAGCCATTTTTGGATTTTAGGGGGGATCATTTTGTGAGTTTTTCCCAAATTTTTTTGAGAGGAGATATGGTCATTTGTTGGAGCAAGAAAGCACCTGTGGGAACCATAGCACCGTAGACAGCATTTTCAACCTTAATGATTTGGAGAAAGATATAGGCAGCTATAAAGGTCAGGATTGCTAGAAATAATCTGCGAGTTGAAGATGTTTCCCATCTTTTATCTAGTTCTACCCGTTTATTTCTAGCAATTATTTCCTGAATTTTATTTTCTAGTTCCTTCATTTTTTGTGGTGAATAAACTTCCGATCCAAAAACCAAAGAATTAAGACAATTGGTACCCAGATTGGAATGTAAACTACAACCTTAATTAACTTATCTAGAATTCCTTGAGAACTTTGGATTAAATCATTAACAGCAGTTCTTACGGATCTGGTTACAGTCCAATGTGGATTAGAAACATCACCAATTTGGGTTTCTGGACGAAGAGAAAGATGAAGAGTGCTGTAAGCTACGTCTGTATCTCGACGATTCTGAGATCTTTCTAAGTTTTCTATTTCCATTTGGACATTAGCAAGTTCTCGGTCGATAGATAAGACGTCCCCTAAATCATCTGTTTTTCTATCCATCATTTCTCTTAATCGATCACGTCGAGCACGCAGATTTTCTAATCTGTTTTCTGTATCTTGGTACTGAGCAGTGATGTCGGAGATATTAAAATTCTCAGACTTTTTCACCCCAAGTTCTGTCAAAAGGGTGACAATCTCTTCTAGTTTTTCTGCGGGAACTCTAGTGGTGAGGTTATAGGCAAGAACTCCTGGACGAGTTTCCCAAGAATTGAGACTGGTAATTGCTCCACCCATTTCTGTTACGATACTTTCTGCATCTGTTCTAGCTTTTTCTGTATCTGTTACTTCTATGTCTAAACTACCATTCTTCACAATCTTGCGGTCTTCTGCATCTGGAATGAAGTTATTTTCCATCATCGGAGGCATGATTCCTCCTCCTCGACCATAAGACATCATCTTGGTTGACTGAGGCATGGCCATATCCATAGCCATTTCTTCAGCATAACCATAATCTGCTTCACCCTTCATTATATTATAATGTATTGGATTATCTCCAGAAAAAAGCCACCATCCGGCTAAAACTAGGATGATAACGAGGAGTAAGTTATGAGTAATGAGATGATTTGCACGACGCCAAATTGATTCTTTTTTAGGCATTTTTGTGTTGGTTAAAAAACGCCAAAACTTTACCTTGAAAAGCTGGAGAGTCAATATGAATTGAATGTATAAAAAAACTGAGGTGGAGGAGCGACTTTGTTTGGAAAAGTGCTCAACTCCAGTCAAATATGGACATACTTGGATGGTTTAAAAGAAAAAATACACTATAGCTAATATAGTAATTCCTCCTGCTATCATCCCATAAATGATGCGGCGATGAAATCTCCAGTATTCCTTAGTGATTTCTTTACTCATTGTGTTGAGCCCCTTTAAGTATTGTACTTGAATTTTTCTTTCAAAAAGAATAGAGAAACTACAAAGTTTTTATGCTCTGAAGTCGCTCCCACCTCAATTTTCTTAGATATTTAAAAGAGCAAAATAAGATTGTTTATCCCAATATTGTTCTAATGCTTCTTGTATTGCAGGACACTAAATTGTGTATTCGAAAAGAAGCTCCATTTGCCGCTTCATTTTCTCCTTGTGTTCTCAGTAGTTCTTGAACCCTTCTAACCAGATAGTGTTTGTAGGTAATATCATCTTTAACATATCCCTGTACGGATTCTGGAGAACTTCCACCTATTATACTACTAATAGCTCTGTCTATAATACGATTTTCTTGATCTAAATGTTCGGAAAACATTTTTATTTTAAATAATAAATACAAACTAATTATATTAATTTGTCAAAGATTGTCAATAACACAAAACTATTTATAAAAAATACTTGATTTTATCTAATTTATAAGCTAAAATACCTGTGTTGTTATTTTCTGACAGCAGAATATGGAAAAAGTATTTAAGGAATTAGGGTTAAACAAGAAAGAAATTAATACTTTCTTGAGACTGCTGGAACTTGGAGCACAACCGGTAAGTGTCATAGCTAGGAATGTTGGACTGCCTCGTCCATCTATGTATTTAGTTTTAGAAGAATTAAAAAAGATAGGACTAGTGGAAGAATTTCAACGAAGTGGTATGAAATACGTAAAATGTATCCCAGCTAAAAATTTACCAGGTGTTCTAATAGCTCAAGAACAAAAGATTCAACAAACGCGAGAATTGTTAGAAAAAAATCTTCCGGAACTAGAAGAGTTAGAAAACAAATTAAGCATAACTCCCAAAGTAAAATTTTTTGAAGGAGAAGAAGCAGTTAAGAAGATGTATGCAGAGGTACTAGAAGAAAGGGAATTTAAGTCTTTTTTCAATCCGCAATTAATGAAGGAGATGATGAGTGAATATTTTTACACTATTCCAGAAGAACTAAAAAGGAATAGGGGAAGTGCCCAAGAGCTTTTAGTTGATTGCGTGGAAGCTCAAGAATACAAGAAGAAATACGAATCATCTGAACACGAAATAAAGATTCTGAAAAAAGGAATTGAATTTCCTTCGGATACGATTATTTCCAAAGATAAAATATTCATGATTTCTTACGGAGAAAATCAGATTTCCGCGACAGAAATATGGAATGCCTCCTTAGCGGAAACTCAGCGAGTTCTTTTTCATGAATTATGGAAAACTTTATAATTTTCCTAATTTGATTTTCCTCCTAAATTCATCACAATTCCCTTGATGGCTAAAGTAAAAATAGTCTACGGGACAACTGGTGGAAATACTGAGCTTGTTTGCGAAAAAGTAGCCATGGAACTTGAGAAAAAGAAACACCGGGTGGCTTTAGAAAAGGTAGAACTTTGTGATGTTACGAAAATCACAGCTTGTGATTTTCTTATTCTTGCTTCTCCTACCTACGGTCATGGACAACTGGAAGATAATTTTCATCGCATGTGGCCTAAATTCCAGAAAGTAAAACTTAATAAACTACCCTGTGCAGTTATTGCTTTAGGGGATCCAAAATACGAAATGGATTATTTACTGGAATCCGCCAACATCCTAACTGAGTTTATCAAGGAGCATGGTGGAGTTATAGTTTTAGATCCTCTGAAATTAGCTAAGAATCCTTTGCCTTATTTTCCGAAGGCCGTATTACTGTGGACGGAAAAATTACACGGAATTTTAAGTAAATGATTAGAACTAGATTAAAAATTGTCGGACAAAGTGGTTCCGGCCTCCTTACGGCCGGAGAACTCGTAGCAGATTCCTTAAAAGAATTAGGTTATGAGATTTGTACCGACCGCGAGTATCCTTCCTTAATCAAGGGTGGAACATCTTGTTTTACCATTAACTTTAGCGACCAACCGGTTCGTTCTCTTTCTAAAACAGCAGATATTTTAGTAGCGATAGATAAACCTTGTTTATTGGAATATTTCCCTACTCTAAAAAAAGAAGGAATCTTGGTACATGGTTATGAAAGACTGGCGGGGATCAAAGAAATACTAGACCAAGCAAAGCAGAAAAAGATTAAAGTGGTTGCCTGTCAGGCTCGAGAAATAGCAGAACAGAGTGGAGGCACAGTACTGATGGCAAATATCATTCTGACCGGACTTGTCTGGGGAGTTTTGGGATTAGATTTAAAGATTATGCAGAACATTGTAGAAAAGAAGTTTGCCAAGAAGTTTTGGTTACCCATTGCCATAAAGTGTCTCCAGGCCGGTTTTGCGTCTGTAGATAAGAAAGAGTCTTTGGTTTTGCCCAAACCAAAACCTCAACCAAGAATTATGCTGGATGGTAATCATGCTCTGTCTTTGGGGGCTATTCACGGTGGAATGAGAGCATATATCGCCTATCCGATGAGTCCCGCTAGTTCCATCCTTACTCATGTTGCTCAGATGGCGAAAGATACTGGAGTACTAGTAAAACAAGCGGAAGATGAAATCACTGCCGCCCAAATGGTGGTTGGAGCTTCTTTTGCCGGTACTAGATCCATGACCGCTACATCTGGAGGAGGTTATGATCTTATGACAGAAACGGTGTCTTTGGCAGGAATTATAGAAAATCCACTGGTTATTGTGTGCGTGCAGAGACCCGGACCGGCTACTGGTCTGCCAACTTGGACCGGACAGGGAGATTTGAATATGGTCACTTACTCTGCCCACGGAGAATTTGCCCGGATTGTGCTTTCTGTATCAGATCCAACCGACGCTTTTGATTTAATCCAACACGCCTTTAACTTGTCTGAGAAATACCAGACACCGGTGGTCGTACTTTCGGAAAAAGTTATTGCGGAATCGCAAATGACTATTCCAAATTTTGACCTCAAAAAAATTAAGATTGAGAGAGGATTAGTGACTGGCAAAGATTTAGACAAATTAGAAAGTAGTGACCGGTATAAGATCACTAAGAATGGCATATCTTTACGTTGGTTACCGGGAAGTAGTGGTCCGCATTACTTTGCTAATGGTGATGAGCATGACGAAGAAGGACGTATAGATGAAACAGAAGAAGCTGGGGATATGTACGCCAAAAGAATGCGAAAGGTAGACACTATTAAAAAAGAATTACCAGAACCGGAGGTATTTGGATCCAAAAAAGCTAAGATTTCCTTTATTGGTTGGGGGAGTTCTAAAGGAGTAATGTTGGATACTATCGCTAACAATAAAGATGTTAACTATTTGCATGTTACTTATTTGCATCCGCTAAGAACGGAGAAGATTAAGAAGTTCATGCAGGAAAATAAGAATGTGCACCTCATCGAAGGAAACTATGAGGGACAGTTGGGTAATAAAATTGAAGGAGAAACCGGTCAGAAATTCAAGGGGAAATTGCTTAAGTGGAACGGTCGACAATTCTTCACTGAAGACGTAGAAGAATATATTAAGAAGAGTAATTAATATGTATAATATAATGGACGCTAAAAAAATAGAACAACTAACTAAAAAAGCTGACCAGATTGGTAAGTTAGATACCAAACAAGTTATGACCTGGTGTGATGGTTGTGGTAATTATGGTATCCAAAATGCGCTCAAAAGAGCCATTGTTTTAGAAAATATAGAACAGCAAAAACTACTACAGTGTTTTGATATTGGTTGTGTGGGGAACGAGTCAGATAAAGTAGAGTGTTATACAATCCATGGTTTACATGGTCGGGTGCTTCCTTTGGCCGTAGGAGCCAAAATAGCTAATCCAGAACTAACCGTTATTGCATCAGCGGGAGATGGTGGAACGTTCTCGGAAGGAGTTAATCATTTAGTGCATGCAGTAAGAAATGATTATCCTATTCTTTTCTTACTTCACGATAATGAGAATTATGCTTTGACTACCGGACAAGCAACCGCCACTACCCCTAAGGGGCAGGTCAGAAATGGAACGCCAGATGGTGTAGCGCAAGATCCTCTAAATCCCTTGCAATTTGTTTTGAGTCTAGGGCCTTCTTTTGTAGCTCAGACCTTGTCAGCGAATGTTAACCATATGACCGAGGTTTTTCAGAAAGCTTTGCGTCATAAAGGTTTTGCTTTTGTGGAAATTTTACAGACTTGTCCGACCTACAATAAACAGTGTCCTAACGAATGGTATGCTGAACGAGTTTTTGAAGTAGAAAAATTGAAAAATTATGACTGTCGAGATATCTGGCAGGCCCGGAAAATAGTGGCTGAAACAGGGAAGTTTCCCATTGGTGTAATTTATGAAAATTTACAGAAGAAAAACTTCCTAGAGACCGTGCCACACCGAGAAAAGAGGAAAACCACCTTAATAGAAGAAGTAGCTCATACAGATATAACTAAGTTTTTAGGTAAATTGTAAAGTTATTTTTGGAAAACTTTTTTTACAATTTAAAAAAAACAGATAGAATTCTTGAGAATGCCAAACAAAAACAAAAAAAATTTTCTCAATGAGAAAGTATTTCCTTTTGGGAAAGGGATTGTTTTTGGTTTGGGGTTGTTAGCTATAGGATTAGTAGTGGCGCAAATAGATATTGATTTTGCCGATCGAGAATCTGGTGGAGAAGTAACTGCACGGGACTTTAATCGTATTTTGGGAGTTTTGCGGGGTTGGCGAAATGATAATGGTAATATTGGTATTGGTATTGATCCCACCGAAAAACTGCACATTGGTGGTAATTTTTTCATAACAGGTAGTCTTACTGCACAGAATTTGGATGCCGCGGGTGATGTAACAATTACTGAGAATCTCAAAGGATTGAATTTAGGATTGTGTGATGAAGGACAAGCTATGAATGGTTTCTCTGGGGGAGAAGTGTCTTGTGTAGATTTACCAACCGGAAGCCCTTCGGTAAATTTATTAGTTAACGGAGATAGTAATGGAGTAACGGTTGATTATAACGACCAAGTAACTTTGACTTGGACTACTTTTGCAGTAGCAGAAGAAGGATGTTTCTTGGATGGTGGAGAATTTGATTTTGTTGCCGTGGAGACAGATGATCCAGATGGAGTGCGAACTGGTAACTTAGAGGTTGATTCTCAGTACACCTTATACTGTGCCCGAGAAGGACAGCCAATGATGACCGATAGTGTCGAAGTAGCAGTCAGTAATACTCCAATGCCAACGGTAACTTTGGAAGTTACTGGTATTAATCCAATTAACTCTGGTCAAACGTCAGCTCTTAGTTGGTCTGCAGAAAATGCTGACACCTGTTACATGAGTTGTTATGGTAGTTGTACTGACGAATGGATAAGTGGTCTTGGCAATGATATTAGTGGAATAAATGTCCAGACAGACACTCTTACTCAAAATACTGGATATAGTATGTATTGTACTGGAAATGGAGGAATGTCTACTTCCGTCTATACCGAAGTATTGGTAAATCAAAATCTTTTTGATTATGTGTTTGTTGGCAATAACGATTGGGGAGTTGAACTAGGAGATGGTGGAGATCCACCAACAATTACTAATTTCTCTGTAGACGATGAAGAGGTTATTGAAGGAGGATCAACCACCTTGCGTTGGGCTTCCGATGGAGATAGTTGTCTGATAGATGATGGGCAGTATTCCTATGAAGAAGCTGGTACTGGTTCAATGTCGACTGGTAGCTTAGAAGACACTACTATATATACTATCGTCTGTCTGAATGAAGATAATACTCCTCCTACTGGAAGTGATGAAGAATATGTAATCGTGGAAGTTCTTCCGCCACGAATTCAACTTAGTGCTAATCCTAATCCGGTTAATAACTGGTCTTGGGGTAATTATAACTATGCTCAAGCTGACATACAGTTGTACTGGGAAGTACGAGATATGACTAGTTGTTACGGAGACATGGGGTATCTAGATCTTAATGAAGATGGTACTGGGTCTGGCGTAGTAGATATCCACTATCATCATGATGGAGGTAATCCAATGCCAGAATATATTGATTATACGGTTACCTGTTGGGGAGTAGAAGAACAAGAATTATCTGAAACCTTGCGGGTAAATATGGTTCCAACTTTGAGACTTCGGGCTGTCTTAGCAAATGCTTACGAAGGTGGTAAACCATATCTTGGTTGGTTGGCCTTTGGTGGAACTTGTAATCTAAGTGAAGATGGCGATGAGTTCTTGCAAGACGTAAATCATAGCTACTGGAGCAATGTTAATGATGCTACCCCAATGACTCTAGGGGAACACACCTATACATTAGAATGTTCTAATAATTATGGCACAGTTTCTGAAACTGTTACTGTAACTGCTGTTGAAGCTCCAATCATTAATGACTTTGCTATTGAGCCAATTTCTATTTACAGCGGACGACAAACAACAATAAGCTGGAGCACTGAAAACGCAGTAGCTAATAGTTGTCGAGCTTATTTGGGGGGAAATGCTTATGAATATAATATTGGTGAAAATGAAGATGGGACGAATCGTAGTGTCTACTTTGATGCTTTCTTGCGATATAAAGACTTCCACTTGTCTTGCGATGGAGCAGCCGGTGGGGCAGTAGAAGCTAAAGTGCGTTTGTGTAATGAACAATATGATGTAAGTGGTTGTGGGGAAATGTGTCTAGGGGCAAATTGTGTTCCTGGTCAGTAGTATTATATTATAATATAATAAGAAATGTTTAAACTAAACCAAAGTCAAAATAAGAACTCCTTCCGGAGAGGAGTATTCTTTGGTTTGGGAATGATAGTTGCTGGACTATCTTATGCGGTAGTAACTACTTTAAGTATTGTAGATAAAGATGATGACGCCAATGATTCTTCTGGAAGATTAACTGCTAGTGAATTTAATCAGATTCCGGCGGTTCTTCAGGAGGTAAGTACAGATAGTGGTAACTTCGGTTTAGGAATTGATCCAACTGCAAAATTACACGTAGCAGGAAATATTCTTGCTACCGGAGAACTAAACGTGGGTGGAAACGTTAATTTAATAGGAGAAATTATTACCGAAGGAGCTATTACTGCCAATAATTTACGTTCTAAATGTGAAGCTGGTTATGCTTTACGAGGGTTTTCTGGAACAGGGGCGTTAGTTTGTGTAGAAATGGCTGTTGGAGATGGTGGTGGTTTAGGAGAAGTGAACTTAGAAGCAGACCCGCTTTCTGTGGAAGTGGGAGATTCTACCACTCTAACTTGGACTAGTGCGGGGATGGTAAGTTGTGCAGCAGATTGGACAGAAGCGACCACTACTTCTGGTAGTGAGGTCTTAACAGATCTGCAAGAAACAAATACTTATACTATTGCTTGTGTTGATGATGTTGATGAACAACTGTCAGCAGAGGTAACTGTAGAAGTTAGTATCGGTTTGGTAGGAGAAGATTTGGATCCAGATGCGACCGTTCCTGGGGTTCCTACTGGTCTACAAGGAGTTGCTGGGAATACACAAGCCACTTTATCTTGGTCTCCACCTGCGAATAATGGTGGTGCTTTTATAACTCAGTATGATTTAAATAGGAGGCTGATGGAAGGACCTTGGACACTACTAGAAGATGTTACCTCCTCATATACTGATTTAGGACTAAATAATGATGTGCGGTATGACTATGAAGTTAGGGCCGTAAATGCAGTAGGAGCAAGTGCTTGGTCAAGTATAGAGTCAGTTGTTCCAACAGCCGGTCCAGTTTCTTTGCCGGGGACACCAATAAGCTTTACAGCCACTGCTGGAGTAGAACAAATCACTCTTAATTGGCAACAGGGTCCAGGAGGAGATCCAACAAGTTATGAATTACGTCGTTCTGGACTAGGAGTTCCTGTTTATTCTGGATCTAACACCACCTATATAAATACAGGATTGGTAGCTGGTACCACCTACTCTTATACAATAAAAGCAATTAATGATGCAGGATCTAGTAATTGGACTGCTCCGGTTTCTGCTATTCCGGAAGAGGGAGATACTGTACCGGCAGTAGTTTCAGTCTTTACTGGTACGGCTGGTAATGAACAAGTAACTTTGGACTGGTCAGCACCTGCCGATGGTGGTTCGCCAATAACAGGATACAGAATAGAAGGATATGCTGGGGGGACTTGGAGTTTGATAACTAACCAAAATGCTGCTTCACGACAATATATACATACTGGCTTAACTAATGGTGATACTTATCAGTATCGTATTAGGGCTTCCAATGCTTTTGGAGATGGAAATTGGTCAGCAACCAGAACAGTAGTTTTGGAAGTACAACCATCTCTTACTTTGAGCATTACTCCAGGAATAATTTCGGCTAATCAGTTTCCTTTGCCAGATGTAACAGTCACTTGGTCTTCCGAAGGAACTATTTATTGTACACCACATGAAATAGCCATGTATGATTTGCCATCAGAACCTTGGACATATTCCAATGCTACTAGTGGAAGTGCTAATGTTAATGATAACATACTTGGTTTCGAGGATGGTTTTTGGACTAATACTTCAGTGGAGTTTTCAATGACTTGTCACACTATAGATGGATTACAGGTAACCGATAGTGTAGAAGTTATATATGAACCATATATTGCTTCGGTGGAACTACGTAGTCCACACGGAACATCTCCAGTAAATTATGGAGATTCGGTAATGATTAAATGGAGCGCCTACCACAATGATGGACCTTGTGATGTTAGTTGGGATAATCAGGCAGTAGGGGGAGCATTCTTCGGTCGCGGATTTATAGAGAATGTTACTCAAAATACAAATTTCACTATTTCCTGTGAAGCACCAGGGGGGACAGCTTTCTATGCCGATACTATCCAAGTAGGGAATTTCCCAGGTATTAATACAATGAATATTAATACCACACCAATACTAGATGCTAACTATGGTGTAGGCTTTAACGCTAGCTGGGGAGCAGTTCCTGGAGCACAGCGATATGATATTGAGGAAACGCATATTGATGATACTGGGACAGCTTATGATAGTACTAGCATTAATGGAACCTCACGTATTTTCACTTCTTATACTAATTATAAGGCTGAACCATTTACTAATCCTCCTGTAGTACTTCCTCCTCCGCCAGACAATTGTATGTATCGTTCTATTGTTGTTGAAGCTTATGACAGTCCTCTGCTTGGACAAGGTAATTTAGTTGGTACAGGATCGACGTCTATCTGTGAAATAGGTCAACAATAATAATTAAAACTTAATAGAAAATGTTTAATAAAAAAGAATTTCTGTCCAAAATAATCTCGTCCTTCCGAGGAGTGTTGTTTTTTGGAGCAGGGGTTTTACTAGCTGGAATTGGTTATGCAGTCCTTAATCTAACTATCGGTGAGAAACAAGATAATCTAAATGATGATGCGGCGGGACGATTGCGAGCAGGAGAATTTAATCAGATTTTGGGGTTAACACGTGGTCTTAGTAACGATAATGGTAATATTGGAATAGGAATGGACCCAGAATATGATGCGAAATTACAAGTTGGTGGTGATGTTATCGCTACTGGTAGCGTTGAATCTAGTTCAGATGTTACAGTTACCGGAAGTGTGATTTTAGGAGTCAATATTGCCGTACCAGATGAACTTTGTGAGGATGGATTTGTTATGGATGGTTTTGAAGAAGATGGCAGTATTTCTTGTGTAGAAATACCAACAGTAGAGGCCAGAATTACTAGTTTTACAGCGAGTCCTAGTGCAGCAGATTATAATACTTCTGTAACATTAGACTGGACACACGAAAATGTGTCTACCTGTACCCTTAGTTGTACAGATGGTTGTCCAGATAGCTGGGTTGATATCGTAGATACGGCAGATAATACTGTAGATACTGGTGACTTAACAGAAGAAGCTTCTTTTGATTTAGATTGTGATGGTTCTATCGAAGGAACAGATTCGGCTAGTTTAATAGTTAGTATTAATCCAGCGACAGTTGAATTAACTTCCTCTCAACAACAAGTAGCACGAGGAGGATCAGTAACTTTGTCTTGGGAGACAGGGAGTGCCATAAATTGTCAGGGAACAGGTGGAGGTGCTTGGGCTGGAGATAAAGATCCAAGTGGTGGTAGTGAGGTAATTAATAATATTAATAATGACACTACCTATACTATTAGGTGTAATGGGGTAGGGAATCAGTATGATGAGGATGCGGTAACAGTAACTGTTATAGAACAAGCAGATGTTCCAGGAGGAGTGGTGGTCTTTAATGCCACCTCAGGGAATACTCAGGTAACTTTATCTTGGATAGAACCAGATAATGGTGGCTCACCAATTACGGGATATAGAATAGAAAGAGATCCGGGAGACGGAACATGGTGGTTGGTGTCCAATCCTGGTGCAAATGATACTTCTTACACTGATATGGGATTAATTAATGGGAATACTTACCAATACCGAATTAGGGCTACTAATTTAGTTGGTAATGGAATTTGGTCGGAAACTGTTTCAGCCATTCCCAACCCTCCTGAAAATTTAGGAGTAACTTTGGATTACGTTGTTAAGCAAGATGTGGAGGCAGGTATGCAACAGCCAAATTTAAATGGACAATATCCTCTTTATGATCAGGGGTGGGTAGAGTTAGAGTGGGAAACTACTGGTAATCCAATTAGTTGTACAGCTTCAGATAATAACCAAAACCTTTGGACTGGGAATAAAAATACAGCTGGAGGATCGGAAACAATTAGTTATCGAGATGTTAATATAGGACACCAAGATGTGATTACCTATTCTATTACTTGTTCAGATGGTGTTAGTCCAGATGTAAATGCTTCTGTTTCTGTGCAAAAAAATCAGTCATTTGCTTGGTGGCAGAATTGGCAGAATCTTCACTTTCCTGTTTTTGGTGCAAACGATGTGGAATTAAATTCAGAGTCTCAGTGGCCTTGTGCAACTCCTCGGGGTATTGCTTGTCAAACTACCGATGGTACCGACTGGCGGGATGCTGGGCAGAATTATACCTGTCGTAGAGATGGTAGAGATACTGCTGGAGGATATTGTTACTCCATAGACAATGGTAATAGTTGTTTAGATTACAAGATTAATATTCTTTGTGCTCAGCAGTGGTAAATCAGTAAGGGTGAAAAAAGTTTTGACATAAGTCATTAAATCCGCTACAATCGCGCGATTTTTTAACAAGGTCAAAAATGGTTAATAAAAGCCAACAGGAACTCCTTAAGGAGAGAGGTGCAGATTTAGTAGCAGAAGTTATTGATGAGAACGGAAATCCGCTTGATTCACGACAAATAGGAATGGTAGTAGATAAGTATTCTAACCAGGTTATAAAGAATATTTAAAAAACAGAAGAAAAAGTTTGACAATCCAATTCTAGTTTATACAATCGTCCGGCTCTCCTAATTGTAAGTTTATAGTAAGGAGAAAAACGTTCTTTTACGTTGTCGGTAAAAATTTGAAAATTTGAAATTTATTGATCTAGAGCTTTTTCCTAAAGCTCTTAGATCACAAACGCAAAGTGCTTTCTGCAATTTGCGCATCGAGAGATGTTCAAGTCTGAGTCTCCTGATTTATCAGGAGCATAAAAAAGTTACATATAGGTATACAACGGATCCCTTGACTGGTATTTTCGAAGAAGGACGTAGAAGCTTGCGATAAGCTTCGGGGAGCGAGCAATCACGCGTTATAACCCGGAGATTTCCGAATGGGGAAACCCACCTGTTTACAGGTACTATAAGCCCAATCAATTAAGCTTATAGAGAGAAGTCGGCGAACTGAAATATCTCAGTAGCCGGAGAAAAGAAATCAATAGAGATTCCCGTAGTAGTGACGAGCGAAATGGGAATAGCCCAAACCTATTATTTATAATAGGGGTTGTAGGACTCCAATATCTGTATTGTCTGATTAGAAGAAGATTCTGGAAAGAATCGCCACAGAACGTGACAGCCGTGTATTCGAAAATCATTCAATATGGTAGGAGTATCCTGAGTAGGATCGGACACGTGTAATCCGGTTTGAAGCTGGGAGGACCACCTTCCAAGGCTAAAAAGAATACCAGATCGATAGTGAACAAGTACCGTGAGGGAAAGGTGAAAAGAACCCCGGGAAGGGGAGTGAAATAGACGTGAAATTGTATACTTTCAAGGAGTGGGAGTCCTTCGGGATGACCGCGTGCCTTTTGTAGAATGAGCCAACGAGTTAGTCATATATGGCAGGTTAAGGGAGATTCACCCGGAGCCACAGCGAAAGCGAGTCCGATAAGGGCGTCTGTCTTATGTGCTAGACCCGAAACCGTGTGAGCGAGCCATGGGCAGGTTGAACCCAGTGTAAAAACTGGGGGAGGACCGAACCACCGAGTGCAGCAAAACTCTTGGATGACCTGTGGCTAGAGTTGAAATTACCATCGAACACGGAGATAGCTGGTTCTCTTCGAAATATTTTTAGGAATAGCCTCCAGTTACTAGCAGAAGGGGTAGAGCTCTGTTTGGGGAAGGGCGGTAAACAACCGTACCGACTCCTAGCAAACTTCGAATACTTCTGTGATTGTCTGGGGAGTCAGTCTGCGACAGCGAAGTGCCGTAGACGCGAGGGAAAGAGCCCAGACCACCGTCTAAGGTCCCTAATATTACCTGAGTGGCAAAGGATGTAAGATTGTTTAAACAGCCAGGAAGTTGGCTTAGAAGCAGCCACCTTTTAAAAAGTGCGTAATAGCTTACTGGTCGAACGATTTTGCGCCGAAAATTCAACGGGGCAAAGGTAATAACCGAAGATGTGGTTCCATAATTTATTATGGAAGGTAGAAGAGCGTTGTGGGAGCAGTGAAGCTCGACTGTGAGGTCGTGTGGAGCGACCACAAGTGAGAATGTTGGCATAAGTAACTTTAATGCGGTTAAAACCCGCATCGTCGAACACCCCAGGTTTCCGATCCACTGGCAGTCAAGGTCGGGTTAGTCGGTCCTAAGGCGAGGCTGAAAAGCGTAGTCGATGGACAACAGGTTAATATTCCTGTACCAGGGTAAAATGTGATGGCGTGACGCATTGGGAAAATTTGTTTCCGGTTAATGAATTCCGGGGCAAGCATCGAGCTTATGGCAGATCAGGCAAATCCGTTCTGTTTCGCAAGGTGTTATGCATACTTGCTTCGTAGCGATACGGAGCCAAAACAATGATTCTGGTGCCAAGAAAAGCGTCTAAACTTAATTTTATTCTGTCCGTACCGCAATCCAACACTGGTGGGTGGGTAGAGAATACTCAGACGAACGAGATAACTAAGCTTAAGGAACTCGGCAATACAGCGTCCGTAACTTCGGGATAAGGACTCCCCACGTTTACGTGGGGCGCAGCGAAAGATGCCAAGCAACTGTTTATCAAAAACACAGGTCCGTGCTAACTCGCAAGAGGATGTATACGGGCTGACCCCTGCCCAGTGCCAGAAGGTTAAGTGGAGGCGTTTACGCGTCGAAATGAAGCCCTGGTGAACGGCGGCCGTAACTATAACGGTCCTAAGGTAGCGAAATTCCTTGTCAGGTAAGTTCTGACCCGCACGAATGGGGTAATGATTTGGCAACTGTCTCAAGCTTAGACTCGGTGAAATTGCAGAAACGGTAAAAATGCCGTTTACGCACGGTAGGACGAAAAGACCCTGTGCAGCTTTACTCCAGCTTGTCACTGAATTTTTGTATGTCATGTTCAGAATAGGTGGGAGACTCGGAAGTCTTGACGCTAGTTAAGATGGAGTCACCTTTGAGATACCACCCTTGGGATGTCAGAAATTCTTACTTGGACCGTTACCCGGTTCGGGGACAGTGATTGGTGGGGAGTTTGACTGGGGCGGTCGCCTTGACCTTACGTTGGGGGCGGGTTACTAGTGATAGTAATCAAACATCGTCGCAGTAATTTAGAAAGAAAGAAAATAAAAATGTACTTGGCTATATGCTGGAACACCTCAGTATCTTTTTCTAGGCTACTTTACAGGTAACTGTGAAGCGAACCCTGAAAATGAAAAAGTGGAGATGATCAGCAGGAAAGATTACCTATTTTATTATGGGTAAAATCCTCAGAGACTACACGCCAAGCTCCTGAATTAAATTCAGGATGAAGATATAGTCCGATCTGTCTGGCGACAGACAGGAGTTTTCGATATATACACTCCGTTTATTGAAAACCACTAACTTAGAAAAAAAAGTTAGCAACAAACTTGCCTAAAGAGTAACGGAGGCGCGCAATGGTTGGCTTGCGTCGGATGGAAATCGACGTGGACGTGTATTCGCATAAGCCAGCCTGACTGTGAGACTTACAAGTCGAGCAGGGAGGAAACTCGGTGAAAATGATCCGGTGTCACCACGTGGGTGGGGCATCGCTCAACGGATAAAAGTTACGCCAGGGATAACAGGCTAGTCGCTTCCAAGAGTTCATATCGACGAAGCGGTTCGGCACCTCAATCGGGGTGCGTAGTATAGTGATATACTACCAGAAGATTGGCTTATAACGGTGAAATCCATAAACTGTTCAATTGTAAATTTTCCCAAAAAATTTATGATGAACGAAGATAGTTAGCCCTATTTAATTTATGGACAATGCCGTGGGAAGTTTAACAGCTAAACAAAAATCTCTCATAATCGGATCGATTTTGGGGGACGGATATTTGAGAATTATAGATGGAAGAAAAGATGCTTTTTTAGAAATAAATCATAGTTTGAAAGCAAAGCAGTACGTTGATTGGAAATACAGTATTTTAGAATCTCTTTGTAAGAGTCCGCCAGTAGAGCGGGAAACAAATGAAGGAAGGATGGCTTATAGGTTTACTACTAAGCAACATCCAGAAATCACTAAAATGTTTCATGACTTTTACGAAGATGGACGGAAAATTATTCCCCAGAATCTAGAATTAGACCCATTGATTTTAGCGGTTTGGTTTATGGATGATGGAAGTAAATGTCGTGATCGAGATATTTATCTCAATACACAACAATTTTCCTTTCTAGATCAACGAAGATTACTACATTTGTTACGACAGATGAAGATTAGAGCGAGAATGAATAAGGATAAAAAGTATCACAGAATTAGAATCTATAAGGAATCAATCCCTTTGTTTATGCAGATAGTTTCGCCACATATTATTCCTTCCATGGAATATAAGATGGTGGAATTAGAAAGTTAAACCCCGTAGAGACTTGTTTCATTAGAAACAGAACCTTCTAAATACGGAAGGTTAAAACGCCAACGTCTTGAATTATTAATTCAAGATAGAAGATATAGTCCATACTATTAGTAATAATAGAATTATATACGATGTCGGCTCATCGCATCCTGGAGGGGAAGCACCTTCCAAGGGTATGGCTGTTCGCCATTTAAAGCGGTACGCGAGCTGGGTTCAGAACGTAAATTACATTGCGTTCTACTACTGAGAAGTAGTAAAATACCGGTGTTACATACACCTATGGTATTAAACTCGACTAATATCGGTGAAACCCCATCTGGATTTCGAACTGTCCAGGGGGCAATACCGAGGGAAGACAAATTGTCTTTAAAGACGCAAGATAAGGCCTATATAGCTGGTTTTCTTGATGGAGATGGCTCAATCATGGCTCAACTTGTATTTCGCAAGGATTACAAATTGGGTTATCAGATACGAGTCAGTATCGTGTTTTATCAAAAACAAGACCATCAGGAAATTCTCCTTTGGCTAAAGGACCAGTTAGGTTATGGATATATTCGCAACCGTAATGACGGTATGAGCGAATATGCTATAGTTGGCTTAAGAGAAGTGGAATATGTATTGAAACTTCTGTATCCCTTTCTTCGTCTCAAAAAAGCTTTGGCTGTGGATGTGTTGAATTTAATAAAACAACATCCTTCGCAGCGAAAAATGACACCTGATGTGCTTATTAAGTTAAGTAAGCAGGTGGATAAGACGGCTCTCTTTAATTATTCTAAAAAAAGAACAATTACAAGTAAGCAAGTCATAGCTTTTTTGCAAAAATAAAGATACTTGTCCCCGTAGAGACTGGAATCTGCCGAAGCCCGGCAGATGAAGATAGAACATAATCAATACGGATGAGTTCTATAATACGTCGACCCCTCGTTCTGATACATCAGAAACGGGTGAAGATATAGTCCGTGCCATCAGTAATGATGGAATTAACACGCGTGAGACAGTTCGGTCTCTATCCTCCGTGTGCGTTTGGGAATTTGAGGAAAGCTGCTCCTAGTACGAGAGGACCGGAGTGGACGAACCTCTGGTGTACCGGTTGTCGTGTCAACGGCATGGCCGGGTAGCTACGTTCGGACGGGATAAACGCTGAAAGCATCTAAGCGTGAAGCCTCTTCCAAGATTAGATTCCCCATTAAGACCCCTGGGAGACTACCAGGTTGATAGGTGACAAGTGTAAGTGCAGTAATGCATTGAGCTGAGTCATACTAATCGGTCGATTGAATTTTTTTTCTCAGACTTAAATATCTCCTTGGTGTGCAAATTGAAGAAAGACCTTTGCAAATGAAATAATCAAATTTTACCGACAATTAAAATAACTAAACCTTAAAGAAGGTTCAGTGTTGATGTCTGTAGCGGTGGGGGTACACCTGATCCCATTCCGAACTCAGCAGTTAAGCCTGCCAGCGCCGATGATACTTGGGGATAGCCCTGGTAAAGTAGGTCGACGTCAACATTGAGCCTTTTTTGTGTCAAAATTTTTATTGACAAAATAAAAAAAATGAATAAATAGCAATTAAATGAAAAAGCCTCGTTTTACAGGTCTTGCGGTTGAAATAGGAAAACTAGAAGGAGAACAAGGTTGTGCCAGAGTTGACTACAGTAAGTGGCAGAAAAAGTTTTATGGAGAAAATGCGGGACCAACAGTCACAGTTATTCAGACGGGAGAGAAAATAAAAATAATATGTGCTGCCTATGAAAACGGAGTTTGCGAATTTAATAATGGTTCTTGTGGACAAGATGATGGTGACCCTGACGTAGAAATTACTAAGCAGGGAATAGTTAAAGGAATACCTCGTGGCAAAATTACTCTTAGTTAAGAAATGGAACCTAAATCACCACTTCCACTACTGGTTCTTTCTTAAATTTCCGGAAGAATAACTTTATAGCGGATTGTTTCAGTGTTTCTTCTAAAGCCTTGTCTGGCCGAGCAGGATCATAGTTCCTTTCGAAAACATCCTTTATCTCTTTACCTAAGATATTAAAGATCTCGTGTTGCATATTCATGTAGACAAATCCTCGAGAACGAATATCTACTTTTTGGACTTTTCCGTCTTTGTGTTTAACGACAATAAAAATGGCTCCCGCGTCGGACATTGTGGTTCTGTCTGATAAAACATGTTCTCCGACCTTTTCTCCTAGTTCGATCATCACAGATCCAGCGGGGATAGCTTCTTTGTCAGTCATTAATCTGGCTCCTTGGTTGTTTAAGACAATACCCTGACCATTTTTCATGATAAGTGTATTTTCTTCCTTGAAGTTTAAGGATTCGACAATGATATCGCGGTGTCCGTATCTCATGTACGTTTCTCCGTGAATCGGAGTGAAGTATTTGGGATTAAGAAGGGCAGTCATTAACTTCACTTCCTCTTCGTAAGCATGACCAGAAACATGGATATCCAATTTCTTTTTATCGAACATTTTGACCCCTATTTCTGCTAAATTATTTAGGACGGAAACTATGGCTAGTTCGTTACCTGGAATAGGAGAACTAGAGAAAACTACGGTGTCATTCTTATTGAGTTTAACGTCTTTATGCGTCCCGGCAGCCATACGGGTCAAAGCAGCAAGCTCTTCTCCTTGGGAACCGGTCGAAAGGACAAGAACTTTTTTAGGATCCATGGTCTTTATTTTGGGAGACATAAGTTGTAGGGTGGCATCTTTGCATTTTAGGTAGTTGAGTTTACGAGCAATGATCATATTTTTTTCCATAGAACGACCAGAAAGAAAGACGGTTCTACCATCTTTTTCTGCCGCTTCTACAACTTTGGAGATTCGACCAATACTAGAAGCAAAAGTAGTGATTATTACACGTCCTTCGGCGTCTTTGATAAGTTTCTTTAGTTCACCTTCAATAACCGATTCTGACAAAGTATGACCGGGTTTTATAGCATTAGTAGAATCTACTAATGCTAAAGCTACTCCATTTCTACCAATTTGCGCTATTCTTCCTAAATCTGCTGGCTGATCATCTGAAGGATTTTGGTCGATCTTAAAGTCAGAAGTATGCACAATCTGTCCGTAAGGAGTCTTAATAACTACTCCTACTCCGTCTGGAATGGAATGGTTAATGTGAAAGAATTCAAATTCAAATTTTCCGAGTCTTATTTTAGATTTGGGATTAATCTCGGATATTTTTAACTTATCTTTAATCCCGTGTTCTACGGAATTAGCGAGGATTAATTCCTTGGTTAATCTAGTGGCGTAAATAGGAGGAAAACCAAGTTCTGGTATGGTGTAAGGCACCCCACCAATGTGGTCTAAGTGTCCATGAGTGTAGATAACTCCCCTAATTTTTTTCTTGTTTTGGACAAGATAGGAAATATTAGGAATAAGAACATCTATTCCTAGATGTTCTGGGCTAGGGAATTCGACACCAGTATCAATAATGACAATATCATCACCCCATTCTATAAACATCATGTTTTCTCCAACTTGTTCTAACCCTCCTAGTGGAATAATACGGATATCTCCTTTGTTACCACTTTTAAGGAAGTTAGTAGGATGAAATTTCTCTCTTTTTGCTACAGTAGGCCTACCAACAGTAGGGTTGTAATCGAAAGAATTATTAGTTTTTGGATGTTGCGCAGAACCTGGTTTATTTTTAGGTCTTGCTTGCTTGTAATTAGGATTGGTCTTTGGGAGACCTGTAGTTTGTGTTTTAGGTGTTATACTCTTTGCTTTTGAGTTTGTATCTGCCGTATTTGTCTCGAGAAGACCTTCCTTCCCGAGCCATTGGCTCAGTTTTTTTGCATTCATTGTAATTGTAATAAAGAACGTGCGTTTTTTGTTATTTAATGCAGAATTCTGCCTTTCTGCTATTTGTCTTTCCCCCTATTAATTGAGATATATTATCTCAAAAATCATACTAACTATAGCTAATTTGATTGATAAAGTCAATCATTTCAGAAGTTACTATTTGTATTTAGTGTTATATTATGTTATAATATAAGGATGGTTCAAGAAGTACATAACACTGAAAACAGCGGCAGAGCGATAGCAATTTCTAGAGAGATTAATTGTGTTACGAAAGCTTTAGGTGAACTGGAAAATGAGGTAGATCCTAATAAGGTTTGGAGTAAATATACTGATTTACAGAAAGAAACCTATAGAGAGGATGATGATATGAATTTAGTTGAGGTAGGTGATCTTGTGGATTACAACGAAAGTGAAGGGAAAATAAAAGTTATCCATCGAGACAAAAAAGAGGCTTACTTAAATGGAACAGTTCCACCAAAAGCTGAGGAAGATGGTTATAATACCCCTCTATATCCATTACAATCGAATGTAAATACACCAGAATTAGATGAGTTAGAAGATAAAGCAGATATTAGAAATATTTGGGGAAAATATGCTGATGGAGATACCAGCCTTACAAAGAACATAACTCCATTAGAGTCAAAGAATGATATAGATTTGGACATTAGCATTCCCAAGATAGGAGAGATGAATATTCCAGATATGAGAACATTTGTTCAAGCAGATAGTACAAGTACGGATTCATTAGAAAGAGATATGGCTACTACTGAAGGCAATCCATCTTTATTAAATTCTAATCAACCAGAAAATGTTGATGAAAGACCGGAGATAGAATCTACTAAATATGATTACTCGGATGTTTTAGAACGATTTAATGAGATGCCAGAAATGCTAGAAGCTTTTGAAAATGTTGATTTTAATCCTTCGCCACAAGAGTTAGAGTTAATTTTCTTAATGGCTCAAAAAGAATCTGGTTTTGCATGGGATCCTAAATTAAACACGCTTAAGAAAGATAAGATTTCATCTGTGGTTGATGAATTACAAATTCTAGCAGAAAACAATTTTGTAAGAACGATCTTGAGCGAGAAAGAAAAGCAAGCAGTTTTAAACTTAAAGAGTGATTTACAGGATAATATTTTAAACAACAACAAAGCTACAGAATATGACTTATACATGTATACCAGAAGAGTTAAGTCACTAGTTGATGATATAGAAAAAAATCATGCAGTAATTACTACTATGATTCCCGGATTTGAGAGTAAGCAAATGCGTTTAGAACATGAACCAAGGACCTTTGGGGTTTTTCAAGTAGATGTTAATTTATTAGCTTCGAAGGTAAGAAATAATCCTTCTGTTTTAGAAAATTATCCAGAAATATTTACAGATGGAGCAGTGAATAGAGAAGAATTGATAAAAGCCTTAAGTGGTAGAGAAGATGCTGTTATGGATAGAACTAAAACAATGGAATTTCTTACGGAAACGTATTTAAAACCTCGACATGATAATCATATGAGGGGTGAACCAGAGGATTTAAAGTATTTCGCCATGGAATCTTTGTCAGGAGAAATGTCTACTTATAGAGCGGCCGTACAAGATCGTTTGAATACTGTTTTAAGTCTTAATCCTAGTTTAGTATTAGATGGTGATTTGTCTTTCTATAAACCATATTCTGTAGAAATTGATTGGGAAAAAACTTCTAATACCCAAAGAGCCCTTAGTGAGTTTATTGAAGAGGAAGCACTAGATCTATTAACTAACAAAGACGGATTAGTAAAAGAAATATGCGAAGCAGATTCATGGGAAAAACTAAAAAGTTCTGTTTTGTATCAGAGAATTATGGAAGGAGAAGGAGTAGCAGAAAGAATTACACCCGAGATTCGTAGTGAGTTATATGGACAATCAGTAGACAAATATACTGAAGTTATTTTGTCTTCTTTGCAAAGCAAAGAACAATACGAGGGGGTAACAGTACATAATAATTTTTCAGCGAGGAGTCTTCATCAAATGAAGCCAGGGGAAACACAAAATAAAATTGGAGATTTGCAGATTTATAAGATTAGGAATTCTGGGAGGAGAAATGGAGAAATTCCAGAGGATTATTCTAAAATTCCAACTATAGAATGTAATACCACTAAAGAATACATTCTTTTACATGGTTCTGGTAATTGGTACAATCCAAAATTATCAGAACAAGAAAATCGTTTAAAGGCTGATGAAAATCTTATAGAACAAGGAAGAACCAATGCTGATTTCGCTTTTGGTATTTTGTCAGACGGACGAGTTGTGCAATTTTTTGATGAAAATTTAGGGAGTGGTGCAGGAGGACCAATTGCCAAACTTAATGGTGATTTGGATATAAATCCAAAGGGGATAGCTTTTGAGTTTGCTCTCCCAACAGATCCTAATTTCAAGGCGGATCCAAACAGAGGAGAATCTCAAGAAGCAGGAGAAGTATTGGATCCTACTCCAGCACAACGTTCTGCAGCTAAAAAATTAATTGCTCATATAGAAGAAGTGCATAATAGAAAATTAACAGTGACACTTTCTTCTCAGGTTGTTCGGGACAACGAGGGAAGATTACTAGTAGAGCATGGTGCACATGGAGATACTCAAAGTTGGATTCGTAAAGAAAAACAAGGTTTACTAGAAGATATGGGAGTAGATGTTACTAGTCTTAGGGAACAAACTAGAATACCAGAATTTAGTTCTTCTGGAGAAAAGATGGATTTTATATTTAATGTAGAAGAGAAGATATCTTCTTTAGCGGAAGAAAGTCAGAAATATCCAGAATTTGCTTCTGCTTACGATCGAAGTATCAGATATCTCAAGAACTTTTTATATGACCAAGTGCGCGAAACAGGTCGAAAAAATACTGATGGTCCGGCACGAGATAAAGAAAGTTTGCCTTGGAATGAAAAATTTGATTTTACAATAGACGATGGTCCACATCGTAATGATGTCCAATTGGCTCAGCAAGCAGTGGAACACGGAGCAAAAACAACCTTTTTTTGGACCGGAGAACAATTTTTAACAGAAAATGGTCGCAACGAGTTGCGCACGATGCTCAAGGCAGGAGAAAACTTTTTTGGACATATGAATAAGGAAGATTGGCGAGAATGGATGAGAAAAAACATTTCCGAAGAATCTCAAAGAGTTGCCCAAGAAGTATACGGATTAGCCAAAGAGCATCCGGAAAATGTTAGAATAGAATATCACGGAGTTTTTCATCCTAACTCTGGAAATACGGAAATTGGAGGGATAGCTAAAGATGCTTCAGGAAAAGAGATTAATGGTGGGGTCCAATTAAAATCACAACATCATTTGAGAAAACAAGGAAGAGAAATGATTGCCGATGATATTAGTTTTTTCGAATTAATAATGCAGACTGCCTTAAATGGTAAAGGTGCAGAATATAGAGTTTCCCAAGTCCGTTTACCGGGAACAAATGATATTCATGGTTTAGCTGATGATTACATCGAAAATCTTCCTCTAGAAGTGGGTTATGTTGGGTGGGGAAAAAATGATACTCACGATTATCATCATAATAACTGGGATAATAGCAAGGTAGATGAGATCAGTAGTATGGATCCTCAATACCCTGTTCTACTACATTCAAAGTATTCAGAAGATCTTTTCGATCAGATGGTGAAAGATGGTGAGCAGAACTTTCTGGCCTTTAATTAAAACGGGGCCTCCTATAGCCTTTCTGCCAGTTCTACTAGACGACAAGAATAACCCCATTCATTGTCATACCAAGAAAGTACTTTTACTAAATCATTTATGACAGTGGTTTCGGCGGGATCGAAAATAGTAGAGCGAGAATCTCCCTTGAAATCAATGGAAACTAAAGGACGTTCTTCATAACCAATAATATGTGGCATCTTTTTGCTCGCTTCTTTGATAGCTGCATTAATTTCTTCGGCAGTAACCTTTTTACTGACCTTAATTGTTAAATCTACCAGAGAAACAGTAGAAGTTGGAACTCGTATTGCTAGTCCAGATAATTTACCGTTAAGTTCTGGTAGAACTAGTCCCACAGCTTTGGTGGCTCCGGTAGAAGTAGGGAGCATGCTTAAAGCAGCTGCTCTCATTCTTCGCAAATCCTTACCTCCTCCTACGTCTAATACTGGTTGGGAACCAGTGTAGGCATGAATTGTCGTCATTAATCCGCATTCTATACCAAAATTATCATTCAGGACTTTAGCAATTGGAGCTAGTCCATTAGTAGTACAAGAAGCATTAGAGACAAATTTATCGTCTTCTTTAAGAAGATGATCATTTACTCCGAGTACTATCGTCTTGAAGTTAGTATCTTTAGCTGGAGCAGAGATAAGAACCTTTTTAGCTCCTTGATCTAGATGTGGTTGGGCTTTTTCGACGGTCTTAAAGACTCCTGTACAATCAATAACGGTATCAATGCTTAAGTCTTTCCAAGGCAATTCAGATATTTCTCTGGTAGTGAATTTTTTAATCTTCTGTCCATCAATGTTAATAATGGTTCCATTATTTTCTACATTAACAGTTCCTGGATAAACTCCGTAGTTAGAATCAAACTGGAACAGGTGAGCAGAAATAGAAGTATCTGAAGGGTCATTGATAGCTACAAGTTCTAAATCTTTAGTGTGACCAGATAGAATAAGACGGGCAGCGGCTCGTCCAATTCGTCCAAAACCATTGATAGCAATACGTTTTTTAGCCATTTTTTAGAAATAATAATTGAAAAATAACGAAAATATTCTAAATAAAATTTAAAGAAAGAAAAGGGTAATATATAATGTTATATTATAATATAACATCTTGACATCATAAGAATAATTCATACACTTTTTATCGTGAAAACAATTGCTACAACTACAACCACCTACACCGATTAATCGGAGGTCTAGTTGTAAGTAAATAGATCTCCGGTGGACGGAGATTTTTTTTAATCTATAATTTTATTACATGGATAAAGAGGATATCGGCATTAAACGAAGACATACTGGTAGTCACGTAATGACTTTTGCGGTCAAAATGACCTTTCCAGAAATTGACCTTAAGCTGGGAGTTGGTCCTTGGACGGATACTGAGTTCTATCAGGACTTTGATTTTGGTGATCACAAAATTTCAGATAGTGATTTCAAGAAAATCGAAAAGAAGATGCGTTGGATAGTTAATAAGAATTTTAAAACAGATAAGAAGAAGTTTTCAGAAAAAGAAGCCCGAAATATTTGGAAAGATGATCCCTACAAACTAGAACTTATCGATGGGATTGTAGAAAAAGGAGAAGAAATATCTGCCTATGATTTTACAGATGATAGCGGTAATGTTGTTTATCGAGATATTTGTGCTGGACCACATTTAAAATCTACCGGAGATTTAGGAGTTTTTAAGCTTACCAGAATTGCTGGTTCCTATTGGCGAGGAGATGAGAACAGGCCAATGTTAACTAGAATTTACGGGGTAGCTTTTGAGAATGATGAAGAACTAAAAGCATATGAATATATGTTGGAAGAGGCAGCGAAAAGAGATCACCGGAAGCTAGGAAAAGAATTAGATTTATTTGCGTTTGACGAAGAAATCGGACCAGGACTACCACTTTGGCTTCCCAAAGGGAATGTAATTAAAGATATTTTGGAGGACTGGGCAAAAAAAACAGAAAGAGAATGGGGGTATCAACGTGTTACAACACCTGTTTTAACAAAGGAAAATCTATTTTATACCTCGGGACATCTACCTCTCTACAAGGACAGTATGTATGCGCCAATTAAAATTGAAGAAGAGAATTATTATATTAAGCCGATGAACTGCCCATTTCATCACAAGGTTTTTTCGGCGCGTCCAAGAAGCTATAAAGACCTTCCCTTGCGACTTGCTGAATACGGAATTTGCCATAGATATGAAGATTCTGGAAGTTTGTTTGGGCTTATGCGTGTTCGAGGAATGTGTATGAATGATGCTCATATTTATTGTTCCATGGAAGATGCGATTGAGGAATTTATTCAAGTAATACGATTGCATGAATATTACTACAAAGAATTAGGGATAAATGAATATCGTATGGAACTCGCTTTGCGAGATCCAAAGAAAATGGATAAATATCATGGGGAAGAAGAGGATTGGGTATTAGCTGAAAAAATGTCTCTTGAAGCAATGGAAAAATCAGGAGTTCCTTTTACTGTAATGCACGAGGGGGCGGCTTTTTACGGACCAAAAATGGATTTTCAGATAAAGTCTTCAATTGGGCGAGAATTTACTGCTTCCACTAATCAGCTTGATTTACATATGGGGAAGAAATTTAATTTAGAATTTATAAATAAGAAAGGAGAAAAAGAAACTCCTGTTATTATTCATCGTGCCCCTTTGGGAACACATGAACGGTTTATTGGATTTCTTATCGAACATTATGCGGGAGCATTTCCAGCATGGCTTGCTCCGGTGCAGGCATACATTTTGCCGGTAGCAAAAGATCATGAAAAATTTGCAGCGGAATTATTGGAAAAAATAAGAAAACAGGGTGGTCGAGCAGAACTACATAAAGCAGAAGAAACGTTGGGGAAAAGGATTCGTCAATCACAGACGCATAAGGTGCCCTTTTCTGTGATAGTGGGAGACGAGGAAGTGAAAAATAAATCAGTTACTATGCGTAAGTATGGAGAGGAAAAAGATCAGAAGATGAAGATGGAGGTTTTTTTAAAGTTACTGAGTGATTAGCTATTGACATTTACAATATTTTAATTATAATAGAAAAGTCTGAAAACTGAGATTTTTATTCAAAACAATAAATAGTTGTGATGAATAGGGGTTTCGTTTCAGACTCCTGTTCATTCACAAATCGTTAACTTTTACGGAAGGGTAGGACCCATGAAAAGAATGCAGGTTATGCTCCTAGTGCTGGCCGTTTTGGTCGCACTAAACACAACCGCTTTTGCAGTTGGTGATGTCACTGTCAGTGATGGTAGTGAAGTAGTTTCAACAGGCACTTCTGCTGTGGTCATTCCCATGACCGAAGCAGATATTGATTCCGCATTAGGTGTCATTGTGTCAAGTTTAGTTGATGCAATGGCGAATGATCTTCCCTCCCAATATTCTTGGATGAGAAAGTGGGGAGCAAAGGAATTCATTCACACCAATTTTTGTTCTGTTACCGGAATTCCTTATGAGGAAGTTCCGAACAGCACAGAGTTACTGGCTTACGCGGATTCATCCGCTAAATATGCTGGTTATGGAGTAGTTGCCCGTATTTGGGGGGTTATGGGATCAGTTAGCCAGGCAAGATCAACTTTTATTGTCCTGAAGGACTTTCTCATTCGTCTTCTGGCAGATAAAGCACTCCTGCGTCATTTTGATATGCTGGTTCAGCAGGAGCAAAAAATCCTTCAGGGTACGAACCTGTATCTCAAAAAAGGATTTAGTGCTCGTTCTGAGGTATACATGGCCTTTCAAGCCTGGGAATCTCGGACAGAAGAACCCCTGTCTAAAAATGACAGGCGGATACTAGTATCTGCTTCAGAAATCCTGGGGTGTTCTTTGCCTTGGGAAGAAGAAATGGATGGGAAGATGTCTTTTTCTGGGGCATTGTCCGACATGCGTTATTATGTAATGGCTTCTAATATTTGGCGCCATACAATAGAATACGTATGTTACGGACTACGTGCGCTTATAAAGGCTGCTACTATCCAAGAGAGAAGATCTTGGGACAGTGCAGCTAGGTAGGTTTGATTACTGAACAGGGATTAACACTCGGACACATTGTAAAAGATGTGTCCGAGTGATTTAAAGTATTAGAATTTAATTCTTAAAAAAGTAGCGACTAAATAGTCGCTACTTTTAAATGAGGACATCCCGACATACTTTAATAAAATTTCGACGTTCGGGAATTATTTTCCATTGTAATCCTCATTGACATTAGAAATAGAAAAACGATAAGTCCTACCGCAAACGATAAAACAGGATCCATGGAAAATGGGGTTAAGGGTTCAGGGAGAACCAAAAACGCCGGGAAAGATTGATTCTTTCCCTATGGTCAATGCCTCTTAGCGTTTTACGGATCCCCCTTCAATGTATAAAACGAAAAAGTAAGGTATTTGTTACAAAAACTCCGCCTGATGGCGGAGTTTTAAGTTGTTTATTGAGAGAGAATGTTACTTCAAAATCTTGGTAACAACTCCTGCTCCAACTGTTCGTCCTCCTTCTCGGATAGCGAAACGAGTTCCCTCGTTAAGAGCAATTGGGCAGATTAGAGCTACTTTGAACTTAGAGTTGTCTCCAGGCATAACCATTTCTACACCGTCTGGAAGAATAACTTCTCCAGTAACGTCAGTTGTTCGGATGAAGAATTGTGGTTTGTATCCTTTGAAGAAAGGAGTATGTCGTCCACCTTCTTCTTTCTTAAGAATATAAACTTCAGCTTCAAATTCGGTGTGCGGAGTAATAGTTCCTGGTTTAGCAAGAACTTGTCCACGCTCAATTTCTTCTCGTTCAACACCTCGTAGAAGAACTCCAACATTATCTCCAGCTCGTCCTTCATCTAGTAATTTACGGAACATTTCTACTCCAGTAACTACTACTTTTCTAGTGTCTTTAATCCCGACAATTTCTATTTCTTCACCAACTTTTACAATACCTTGTTCAATACGTCCGGTAGCCACAGTTCCTCGTCCTTTAATAGAGAAAACATCTTCTATAGACATTAGGAAAGTTTTGTCGACTGGACGCTCTGGCTCTGGAATATTCTCATCCAAAGCTTTAACTAATTCCATGATTTTGTCTCCCCACTCACCTTTAGGATCATCTAGGGCCTTAAGAGCAGAACCACGAACAATAATGGCTTTATCTCCGTCATATTCTCGTTTAGATAGTTCTTCTCGAACTTCCATCTCCACTAGATCAATCATTTCAGCGTCATCAACCATGTCGCACTTGTTCAAGAAGACAACAATGTTGTCTACTCCAACCTGACGAGCAAGAAGGATGTGTTCTTTAGTTTGTGGCATTGGACCATCAGTAGCGGCAACTACTAAAATAGCTCCGTCCATCTGGGCAGCACCAGTAATCATGTTTTTTACGTAGTCAGCGTGACCTGGACAGTCAACGTGAGCGTAGTGACGTTTTTCTGATTCATACTCCTGGTGAGAAGTAGCGATGGTAATACCACGAGCTTTTTCTTCTGGAGCGTTATCAATCTGATCAAAAGCAACGAATTTGTTAATGTTAGAAGGTAGCCTGTCTGCTAATGTTTTAGTTATAGCAGCGGTAAGAGTTGTTTTTCCATGATCAACGTGTCCAATAGTTCCGACGTTTACATGGGGTTTAGATCGGTCGAATTTGTCTGCCATTTTTTAGGTAAGTTAAGAATTAAGACAAAAATACGGGAAGAGTCTAGAGTCCGTATGAAAATTGTCAAATTTTTAGTGCATAAAATAATAAGGTTTTCTGATATATGTCCTCTTTTTTAAGATAAAGAAAGACGTGTTATGTTTTTAGATATCGTTCTTTCTATTTCTTTTAAATGTTCGCTGGTCTTGTAGAGATTTAAATTATGAGCACTTAATTCTTTATAAATATCCCAGATATTGGAATCTGGCATATTAGAAAGATTTTCAATAAATTCGAAGCTTTTGAGTGTCGTGTCAGGAAATGAGGCTTGTTGTTCAGGATAACTCTCTTTAATTATTTTTATAATATTAGATATTTTCCTACTAGAGTTTCTAATTAAATTTCCCTGTCCGGTTTCTAATTTTTCTAAAGAAAGATCAGTAGAAAACATAATTTTTTCTATGCTAGATTTGGCCTGTGAGAATTTATTAAGTATTTCAGAATGAGCAAGGGGTTTAATAACTTTAGAAATATCTTGTTGTATTTGTCTGGTGGTGACTGTTGTTTTCTTTTTTAAAGGGATCCTAATACGAAAAACAGCACCATGTTCATTGGGAGGAGTGGTGCCATTTCTACTAAAACCACCGTGAGGAAGGATGTCTATGGTGGCATTAAAATGAGCTAGTTTTTTAGTAACATCAGATAAGCCAATACCACGATCTGAATCTCCCGTGCTAGATATTCCAGAATACAAAATATCATTTACTTTTCCCTCTGGGAAAGCAGTAATCCCTTTACCGTTATCAGCTATAACGACCCCTACGTAATCATCTGTATCTTTAATACCGATCGATATCTTATCAGCCTCTCCATGGACAGCAGCATTGCGGATGCAATTAAGAATGATCATTGCTAAACTACCATCATCAATATCTAGGGTTACATCTTCTGAGTTTGTTATCTGTTGGAATTCAACTTGGATTTCGTAAGAGTCTTTCTTACGATTAAAACTATATGTGCCTTCGAAACAAGATTGTATGTCTCGGACAAAAGTTTGTAGAGAAATTGGTCGATTGTGAGTATATTCTGGGTCTAGTATGAATTTGAGAGATTTTGCCCAGTAATACAGGAGAGGAATACTTTTTTGTAAATTATCTAGGATTGAAAAAAAGTCTTCTGCGGTAAATAATTCGCTACCTAAGGCTCCTAAGTGTGGTAGTATGCCGTGGATATCATGGCCTCGAGATCTTCTAATTATATCTGTTTCAGAGAGTTTACTAACTAGATCCATTTGTTCTGAACAATAAGAGGCTCTTTCTCTAATATCTTTCATGGAAGCAGTTAATTTTCCTAAAGAAAGATTTTCTTGTAGAAGAAAATCTTTAAGGAATTCCATGTTTTTTAAAATTTCTGGTAAATTTTGCCGAAGAGTTTGTTTTGCTTCGAGAGCATTTTTGTTTGCTAGGGCTTCTTGCTCTAGTTCATACCTTTCTAGTAAATCTATGTCAGGAATATCCATAATTTAATCTTGGATTTAGATGCTTATATATATATCATAAAAAATGTCAAGCGCATTAATACTAATTTAATAAATCAAAGAAGGACTTTAATTACTTATTTCTGCTCTAGTAAAAATAGTATTTGTTGAGGCATTTATAAGTTCTGTAATTTTTGGATTTTGTTCAATTAAGTCTGTTAAGTAGTGATCAAGAGAATTTAGCCAAGGAATTATTTCTCTTACCAATTCTTTGAGTTCTTTTTGCTTTATTGTCAAACAACGAAGAGCTTCTTTGGGATTATTTTCGTTATAATATTCAGAGAATTTTTCAAAAATAAAAGATAATTTAAAAGAAAATTCTCCTTGCTTATCATTTATCCGCAAAGGGTCATTATCTTTTAACTTAATAAGAATTAGAAAGGTTACTTTACTTAAAATATTTACAGCAGAAGAGATCTCTGAGTTTGTTAGTGATTCAATAGTTAATTTGTTTAAGACAGTATCGATAGTATTAATGGCTTTTTTTAAATCAGGGAGTAATTTTGATAATTCTTCGTAAACATCTACAGAATCACTATCTAATTCGAAATCATCTAAATTTTTATTC
>JAIPIW010000041.1 GCA_021734525.1 Candidatus Altimarinota bacterium | reverse complement strand
CCAAATCCATCGAAAAATACTTCACAATTTCTCGGATTTTCTTCTCAGAAATTTTGGAACGGTTTGCATACTTGTTTTTCTTCATCATGACCACAGATTAGCGTTTTTTATTTCGCTATTCTAGGCATGACCCTACTAAAAATATATAAACAATTATTCATTTTTAGAAGATGAAAAAAATATTGCTAATTACATTTTTATTATTTCCATTCGGTCAGGAGGTTAGTGCTGACGACCAAGGATGTTGTTCTTGGAACGCAGGACTGGATTACTGTCAGGCAAATGAAATGTGGATGTGTGATAATAAACAACAAAGCCCAACCTGTTCTTGTAATTTTAAGAAAGAATTAGAATATGAAAGAAGTTTTTTAGGGAGTTTGAGAAACAAAAAGGAAAACATAGAAAAAGATAGGCATTCCTATATAGGTAGCTTAAGAAATCAAACTCAAATTGAAAAAGCAAGAAGATGCTCTGGGGGGAATGATACTAAGCAATGCAAAAGACAGTCTGAAGACTTAGAAGCTGACTACAACAACGATGTTAATTATTATGAAAGTCTTGTTGGGGATGCAAATAGAGAAATTGATCTAGAGATTATGGGGAGAGAATTAAAAATAAGCCAAATGACAGATTCTCTTGAGAGTTTAGTAAACCAAGAATTAGGCGATATTCCTACGGTTGGAGTAGATGGGCTAAGATGCGATGAAAATCAAAAGCTTTCGAGAGATAGAACTAGGTGTGAAAGAATCCCAAATTGTCCAAAATATGGCTATTTCTCTAAAGAAGAAGATGTCTGTGTGTGCCAAGAAGGATACAGAATAACTTCCAACAACCTTAATTGTTTAAAAGATATGGTTGCTCCCCCTAATGGTTATTTAACTGGAAAAGGGTTCGCATGTAATGAGGGATATAAAAGAGTTAATGAATCGTGTGTAGCCACAAAACAACATAATAATAAAATACCTACACCAGAATCATTCGGAGAATTGGTTAAAGAACAGCTCTTTTCTAATTCGGAACAAATAACCCCTGCGACACCAGAGATTGTTGAAGAAGAAGTAAAGCCAGAAGATGTAGTTGGTGAGGACCTAGTCGAAGACTTTATAGAAACGAAACCACTTATAGAAGAAGCTCAAGACATTTTGAAGGAAAAAGAGACTTGGACTAGAAGTGAAGAGGAAATACCTGTTTTTATTTCAGAACGAGAAGTAGAGAGAAAAAAGGAAAAAAAGAAACCCTTTTTAGGGAGAATGTTTAGTTGGTTTAACAACTTATTTAAATGAAAAAAGTATTATTAATTGTCTTCGCCTTGTTGCTTTTGTCGGGATGTACAAACAATTCTTCTACTGACAATAAGAAAACAATTCTTCCTGATGAACACTGGAGAGAATCGCAAATGCCATATTCTGATAGTGTTGTATGTGCATTGAAAATGACTGCCATTACAGAGTTTAAAGAAGGGCGTATCGATGGAGAATTAAGTATTAATGAAAAACCAATGACCATTGCGTTTGTAGATATTAATACCGAAGTTCCTTCTATGATTGGTAATTTGGGCGACAAAGAACCTCTGACAAAAATAGATAATGGGACAACTGTTTATTTAATTGAGAAAACAGGCTTTGGAAATCTTAATGTTTTTACCCTCTTCAGAGATCGAAATATTGTGATAATGAGCAAGCAATATAATCTCATTAGTATGCCATTCGGAATGATGATGATGGGAGATTGTTTATCAGGGTCTTAGTATGATAAAAATATTATTAATCGTTTTCGCCTTATTACTTACTGGATGTTCGATTCAATCTGAAGTTGATGGTAAAACCGCAGAGGAATGGCAAATTGAATATAAGGAAGTAATTGATGAATTAAGCCTATTACAAGATAAAGACTGGGCACTAGAAAACAAGAAACAATGCCAAAAAGATGGATTTGTTTTTCATGAAAAGGAGATGGAAGGAGTGACGAATCCTTTTGTTCCTAGGTTTAGGTATTCTATAGAGCTGAATACTTGCTTATATAAAGGAGGATTTATAAGTGAGAATGTGGTGAATTGGTTAATAAAAGACATATATTCTAATGAAGAGTTAGCTAGTCATTATTCTGAGGGGGGTGAAGATATTTTGATTGGTTTAGGGGGTATGAGTAAAGAAGAATTTAAGAATATTTCGAAGGAACTTGGCTTTGCTGATTAAAAAAAGTTCGAACATCCTCCAGTAAGGAGCTCCACTGGTATTTAACCGCTTTTTAGGGTTACTACGGATCGGACTACGAAACTTTTTGACAAAAAAGATAGTAAAAGTACTCTTAAAACGATGATAAAAACAACTTTAAAGGACTCAGCTCTTTATATTTATCCTCAAAACAGACTTTCTATTTGGGGTAAAGTAAAAGGTATGTGGAAAAATAAGAAAAAAGATCCTATTACGCAACTTAAGAAAATTAGATCAGAGTGGTAAATATGTATACTTTAGACACTAATGCTATCATTTATTACTTAAAAGGAGATAAAAAAGCAGTAGAAGTTTTAGAGTCTCTTTTTAAAAGAAATTTACCAATTTATATTTCTTGTATTACAGAATTAGAGCTTTTTAGTTTTCCTGATTTAACTAAAAAAGAAGTAGTGCGTATAAATGAATTACTACAGACACTTAACATTATTCCTGTTGATTCCCAATTAGCGAGACTGGCCAGTTTTTTGCGTTCTAAGAGTAAGATAAAAACACCAGATAGTATTATTGCTGCCACAGCTGTTTTCACCGGAAGCATTTTACTTACTAGAAATGTAAAAGATTTTGAGAAAGTTGTTTTGGTCCAAGTGCAAGAATTATAAATAAGTTCGAACATCCTTCAGTAAGGAGCTCCAAGGTGTTTAACTTTATAAAGTTTGTCAAAACGAAGGGCTTTATAAAGTTTTAATGGTATTACATTTTAATATAGTAAAATAAAAAAACTTTTGCTTATTATTTTGTTTTGTAGTTAAAATACCAGACAGAGTATTTTAACCCCTTTCTACATGTCGACCCCTATAAAAAAGAAAATCTGGTTTAAGGATAAGGAGGTTCATATGAACCGAATTATCGAGGAATATAATTCTGGAGAAGATATCTTATACGACCAATATATGATTCCAGACGATGTCTGGTGTTCGCGGTGTTATGCAAGAATGTTAAAGAAACATAACCTGCTCACCGAAAAAGAACTAAAGGAACTAGAACAAGGATTGGATGAGATTTTAGAGTTGTATAAGAAAGGGGAGTTTATTCTCAAAGTAGAAGACGAAGATTGTCATACGAAGATAGAAGATTATCTAATTGAGAAACTAGGGGATACAGGCAAGAAGATTCACACTGGAAGATCTCGGAATGACCAGGTTTTAGTCATGATGCGTTACTTTCTCAAGAATAAATCCACCGAACTAAGAAAGAAAGCCATGGTGACAGCAGAAAGACTGGTCAAGTTTGCTAAGAAGTATGAAATGGTTCCCATGCCTGGTTACACGCATATGCAAAAAGCGATGCCAACCACGGTTGGAACCTGGATGGGTTCTTTTGCAGAAAGCTTACTAGATGATATTCGTTTACTTAACTCTATTAATGATGAGATTTTAGATCAGAACCCTTTGGGATCTGGAGCGGGATATGGTTCTCCTTTTGATTTTGATCGAGATTGGTTAAGTAAGGAACTTGGTTTCAAAAGAACCCAAAACAACGTGATTTATTGTCAGAACTCCCGAGGAAAAATAGAGGGATTAGTGCTAGAAGCTTGTTGTAACATCATGCTGACTCTTAATAAGTTAGCTTGTGATTTACTCTTCTTTACCACCCAGGAATTCCAGTTCTTTCACATGCATGACAGCATTGCTACCGGTTCTTCCATTATGCCTCAAAAGAAAAACCTAGACGTAGCAGAACTTATGCGGGGACGAGCCATGACAGTTTTTGCTTGTCGGAATGAAATGGAGATGAATATTCTTAATAAGGTGTCTGGGTATCATCGGGATGGACAGGAAATAAAAAGACCTCTTTTTTTAGGTCTCAAATATACGGAAATGTCGCTAGAAGCCGCTAATGAGATTCTAGATAATATTAAACCTAATGAAGAGGTTTTAATGAAATCAATGCTAGATTGCCCGGGTCTTTTTGCCGCTCACAAAGCCTTTGAAAAGGTCAAAGAGGGAATGACTTTCCGGGATGCTTACCGTGAGGTTGGTTCTAACATTGCGAAGATTAAAGTAACTCCTAAAGATATTCAGCACTGGTTAAAGATGTCTACCCATCAGGGAGGAACAGGTAATTTAGGATTAGATAAATTAGAGAAGGAAGTACAGAAAATGAAGAAATAATGACATCTCATTCTACAGGTTACAAGCTTTTGCTGGGCAATATTGTAGTTTTAACTTTCTTCTATCTAGGATCTGATTTTGTTCTTCGTAACTGGGGACTTGCTCCGGAACAGATGATGAGTTGGGGATGGGGAGCTGCTATGGTAGTTATGACGCCCTTTTTTCTTTTTCGCAGTAAAACACGGACTACTTTAAGAGGAGAATGGAAAAAATACTGGAAGTTTTTGGTTATTATTTCTTTTGTGACGGTTGGAGCAGGCTTACTTTTTTTGTATGGAATTGATAAAGCTGGTTCTGGTCCAGTGGCACTGCTGGAAAATATGCAACCAATTTTTGCTTTGTTGCTGGGCATGATGTTTTTATCAGAACGTTTAAATCGAGGGGAGATTTTTTCGGCCTTATTAATATTTGGAGGAATTAGTTTAATAAGCGCTCTTAAGGGAGAAGTAACACCAGATGCTGTTTTTGCTCTAGTTGGATCTTCCTTTTTGTATGCTCTACATAGTTTTTTATTTAAACAGTTTGGCAAAGAAGCTAACACGGTTTGTTTTGTTTTTTTACGAGGTTGGTTATCTGCCGTATTACTCTGGCTTTTAATTCTAATGGTTGGAAAAGTTGAATGGGTGGGGTGGGAAGTTCTGTTTATTTTGGCGCTTATAAATGTTTTAGGCATGGGTGTAGCTAGATATTTTTTCTTCCAAGCTCACAAACATCTTCCTATTTCCAAATTAAACATTTTTCTTTTGCTCCAACCAGTAGGAGTACTACTGGGAACATTTCTTATTTTTGGAGATCCAGTTTCTTTCCAAAAAATACTGGGAGCTATTTTAATTTTGAGTGGGGGGTTCTTTTTTGCTAGAAGTAAAAAAGAAAAAAATCTAAATTTGCAGAAAATAAAATAGTTTTTTATGATTCCCTAAAGATCTTAACTTACATATCATGACCCCAGCCAAGTGGAACGTTCTCGGACTTTTGCGCGAAAAAATAAAAGCTAAAGGTGGCCCTGTTTCTTGTCACGCTCATTTTGATAAAGCTTACGTTATTACACCAGAAACATTACAGATGTGTAACGAACATATGGAAGTGAAGTGGGATTTGTGGAAACAAGTAAAAGAAAAATATACCAAAGAGAATTTAGTAGAGAGGATTTCTATTAGTGCCGAGAATATGATTGCTCAAGGTTGTGATGCGACTCGTACCAATATCGACGTAGATAATACTGTCGGGATGATGTGTATCGAAGCAGCTTTAGAGGTTAAGGAGAAATATAAGGATAAGATAGATATTCAGATCTGTTCTCAAGTACTGGAAGGAGCA
>JAIPIW010000040.1 GCA_021734525.1 Candidatus Altimarinota bacterium | reverse complement strand
GTGATTACTATGTGGTAATCGCACACATAAACACAATGTGTTTGTTTTTTACATTTCATGTCCAAACTTTACCACAGATTTTGGAAGCGCTACATCCCACGGGTCAGTAGACCCGGGGATTTTTCAAGGAACGTTAAAGAGCAGAATTTTTGACTTCCCTAAAGAAGTCAAAAACAACTACTTCTTTAGAAAAGCACAGTTCACTTTTGGTCTATTTTTTATCTCTTGTCAAATACAACTTATTTAAAATAAGCCAGAAATTCTTCTCGACTAAGATTTTCTTTCTTCAGAAGATCTTCGGCAATCTTTTTTAACATTGGTAGATGTTCCTTCAAAATCTTAGTACAAGCAGCTTCTGATTCTATTATTAAACGATGAACTTCTTCATCAATGGCTCTGGCAGTATCTTCAGAAAAATCTTTTTCGTGGAAATCAAAACCACTCCAGCCCTTAGATTTTTCGGCGAAAACTACTGGACCAACCTTCTTAGAGTCCCCCATTCCATAAGTCATAACCATGGATCTAGCTAATTTAGAAATTCTTTCCAAATCATTAGAAGCTCCAGTAGTAGTTTGTCCAAAAATTAGTCTTTCCGCCATTCGTCCCCCATGGAGAGAAATCATCTCATCTTTCATTTTCTCTTCAGAGACTAAGTATTTGTCTTCTTCTGGTAAGAACCAAGTGACTCCCAGTGCCCCACCTCTAGAGATAATAGAAATCTTGTGAACCGGTTCACAGTTCTTAGTGAAATGTCCGGCAATTGCATGTCCTACCTCATGATGAGCAATAATCTTTTTCTCATCTTCAGAAATTTTCCGAGACCTCCTTTCTGGACCCATGGAAACCTTTTCTACCGCGTTATCTAAGTCACTTTGTGTAATATCTTTCTGTCTTTTCTTAGTAGCAGAAATAGCCGCTTCGTTAAGCAGATTTTCTAAATCTGCTCCAGAAAATCCTACTGTCTTACTAGCAATCTTTTTGAGATCTGTTCCACTAGCTAAAATTTTATTATTAGCATGTAAGGCTAAAATTTGTTGTCTGGCGACCATATCCGGCAGGTCTATATGAACTCGCCTGTCAAATCTACCTGGACGAAGTAAAGCTTTATCTAAGGTATCTGGACGGTTAGTAGCGGCAATAATAATGATAGAGGTATCTGGCTCAAATCCGTCCATTTCCGTTAGGATTTGGTTTAATGTTTGTTCTCTTTCATCGTGTCCACCACCACTTCCTTGTCCACGATGTTTTCCAATAGCATCTATTTCATCAATAAAGATGATAGCTGGTGCATTACGCTTAGCCGTCTTAAACAAATCCCTCACTCGAGACGCTCCTACTCCCACAAACATTTCTACAAACTCAGATCCAGAAACAGAAAAGAATGGTACTTCTGCTTCTCCCGCAATTGCTCTTCCCAGTAATGTCTTACCAGTTCCTGGAGCACCCACTAGTAAAATACCCTTGGGAATTTTTGCTCCCATTTTGTGGTATTTTTTAGGATTTTTGAGGAAGTCTACGACCTCCGTTACCTCATCTTTAGCTTCTTGGGCTCCGGCAACATCTGTAAATTTGGTACGGTGTTTAGTCTTGTCATAAACCTTAGCTCTAGATTTACCAAACCCAAAGGGACCACCTTCTCCTCCTCCCATAGCACTAGCTCGACGAGAAATGAAGATAAGGAAGAAAATTAGCAGTAAAAAAGGAGCGACTCCAATAAGGATATTGAACCAGATCTTACCACCAGAAGTATCTACTACTTTAACTGCTGCTTTTTTTGTTAGATCGTTTAGTCCTAAGTCCTTGATATTAGAAGAAGGTTCCTTAAACGTCTGATACACTTGTCCATCAAAACTCTCGGCTTTAATCTGACTGTCCTTAATTTCTATGGTCTTTAGTTCATCCTGTTGATATTTTTCCAAGAAACTAGTCAAAGAAATTTCTTCTGGTTTTTCAGTAGAAATAGTAGACATGTCTTTAGGAAAAAGGAGCGCTAAAGAGGCTCCAATAAGCGCAATGATGAGTAAAAACTTAAAAGGATTATTACGCCGTGGTGCGTTCTTGGGGGATGGTTTCATAGAAAAACGTTAAATCGCACGGAGAGTAGCAAAAATAAGTGAAGTTTCAAGTTATATCCTTCGTAAAAACTATTTCTCTTACTCCTATTCTAGTTTCCCCTTAACTCTATCACTAGTCTTGAGATTGAGCACATTAAGTGCTGCTACTTGTGCCTCAACAGACACATCAACAGTCTTTCTTGAAGTGCTTACATCAAGTAGGTTAACTACTTCTGCACGAATTCTTGCACCTCTTCTATCTTCTCTCTCATCCATATCCACGTTTTCCGCTCTTCTGTCTCCATTTCTCCTATCATCCATTCTATTATCTTCTTGTATTTCATCATTATCTTTCTCTGCTTCACCTATCCCCCTTCTATCTCCTGCCCTTCTGTCTGTATTCACCGAATAAAGAATTTTTTCCGCTTCCATTAAATTAAAATTAAAAATCATGAGATAAATAATGATTTTTATAAAAATGTCAACTATTTTAATAGATTTATAATTATTACATTATATTATAATATAATATTCCTACAGATAATCTATAAACAAAATTCCTTCTAAATGGTCAAATTCATGTAGGAATATCCTGGCATCCCACTTATCTAGCTTCTTTTCACACCAGTTTTCATCTAGGTTCTGCCATCTGGCTTTTATCTTGGCTGGTCTAGTTACTTTCGCAAATTGATTTGGTAAGGATAAACAACCTTCTTCCAAACATATTGTTTTTTTAGATAAATCTACTATTTCTGGATTTATCATCACTATTACTTTGTTCTCTTTTCTAGAATTAACATTAAAGGTTACAAGCATTAATCTTTTGTCTATTCCTACTTGTGGAGCAGCTAGTCCCACACCCTTAACTTTAGTTTCTTTATCTTCTTCCAGCATTGCTTCTTCCATATCTGCAACTAGTTTTCGTAGGGAATCATCAAAATCTGTTACGGGTTTACAAACCGTTCTAAGGATTTTGTTGTTTTCGCCTGTTTCTATTTTAAGCATGTTTTAAGGATTTTTTATGAACTTAACCAAGCAATAGCGTCTTCCGCATTATCAAAAGAAGTATACTCACCATTTTCAAACTCTCTATCAACCTCAATATCCCTTTTGGTTTCCGGTCTAATAACCACTTCCACTAAATCATTTTCATTAAAACCTTTTGCCATTCTTTATAAGGCAATTCTTTTGCTAGCATGCGACGAATCTTAATATTCATTTTCAGAGCAATTTTTGCTATTTTAGATCTAATTGCAAAGTTTTTTCTCCTAAATCTAAATAAAATTCAGACTCATTTAAGAATCTGAATTTTACTTTTTAAAATCTAATACTAAATTACTGTAATTCAACAGTAGCTCCAGCTTCTTCGAATTTCTTCTTCATTTCTTCGGCTTCTTCTTTCTTCACGTTCTCTTTTACGTTTCCACCACTTTCTGAAAGAGCTTTTGCTTCACCGAGTCCAAGACCAGTTACTTCTCGAACAACCTTGATCACTGCAATCTTCTGGCTTCCAGCATCCTTAAGAACTACATTATATGAAGATTTCTCTTCGGCAGCTTCTGCTTCTCCAGCAGGAGCACCAGCAGCAACTGCAACCGGAGCGGCAGCTGAGATTCCGTACTTCTCTTCGAAGTACTTAGCAACGTTGTTTGCTTCAACAACAGACAACTTTTCTACTGCGTCAACAACTTTTTGTTCGGCAGCAGACAATTTGATATCGGTTTTTTCTTCGGCCATTTTTTGGGGGTTAGAAATATAAGAATAAAAAAATTAAAATTTACAAATTAAGAGGCGAATTTCTCCGCATTTTCCAGAACATTAAACATTCTCTGGAGTCCAGAATTAAGAACACCGTGAATCTTGCTAGTTCCAGAATGAAGAAATCCAATAATACGACCAAGAGATTCTTCTCTAGAAGGAGTATCAGCAATCATAGCAGTTTGAGCTGCATCTAAGAACTTACCTTCGAAAACTGCTCCACCAAAAGATAATTTTGGTTCTTTAGTTTCTCGAACTATAAATTCCTTACGGAATTTCTTAATCGCCCCAGCTGGAGCAATTTCATCATCTGGAGAAACAATAACTGCCACTGCTCCATCTAAATCTTTAGAAAGAACTTCTGGTAGTCCAGCATTCTTAGCTGCTAATTGGATCAGAGTCTTTTTAATTACTGTATAACTCATTCCTTGTTCTCGGAGAGAACGACGAATGACTTGCGCTTCTTCAACGGTTAGTCCATCAAAAGAAGTAAAAGCAACTCCCTTAGCCTTCTTAAATTTTTCTTCAAGACTTGCTAACTGATCTGATTTTTTGGATCTAGAGGTGGCCATATTGATTTAAGAGTTAAAAAAAATCTCTCGTTGGTCGAGAGACTTGAGACTTCTACTTCTTCCATAACGCACAGAGCGAAATGATATCGGAAGTGATTTGTCTCGGTTGGTTTTACAGCACAAGGCCCACCAACTGTCTTCGACCAGAAGCACCATAAGGAAGTGGTGATTTTTGTCAAAACTTTTTTAATTTTTATACCTAAAAAATCTAGAGTGGCACGTAGGCAGCCACTCTTTCCTTTTTTATGTTAAGTATTCTTCGGAACCCTACGTCCTTTGCAATAATGCAAAGGCGGAATACTATATAACAAGTAGCTTCAGCATCACTCCCTTCACAAGTTGGCAACTGATTTCAGCTACCAGAGCTTGGAACGCCGAGCAAAAGCGTCAGCTAATTAAGTCTTTTAAGGATATTTCAATCTTTGTCAAATTTTTTTAGATATTTTTCTACAAAAGCAACCGTTGCCATGGTGGCAGCACTAGTATAAACTTCTTCAGAAGTTAGTAATTCTTTAGCAGTATTAAAATCTTTTACTGTAAAGACCTCTATTTGTTCTGACTTATCTAGTTTTTGTTTCCCAACAGAAACACAATCTTTCGCTAGAAAGATATGGTACCTCATAGTAGCAGCCGTGGGATCAGCGAAGATTTCTCCAATCTTTTTTAATTCTTTTGCTTCATACCCTGTTTCTTCTAAAAGTTCTCTCTTAGCGGCCTCTATTGGCTCTTCTCCTTCATCTATCAGTCCAGCACAACATTCGGTGATGATTTCTCCAGAACCATGCTTATATGACCTTTGCAGTAGTACTTCTCCAGATTTAAGCATTGGAAAAACAATTACTGCATCACTACAGGTTTTGACGAACCATTCACCAATATTCCCATCATGAAACTCTACTGTCTGCTTTTCTATAGGACAGTAGGGAGAATCTACTAGGACTTCTTTAGCGAGAATCTTAAATTTCTTCATGGACACCTAACACTCTATCTTATTTCTTACTCTTAATAAAGCTGGTCCATACTTAGCTTAGTTCCTCTAATTCTAATAACCGTCATATCCTTTCCTCTGATGCGAGAAGTGTTAGATTCCTTGAAGTTTCTATCTATTCTTGCTCTAGATTTAAGAGCTCTTCGTTTTACTTTTATCTGACGACTATAAATAACAGAGGGTCATGCCTAGAATAGCGAAATAAAAAACGCTAATCTGTGGTCATGATGAAGAAAAACAAGTATGCAAACCGTTCCAAAATTTCTGAGAAGAAAATCCGAGAAATTGTGAAGTATTTTTCGATGGATTTGGAGTCC
>JAIPIW010000039.1 GCA_021734525.1 Candidatus Altimarinota bacterium | reverse complement strand
CACTCCAATATTTCTTCTTCATATCCAAATTATGCCAGATTTCTCCTCCGCTCCACAATGTGGTTTCTCCCATTGTTTCGCTACGGGGAACCATTCACCTCGTGGCTAAAGCCACGAGTAATCTGGCACGATAATATAACTAAAATACTACCCTCGTTCCCACGTCTTTTCCTTGGACTACTTTCTTAAGGTTGCCTTTTTTCATGAGTTCAAAAACAATGATAGGCATTTTATTGTCCCGACATTGGGCCAGTGCTGTAGAATCAATAACCTTTAGGTTCTTCTCCAACGCTTCGTCAAAAGAAACACTGTTGTATTTTTTGGCTTTTGGATTTTTATGAGGATCGTCATCATAAACCCCGTCCACATTTGTTCCTTTTAGTAGCGCGTCACAGCTAAGTTCTAGCGACCGCAGTGCTGCGGCAGAGTCTGTGGTAAAGTAAGGATTACCAGTGCCGGCGGCACAAATAACTATTCTCCCTTTCTCTAGGTGGCGAGAAGCACGTCTCGTGATATATGGTTCTGCTACTGCTGGAATATCCAAGGCCGAACAAACGCGACAATGAATTCCTGATTTCTCCAAAGAAGCCTGCAGGGCAATGGAATTCATAATGGTACCCATCATCCCAATAAAGTCGGAAGGTACTCGGTCAATACCAGAGGCTACATTTTCTGCGCCTCGCCAAATATTACCCGCTCCAATTACTATCACAATATCTATTCCCATCTTGCGTACTTCGGCAACTTCGGCGCAAATCTGATCCAAAATATCGTAGTCTATTCCAAATTTTTTCTTGCCAAGCAGGGCTTCTCCGGAAAGTTTAAGCAGGATCCGTTTATATTTTTTAGTCATCATTGACCATTTTCGCAAAATTTCTCAGAATTGGAAAGTAAATGCGAGTTGTTCTCCTGACTACGAATTATTATTTGGCAGCAAATACCGCTGTGAAAGCCTTTTTGCAAAACACTTTGCGAAAAAAGTATGACATCCAGGTGGTCGGAATAATTGGGACAACAATGTTGCCATTTAATAAATATTCTTGGCGACAAATGCGCCGATTCCTAAAACAAGCCGGAATTAAGTTCTTTCTGAAATCAATAATTACTAATTTTTGGCGCCATCTTTGCATCCAGTTTGCCAAATATTGTATTCCAGACAAAAATCGTGACTTTTTTGAGGTAGAAGAATTAGCAGAGAAAAACCATGTTTCTTTTTTGTCCGTGGAAAACATTAATTCTCCAGAGGCTCGGGAGTTTATTCGTTCCAAAAATCCGGACTATTTGGTTTCCTGTCTCTTGTTGCAAGTCCTCAAGAAACCAGTCTTAGATTTGCCTCTCGAGGGTGCTATTAATTTTCATCCCGCTTTATTCCAAGATCACCGGGGAACCTTTTCTGGCTTCTGGGCATTGCTCAAGAATCTTAAACGTTCTGGGGCCACTGTGCATTTTATGACTGAAAAGCTAGATAACGGGAAGGTTGTTTTGCAAAGACCTTTTTTTGTTCGTCCATCAGACACTATTTACTGTCTTGACCAGAGAAGTGCTCGATTGGGTGGGAACCTACTGGTTAAAGCTTTGGTAAAATTAAAAAAGAAAAAAGCCAAAACCTTTTGGATTAAAAAAATGAGTCAGGTTTTCACAATGCCTACTCAAAAAGAGGTGGCCATTTTCGAAAAACGGGGCAAAAAAATTATTAAGTGGCGTGATTTTTTCCGAGTTTAGAAGTTTATTTTTTTTTCTTTCCAAAAATCTTTCCTAAAAACGAAGTTTTTTCTTCTTTTTTTCTACCACTAAATTTGTCTACAGCATTCTCCACTAGATAAACATTTTTTATTCCTGCTCCGATCATTTTTCCCCAACAGCTCTCACAACACCACCAATGGCCCCAAAGATATAAATCCGCCCCCCCCAAATTATCTTCCCGCGCGAAGGCTTCCAGTCTTTCGTGGGCATCGTCTATCGCTTGTTGTTCTGCATGGAAGCAGGGTTTACATCCTGGACAAGTTTCATAGCCTTGTCCGGTAGGAGAACCGTTTTTTTTTCTCTCACAACCAGATTCGTCATGATAGTCTGAATGATTAGAGCCTCTTCCTAAAATCCTACCGTCCCGCACAATGACTGCTCCTGTGGGTTGCTTTTCGTGCTTAGAAAAAGTGTCAGCCATTTCTTTAGCTTTCTGCAAAAAATCATTATCTTCTCCGACATAAAGAATTTCTCGGCCCTCTGGCAAATATGGTAATTCCATGCTTAAAATTTAAATTTCTTAAGACCGGCTAGGTCTCCCGATCTAATTAAATTAATTTCTTCGTCGGCATCCCTTTTAGAAGATAGTCCCTTGGCATCTGCTCCATTGTATTTTGCTGGAGACACTCCGTGCCGAAGAGCTTCTTTTTCCTCTAAGTTATTCGCTAATTTCTGAAAGACAACCTGACATATTCTTTCTCCTGGATAAATTCTAATTACTTGTGAACTAGTTTTATTGAGGATGGGAATCATTAGATGTCCACGATAGTGGGCGTCTACTATTCCTGTTAGATCTACCGTCAGCCCCCTTCTATTAATAGAGCTACGTGGATAAAGTACCCCCATAACATCCGAGGCACGTAAGGTGATTTTTTCTAGGGTAGAAGCAATGGTGGATTCTCCCGGAGCAAGTTCGAAAAATTGTCCTGGTTTTAATTCTATTTTTTCGAAATTATCTCCAGCAGATTCAGTAACATCAACATTTAAGACTTCTCGACCCTTTTTAGTAAGTTGCCAAATTTTGGGTAGATAAAAAACTGTTCCCAATCGCAAGTCTACCGCATGAGGCTGATTCTGAAAGCGATCTAATTCTGGTTCGAAAACAAGTTTTTCTTGTTTTATTAGATCAGAAATTTCGTGTCTAGTAAGAATCATTTTATAACTTTGTAATGCAACGTGACGGAATTCTCGCCTAATTTTTCTACTTTTTCAAGCTGGAGTTTGAGTGCTGTGTTTTCATCAAAAATAGATAATCCTTTACCAAAAATAAGCGGAGAAACTGTTAGAATAATTTTATCTATTAACCCTTCCTGAACAAACAAGGTGTTAACTTTTTGTCCCCCAGCCAAAATTACTTCCTCAAACCCTTCCTCGGCTAATTCATTTAAAATTTGTTGAGGAGTATTACGAGTAAATATTAGGTCTGGGTTTTCGGAAGTTCTGTTTTTGTCTCTCGTCAAAATAATATTCCTCCGCCCCGGAAGAGGTTTCCCAATGGTGTCATAAGTTTTGGAACCCATAATAATTGCTCCCGCACGCTTGGTAAGTTCTACAAAAAGTTTTTTATCTGCTTTTTCTGTCCAATCGGCAAAATGGTCAGAATCTTTAGCAATTCTTCCGTCTAGGGTTGTAGCCATTAATAGTATCACCTTCATTGCAAAAAGAATTTAACAAAAAAAACTATTTAGGCCAATCTAAAGTACTATCTCTATTTTCCCCAAAGCTTCTTGCGGATTGTAGTTCTTTTTTAATTCTACAAAAATTTCCTCCACCAAGCTTTCGTCCCCATTTTCAGCTCTATCAAAAGCATTTTGGGGGCAATTGAATTTCACAGGCTCGTGTACTATTTTCCGAGAAACAATCTCTTTCGCTTGGTCAAAATGAATGTCATAAATGTGCGCATTAGAAATAGAAATTGTCATTGTCCCGACACCAACCCCTATTTTTTGAGCCAAAAAATGAGCCAATAAAGCAAAGCCAGAAACATCATGGGGATTCCCAAGCATCATGTCATTAGACCTAATAATTAAATGTAAGCACAATCTCCCCCCTATTATTTGGACCGTGTAAGTATAAGGACAAGGAACATTTTTCTTCTTTGTCCCATTGGATAGTCCGTCGTCTCCGGGGTCCCACATAAGAACTACTCCGTGCCGAGAGGTGTGATCTGCTGACAAAAGATCCACCAAACCTTTTATTTGATCTCGGTTGAAGTGTTTCCGCCAACGATAACCATAAGCTGCTTCCACAACATTTTCTGTTGTATCGCTTCCAATCCAATAATTACTACCGTCCTTAAGTTTTACGGGTCTTCTTTCGGCCGTTTTCACTTCTATTACAAAATTGTCCCAAATTTTTGTAAATTTTTGTAAAAATTCAAGATCGCGTCTTCCCATAAGGAACCAAATTTGTTCTGCGATAAACACTTTTAGTGGAATTTTCCGCAGGGTAAGAATCGGAAATCCTTTTTCTAAATCGAACTTCATGGTCATCCCTGGAAGGCTTTTACAAACATGGCCCGTGCGTTCATTTTTCTCTTCTATTCCAGTTTCCAGAATGTTTTTAAGCATCTCCTGATACTGCACATCAAATTCATTTTTCATCTTGACGATTTTGTACTAAAGTCTCGGCCGTGACAAGCTCTAAATACTTATTATATTATAATATAAAGTGAAAACAATTTTCCTTGCCTCTGGTCGTTCTTCCCGCATGGCCCCCTTGGGAGACAAAAATTTATTAAAGTTTTGTGGCGAACCACTGGTTCTCAAATTATTAAAGAACGCCAAGAAAGGTGGTCTTAAAAACTTCATTGTTGTAGCTAATAAATATAATAAAAAGGATATCGCAACAATATTGCAAAAGGCAAAATTCCCCGCAGAAGTAACCACACAAAAAAATTTGGACCAGGGTATGGCTGGTGGGGTCGTAGACGGTTTGGGGTTGGTTAAAGATAATGAGTCTGTGTTCGTATTAGGAGGAAACGACTATTTTGACTATCGTATTTTGCCAAAAATGCTAACCAAGACAAAGGAGGTAGATGGTGTTATTTTGGCCAAAAAAGTTAAGAATTATTTTCCTGGTGGATATTTGCAAACAACTGGCAAAAACTTTATTAAGAAAATTATAGAAAAGCCTGAAGCCGGAAAAGAGCCTTCAAATTTAGTTAATATCGTGGCTCATTTTTTCCAAAAAGCTGGTGACTTAAGAGCTGCCCTTTCTTCTGCCAAGTCTAGTCGAGACGACATCTATGAAGTAGCTCTCCAAAGTCTTTTTTCTACTAAAAAGTTTGTGGCAATAGAATATGCCGGGGACTGGCAGGCCATCAAATATCCTTGGCATGTATTAGAGCTTATGGAAACTTTTTTAGCAGAACAAAAAACAACTATCTCTAAAAAAGCCTCTATTGATAAATCTGCCCAAATAAAAGGAAAAGGAGTTGTTATTGAGTCTGGTGTAAAAGTTTTTTCCAATGCCGTAATACAAGGACCGTGTTATTTAGGAAAAAATGCCGTGGTTGGAAATAATGCTCTAGTGCGTAATTCGATGTTGGGGGAAGGCTCTAGTGCTGGATATAACACAGAAATCGCTAGGAGTTATTTGGCTCAAAATGTCACCACTCATATTGCTTATGTGGGGGACTCTGTTGTTGATCGAGGAGTTAATTTTGGAGCATTTTCTTGTACGGCGAACCTTCGTCTGGACAAAAAAAATATTAAAGTCTTAGTGAAAAAAGAAAAAATAGACTCTGGACATAAAAAACTGGGTGTAATTGTTGGACGGGACGCACAACTAGGTATCCACGCGATGCTTATGCCGGGTTGTAAAATATCTCCAGAAGATTTTGTAAAACCCGGTGAAATACGTAAGTAATTTGTGGATAAGTTATGTAAAACAGTCTTTTTGTTTGTTTTTTTTATGGGTCAAGACTAGAACAGCGAGTTATTTTTAAGAATTTCTAGCATTTTAACATAAAGATTTTCGTTGCGATAATTGAATCGAAACTCACACTCTTTGAGGTGTAACAAAAACACATCTTTTTTAATTCCACGTC
>JAIPIW010000038.1 GCA_021734525.1 Candidatus Altimarinota bacterium | reverse complement strand
GAGGAAAAACCCGGTTTGGAATTTCAAAGTTGGATGAAGATAGTTTAAAGGCACTCTCTTACAATACTCTTGGTGAATATTTCAATGTTCAAAACGAATCTGCACTTTTAAATTCATTTGAAAAAATTGTCCAACTTACAAAAAAGATGGGGGCTATAGATATGAGTTTTTATTTTATTATGTTAACGTTAGTAATTTTTGTTTTAAAGCAATTTCTAATTGATGTTGTAAAGATTAGAATTTAGGTTTGTTCAGAGATTAATCTTTCAAACAAGGTTATACCCTGTTCCATTCTTTTTTCAGTGAGTTCTAGGCCCTTGTACATTAAGTTTAACATCAAGTTAGAGAATTCTTCCAGAACGGAACCTTTTCTTGCTTTTTTAGAAATTTCCAAATAATTCAAGTTTACACTGATCCCCAATCTTTCCTCAAAGAATCTTCTTGCTACCTTGTCTAGTTTATCTAACTTGATGGCCAATTTCCTAATTTTTTTTACCTTTTTTAATTCTTTTTTATACTTTTCTTTTTTCTTTTTCTCTTCCCTTAGTTCTTTGCTTACTTTTTTATTCATCCTTAATAAAAAAAATACGGAGAGTGCTATTATTATTATAAAAGGCAAACTTATCAAAACCAACTTAATAACTCCTGAAAAACTTGACAAATTCATCTTTACCTCGGAGATTTATGGACGACTTATTTTATAAACTTAGGCATTTAATCGGTTAAGGCTATTTAAGATTCATTTTAGGTTTTCTTTCTCCTTCTTTTTGGGGGGTTGGTTTCTGGGGAAAAAGTCTCCAAGGAATTGTAAAAAGCACTGAGCAAGCCAGTTCAGGTTTTGCTCGAAGCTCACAAAAAATTTATATACTGCGAAATATATGTTCTATTATATAATAAAAAAGCACTGAGCAAGCCAGTTCAGGTTTTGCTCGAAGCTCACAAAAAAGATGGTGGCACCTATTTTAGCATTCGTTTCTGTAAAGGGAGGGGTTGGGAAAACTACCCTTGCTCTTGAGACTGCGAGCAGTCTGGCCAATCATTATGGGAAGAAGGTTCTTCTGGTAGATGCAAATTTTTCTGCGCCTAATATTGGCCTATATTTGGATTTAACAAATGAAATAACTCTCCACGACGCTTTACTTGGGGTGGGGTTGCATAATGCTATTTATGAGGCCCATGGTTTTGATGTTGTACCTGCTGCGATGGACTATAGTGAAGAGGTAGATGTTTATCGTCTAAAAAAAGTTCTGGAAAAAATGAAGTATAGGTATGATTACATTATTTTAGATTCTAGCCCCCACCACTCAGAGATGAAGCCTGTGATCGCGGCGGCAGACAAAATTTTTGTTGTAACGACTCCAGATCATGTTACTCTTGCAACCTCCCTGAAGGCAGCGATGATAGCTAAAAAAAACAATACGCCTATCGAAGGCGTGGTGGTTAATAGAATTAGAGATCCAAAACACGAAGAAGATTTGGGAGATATTGAAGAATTGATGGGTTTGCCCGTTCTAGCGAGAATAAGGGATCACAAAAAAATGATTAAGGCTATGTATCATAAAATTCCCATAACTCTTCATGACGAAAGAAATTGTATCTCTAGGGAAATTTGTAGGTTTGTTTCTTCAATCGTTGGTGAGCCAGAAAAACCTTTCAGGTTTTTCGAACTGATGCTACCTTTCAAAATGTCTTTTTCTAAAGAAATTATTAATAGGCAGTTGAGTAAGGAATAGGTTTTTATATTCTAGAAGTTTTTTTTATTCATGGAAGAAGATTGCATTTTTTGTAAGATTGTGAGTGGAGAGATTCCTTGTTATAAGATTTATGAGGACAAAGATGCGATTGTTTTTCTTGATGCTTTTCCATTTATGAAAGGTCAAACATTGGTTATCCCTAAGAAACATTTGGCTCCCTGGCTGTTTGAGTTAGATGACGAAATATATTCTAGGCTGATGTTGGTTGCTAAAAAAGTTGCCAAAGCTCTCGATAAATCCTTAAGTCCTGTTAAGGTGGGTATGATGGTGGAGGGGTTGGAGTTGGATCATGTGCATATTAAGCTTTTTCCGATGGGGGATGAGGGGTTTAAGGGGGCGAGAGAAACTCTGGATCCAAAACCTACGGATAAAGAATTTAAGGAGATGGCCGAAAAGATAAGAATGGCTCTACCGAGTGCTGACCTCGGGACCTCCGCCTCATGAGAGCGGCGCTCTACCGCTGAGCTATAGAGCCATGAATCTTATTTGAAAAGTTAGTTTAAAAGAGTTTTTATCAAAACATTTATAAACAAAAACGTTTTAGGTGTTACATGAAGAAGGTGGTAAAAAAGAGTTCTAAGAAGTCTAAGAAGAAGGTAGTCGTTGCTAAACCTGTTAAAAAACTTGAAAAGACAATTCCAGTTGTTTCTCAAGAGAAAAAGATTAAGAAACAAGAAAAACCAAAACATTCATTTTTCGGTTTTTCTAGAAAAGATTCTAAGAAAAAAGAAAAAGTCGAGCCTTCGAAACAGGTCGAAGAGGATATCTTGGCAACTAGTCCCTTGAAACAACTTAATTCTCCCAAAACTTATGATAAGAATAAAAAGGTGGTAAATACTGCAGACAGACCAAGGCTAAAAACCCAAGTTCCCGGATTTGATGTTCTAATAGAAGGTGGAATTCCTGAAGGAAGTGCTGTTCTGATAGAAGGTGGCCCAGGTTCTGGAAAAACAATCTTTTGTTTAGAAGTTGCAAAACAGGCTTGTGAAAATGGAAAAAAAGTTTTGTACATGAGTTTTGAGGAGCCAGAATATCGGCTAGAAGGTCATATGAAATCTTTTGGTGCGAATGTTGAGAAATACAAAAAGCAAGGTGTGCTGAGGGTTGAGAGATTTAATGCTCTAGACATTGCACGTTCTGTAGAGGCCCTTCTTTCTGAGGCGAAAAAAGAATTATTGATTGATGTTCAACCGGTTTTGATTCCAAGTGATTTTGAGCCAGATATAGTTCTGATAGATTCTTTATCTTCTATTGCTTCTGCTTTCTCTGGAGAGAGCTCTAGGTTTAGAATTTATATGGAGCAGCTTTTTAGATATTTAGAAAGCCATAAAATGACTTCTTTCTTAATTAGAGAGGTTTCGAATCCTTCGCACGTCGGAACAAACTTTGTAGAACAGGGAGAGGCTGTTTCCTTCTTGTCTGATGGTATAATCGCAATTTACAATGTCTTCTATCCAGGGGGTACAAGAAAGCGGGCGTTAGAAGTTGTTAAAATGAGAGGAACGTCTATTGATAGAAAAACGGTTGAGATGGAAATTACTAAACATGGTATGAAAGTTTTTCCAAATAAAGTTTTGAAAGGTAACTTTGTCTTGACATAGGATTAAGTTTTTATACCTCCCTTTTTTATTATGCTCATGAGAAAAGGATTTAGTTTAGTGTTGTTTATTTTGGCGATTAATTTGGCTAGTGCTTATATTGATCCTGGAACGGGAGGATATCTTGTAACCTCATTTGGTTCTTATTTAATCACTTTTCTCGCGATATTTTTTGCAGCCACAGCAGCATTTCTTTCTAAAACATTTATAATTCCCCTGAAAAGTTTTTTTAAGAAATATGAAACTTTGTTAAGGCGTTTGGCAGTTGTTTTAGTTATACTGTTTTTCTTATGGTTTGTTTATTCACAGGTTTCTTTTCAAGAAGAGGTTCTCTTCGACGAGAGTTTATCCGGGGTGCATATCTACAGCGAATCAGAGGTCTATCCCGGTTACATTTTATTTCAGGGTAAACTAATGGATATCCAAGGAAATGTGGTTCATGAATGGAATTCTACTCATTTGGGGATTATTCAAGAAGATGGAACTTATCTTGCTCAGGTGAGTTATGAAAAACCATTATTTGGAAAATATACTTTTGATGATGAGATTATCTGGGAAAAAACATCTCCGGTTATTCATCATGAAATTTCAATCACTCCAGGTAACACTATTTTAACTCTGACAAAGGAAACGCATGAATACCATGGAAGATTAGTAGAATTTGATGTAATCTTAGAATACACCCAGGCCGGAGAATTAATTGGAAACTGGTCTACGTGGGAACATCTAGGATACTTAAAACAATTTCATCAACCGTTGGAGCTAGAAAAACCTTCTAATTTTTTCATTCCAGAAGAACACAAGAAGAATACCAGTATTTGGGGAGCAAACTATGATTACTATCACGCAAACTCTATTAGAACCCTTCCTAAAAACAAAAACTCTGATTTTGAGATGCTTTTGGGAGATAAGATGGTAAGACCATTCCAAGAAGGAAACTGGCTCTTTTCATTTAGGCACGGAAGTATGGTTTTCATTTTGGACAAAGACACCAAAGAGGTAGTTTGGAGGATTACTCAGTTTGATATTGAAGGGGATATCCAAGGGCCCCATGATCCTACAATGTTACCCAATGGCAACATTATGATCTTTGATAATGGAAGATATAGGGAATGGTCAAGACTAATTGAAATAGATCCCTTCACATTGGAAGTAGTTTGGGAGTACAAAGACCCTGATTTTTTTACACTGACAAGAGGCGATGCACAAGTTCTTCCCAATGGAAATGTTTTGATAGTTGAAAGTGATAGTGGGCGAATTTTCGAAATTAACAAAGACAAGGAGATAGTATGGGAATATTACCGTCCTGAAAAATACACCGAAGAGATGGGCGGTTCTGCCGAAGAAGAGATAGGAAAAAGGATGGCCATTCACCATGCGAAGTTATATGAAAAAGATTTTATCGAACAATTTTTGTAGTTAACCCACCTCACTAAAATTTAAAAACAGTCTTTTCATTTTATAGATATGGGCGTCAAAGAAAACGTAGAAAAGTCGGTGTTTATCCTAAGGGAGGTGAAAGCGAGGTACAAAAATCCTGCAATGCTTTCATCTTTTGGAAAGGACTCGACGGCAATTATCAATTTAATCCAAGATGCTTTTGGATATCAACCATTTCCAGTAATCCACTTAGATACTGGCTATAAATTTCCTGAGATGTATGAAATAAGGGACAAATTACAAAAAGAGTTCGGGTTTAAATTGATCATACACAGAAATGAAGAAGCACTTTCAGAAGGATGTTCAAAAGAAACTTGCGGAAGTTTTGAATGTTGTAATCAACTAAAAACCCAAAACTTAAAGAAAGCTCTAGCGAAGTATGGTTTTGATGCTTTGATAGTTGGGATCAGGAGGGATGAGTGTGGGGTCCGGAATGAGGAAAACTATTTTTCCCCGAGGGATAATGATTGTAATTTTAAGCAATTGGAGGTTACGGGGGCGGGGCGGGAAGATGATGATATTGGAGTAGTTAGCTTAACAGATACGGAATTTTCGGGGTGGGGAATATATGCGACAGAATATAAAGAATCTAATCACACGAGAATTCATCCTTTGCTTCATTGGTCAGAAAAACAGATATGGGAATACCTTCAAAAGAAAAATGCTACTGTTTGTCCATTATACCTTTCTAAAAACGGAAAAAGATTTAGGAGTCTTGGTTGTTATCCTTGTACAGAACCTGTCGATTCAGAGGCTTCCAATTTCGAAGAGATTATTAAAGAAATCGAAACTACACAAGTAAAAGAACGGAGTGGTAGAAATTTGGATAAGGAGAATCAGATGGAAAGTCTTAGGGCGTTGGGGTATATGTAAATGAAGAAAATTATCATAGGAATTGATGGCATGGATTTTTCTATGACTGAAAAACTGATTAAAGCAGACAAACTTCCAAACTTCAAAAGGTTAGAAACTTTTTCTGCATTGAAACCGAGTTATCCTCCCCATAGTCCCGTTTGTTGGACGA
>JAIPIW010000037.1 GCA_021734525.1 Candidatus Altimarinota bacterium | reverse complement strand
TGAATGAACGGAAAGCAGCCGGCTATCATCAAACAGTATGGAATGGTCAATCAGTCTCATCTGGTTTGTACATCATGACCATGAGAGCTGGTGACTTTTCTGCTGTAAGAAGAATTATGCTGGTAAAATAAGTCTGATCAAAAAGAATAAAATAATACCCCGGGCTAGGAACCCGGGGTATTAAACATGTCTCAGCGTTATATTATAATATAAATGACTAATCTCCGGATAGTATGAATGGCAAGGTGAACGGTAGGGTGTCACCACTTGAAAACAGGTTAAAAGGAAAACAGAGTGGAAAGAGACCACCATCAGAACATGCGCCTTCTTGTTCTCCGTCTCCAGGTAATTCATGGAAAGCACATATTCCACCTTCGTAGTGATTTGTTTCTCCTTCTCTATCTATTGTGTTTCTTGCACAGGATACACGTTTACTGGAACACCTTTTGTTACTAGCTGTGGCACTAAAAATACTAACTTCAATATCTCCTAGATCAAAATTTTCTATTTGTTCAGTAATTTTAATTGGATCTGAGGATCCCTCGGAACTATGGGATTTTAGACGATATTCAAAATCAGTAGCTTCAGAAATGGCATAATCCACAAAAGAGTAAGTTTCGTATGAACCAATAGGTTCTAAAGCCTGACTCTCTAGTTGGTTAGTCAACGAAATCCATTCCCCTTCGTCCTCTCTTCGTTCCACCTCGAAACCAGTAAAATCGGGATCTTCTTCTCTAGATGTCCAACTTAAGATAACTGGTTGTTGTAGATAAACATTATTTCCTTCGTCTATTGGTCCACAAGCATTATCATCAAAAAGCTCTGGATCAAACTCTATTTCACTTGGATCTTCTGGATCTGTAATTGTGAAGGTAAATGAAGCGCTAGAAGATAAGGGATTAGCCTCAGGTTCTCCTCCTCCATATCTAGTGATTTCACCGTCAGTTTGTTTAAGAGTAACTCCATCGAAACTTGGTCCAACTGGATCATAATAATCAATAAGTAGTTGAGTTTCTGTGAAATCTGTACAGTTTTTTACTCTATCACAAATTTCAAAACCATTATTTCCTAAAAACCCTTCTCCAAAGTTTCCTTTAACCGCAAAAGGATCTAAATCAATAGGAAAACAACCAGAACCAATCTCTCCATCATCACAGGTTACTGTGACATTAACTTCTCCAGAAGTTAGACCATCCTCTGCGGGTGGATCGTAAGTAAAAGTAAGTTCTGGAATAGTGGTGTCAATATTGATTGTCAATAACTCTTCATCTTCATTAGTGAAAGTAACATATGCTCCTATTGGATCCTCATCTCCCATGGGAACTTCAAAGTAAATTTGAGGAGTCCATTCGCCATCATCATATTCTCCAAAAGTATATTCTGGGATAGGAAATTCAAATAAGTAAGAAGATCTATCTTCTCCAATTTGGATATTTTCTTCAAATAGAAAGTCCTCTGAAAATTCTATATCTTCTGCAAAATTAGCTATTACACCGTCTTTATTATTTAATGGTCTTACTTCTTCTCCTTGAAGGAATCTTATATTAACCACAGTTGGTTCCGCTAGTTCTCCGTTAGGATGTTGTGGATAAGCGAAGAAAGGATAGTAATCTGGTTCTGTATAAATATCACCTTCAAATCTCATAAATTCGAATCCTTCTTTCGATTGAGGATTGTAGTTTGAATTTTCAGTTGGATGATCCCACTGATTCCAAAAATCCGCATACCCAACCCCACTAAACAAGCTCCAAGACATAATCCCTAAGAAAAGCAGATTAAAGATCTTAGATCTTCTTCTTAGTTTCCAAATCAAGAAACTAAGTCCAGCAACAATAACTAGAACTACTAACCACATTAACCACTTGTAGGTCATCACAGTATCGTAGACTTGGTAGGCTGGAGTATCGTATTTGAGGAACTGAGTGGTAGTAAATGTTTTTTCCTCGATAACTTTTCCATCTCTTACCAGTTCTACGTCTACTTCGAATCGGGAAGCTCCTGGTTCTACTATAGGGAAAGTAAAACTCTCTTTGAATTCTGCGAAATCAAAAGCAGTGATTTCTTTTTCTTTCGTTCCCTTGTTAATCACCTTATTCCTAAATTTCTGCTTAGAAGTAACTTTCATAGTTAGGGGACTTTCACTTCTTCTAGCCACACCAATAAAAGAGAAAGTGACACTTTCTCCTGTTTCTAAAAACCTTTCTGGTTCAAAAGTAAGGGAACTAATTTCTGCAAAATCTCCATCTACCAGTAATCTTTTTCTCAAGATTCCAGTTAGTGGTTCTCCGTCTTCATCAAAAAGCTGGACTTCAATCACATAAGATTCTGGCTGATCTGGTTTAGGAATCTTGAAGTGAATTTCTTTACTTTCGTTAGCCTTGAATTCAATAGGAGTTCCTTTTTCAGAATAGATTAGTCTTCCACCAGAAACGTGTTCAAAAACATCTATTTGGGGTTGTACTCTCACACTTACTTCCGGAGACATCTTTTGCGGATCACCACCTTCATTAAAGGCGGAGAAAGCTAGTTTTACTTCCCCGTTTTTAGTTATTTGGAGATCAGAAATTTTAGTAACGTGCTCTCTTTTTATTAAAGAAATCTTTCGTTCTCCCTTAGCGGTTAATTTGTTCTTTTTGTTTTTGGCTAAAACAACAACATCAAAATTCCCAGAGACAGATTCTTTAGCAAAGTCATGAGAGAAAGGAACTAGAATTTGTTGTTCGGTCCATCTGGAATCAGATACCAAAAATTCTGGACTCCAGAAAATATCTTCTTTCCAAACTTCCGCATTATAGTTGTCTATTAACTTCACAGTAACAGTATGAACATCTTCCACTGTGGCATTTTTTATCCAGGCTTTCCCAGTTAAAAGGAGGCCTTTTTTATCTACTCGGACATCTATTGGTTTAGTGTAGATTGTTTTGACGGGTACCATCTCGACATTCCGAGCATGAGTAGCTAAAAAAGGAGTTCCTAAAAGAAAGACCCCAAACGTAAATAACCATTTTTTTGCAAGCATGTTTGTGTTTTTATTTCTGAAGTAAAGTCTAAGGTTTTTTGAAAAAAATCCAAATTTTTCCCTTTAGATATAAAGGGGTACTCTGAAATGACTATTTTGTTAATCCAATTATGTTACTTTTTTTGGAATAACGAAGTTTCTTATTCCAAATTTAAAATTTGCCAATTTGTTAAAATTCTTCAACAATATATACCGATCATGAAACTTGGTCGTAGACCCCACCGTTCTTCTTTTTCTAGACGTCGACGTCAGCGACGGAACTTTATTCCTTTAATAACCTTCCTCGTAGCGTTTGGTTTCTTAATGTGGTTAGGAGGAAAATTCCTGACCTACCTTTTTTCTGACGAAAGAACGGAAGCCGCTTCTGTAGAAATACAGGTGCATAAAGGAAGAGCAGAGTTTTCCTTTCCAGATTCAGAAACCTGGACACCAGCGTATACAGAACAGAAATTCTTAGAGGGAGATTCTATCCGCACCGGTGGTAATTCACGGGTGAGTTTAGAATTTATGAGTGGAAATGTTATTTTTCTAGATTCTAATTCCGAAATTTTCCTAGAAGAACTAGAAGAAAAGAGTTCTGGCAAAAAGATTGTAAGAATAGAACTAGTTTCTGGAAGAATCTGGGCCAGAGTTTCTGATGATGACTTCAATTCTGAATCCAATTCTAAGTTTGAAGTAGAAACTCCACGAGTTCTCTTACATGTACGGGGAACTATTTTCGATCTCTCTACTAGTAATTCCCAAGATTCTATCCGACTCATTAAGGGAAGCACGGATGTAGATGTTTTCTTGGACGAAGAAAACAAAGAATCTAAAAATATTAAGATGGGAGTGGGACAGAAACTAGTTGTTTCTCCGACGAACATCACTCGTCTGGAAGCAGGAGAAGATATCTTAGAGATTCTAGATACTGGTTTTATAGAATCAGAATGGCATTTGCAGAACCTAGAAGGATTTTTCCCACAAGAAGTAGCACAAATTAGAAGAAGAATAGAGATTACTGTTCCTAAAATAACACAACCTAATCTAGAAATATCTACCGAATTAGAACCTCCTAAGGTTCTTAGTCCAGAAAATGGTAGTGTTATTCCTGCTAGCCAAGATACCCTCAAGGTAGAAGGAACTTCTCCTCTGCAGGCGGTACAAATAATTGTTAATGGTTACACCTTGACTCGTTTCCAACCAGGAGACCGGAAGTGGGCTTACTTTGCTTCTAAAAAATTCGGGACTCTTGTTCCAGGAGAAAACAAATATTCTGTTATTGCGGTTACTAGAGACGGAAAAAGATCTGCTCCGGAAGAAATAACGGTTATGTACGAAGGAGAAGCTAACCAAGAGGCAACAGGAGAACCAAAAATAGAAAGCACTATTAGTGAGTTTAAAGCTCCCGTTATTACTCGTCCGGCAGTAGCTAGTTTAGAAGACCCCTACCAGACTTCTAGTAGTACGATTACTATTTCTGGTATTGTAGATCCCAAAACCAACGCCGTAGAGATTAATGGTTTCCGTTTGCAAAAATTCCAACCAGGTAATACAGAATTTACTTATTTCGCCAGCGCAGATGTCCCTAATCCCAACCTCATAGAAGGAGAAAATATCTATGAAGTTATTGCTTTTGGACCAGATGGAAAAACCTCTTCCACCAAGATTAAGATTGTGTACACTCCTTTGGCAATTGAGAGTTAAAAACTATCTATAAAAATAAATATGTCTTTAGACTTTTTTGAATTTTCCAAAGAAGACCAAGCGCAGTGGGATGAATTTATAATAAATTCTTCTTTTGGTTCTATCCATCAAATATCTGCTTGGAAGAATCTCCAGGAAAAAATTCCTGGTCGAGGGCAGGTGTTAGGATTTGGGGTTAGGGAGAATAAAAAAATAAAAGCAGTGGTGCTTTGTGTCAGAATGACTACCGGTCTTTTAAATAAATTCTGGTGGTATTCCGCCAGAGGTCCTGTTTTTGATCCCCAAAAGGATAAAAAGGCAGGAGATTTATTAATTACAGAGGTAGCGCAAAGATTAAAAAAAACGGGAGGAATGTTTTGGCGAACAGATCCATATTTTAGGGAATTTAAGTTTCCCGTAAAAACCAAAACTGCCACCCAGAATTATCAACCGACAGATACGTTAGAAATAGATCTTACTAAAACAGATGAAGAAATCTTGGCGGAAATGAAACGCAAGGGGCGCTATAATATTAATTTAGCTCGCAAAAAAGGCGTAAAAATTATAGCTATTCCCAATGGTAAATTTACCGCCCAAGATTTAGATGATTTCTGGAAATTGAATAATCAAACAACAGAAAGAGATAGCTTTTCTGGTCATGAAAAGTCCTACTACGAGAAATTTCTCAAAGAATTAAAAGACCACGCAGTGCTTTTCTTTGCGGAATTAAAACACCAGAAAGTAGCAACGGCAATTAGTACTTTTTGTGGCAAAAAAGCGATTTATTACTTTGGAGCTTCTAGTTCTGCTCCAGAATTACGGAATCTCATGGCTCCCTACTTACTGCAGTGGGAAATGATTCAAGCAGCTAAAGAAAAGAGTTGTTTAACCTATGATTTTTTAGGAATTGCTCCAGAAGGTAAAACTAATCACCCCTATAGCGGAATTTCTGAATTTAAATGGAAATTTGGGGGTGAAAGAAAAACGTACATGAGTGGGCAAGAAGTGATATTTAAGAGGTTTTGGTATGTGTTGTATCGGATGATGAAAAAAATAAAATAACAATAAAGTGATTTTTTGTTGACATTGTTGTTAATTAAAAATTAAGGGTCATGCCTAGAATAGCGAAATAAAAAACGCTAATCTGTGGTCATGATGAAGAAAAACAAGTATGCAAACCGTTCCAAAATTTCTGAGAAGAAAATCCGAGAAATTGTGAAGTATTTTTCGATGGATTTGGA